>SHZY01000006.1 GCA_009692065.1 Gemmataceae bacterium
GACGATATCGCTGGAGGGTGGCTTGGAAGAGTTGCGTGAGTTCTTCTTCGCGGCGGCAAGTTCCGCCTCCACTTGCGCAAACCGAGCTTGGAGTTCCTTAAACTGTTGTTCCAGCCTGGCGCATCCTGCGCACGGTAGCGTCCCTGCGGGGATCATAACGCGACATGATAAGCAGTGGCCGAAAACCGGGCAAGCCGAAGCCAGCTGCCCGTGAAGGGCTACCTTGTACCGGACCATCGGGGCCACCTGACGTCCTTTGGCAAGTCGGGGACGCCGCCAATTCTGGATGCGCCGATCGGTAATTCTTCCATAGGAACACGAGTTGCATCAATTAGTACGGACGAGCGCAGCTCTTTGATGATGCTGTCCCTGCGTTCGCCCAACTCGGAGCTATTGATCAGCGCAACGGCCTCTTCGCGGGTCATGGCAAGCTCCTCATTCCTCAATCTCCTCACCCATCAACCGCGCCACCTCGAAGCAATCCTTGTCGCCGCGCCCCGAAAAACACACCACCACCACATCCTCGTGGCTGCGCTTCGCCGCCATCCTGACGGCTTCGACGATAGCGTGCGACGTCTCCAGGGCCGGCAAGATGCCTTCGAGCTTGCTGCACAGGGAGAAGGCTTGCAGGGCGTCGGCATCGCTGACGTGGGTGTAAGTGACGCGCTTGCTGTCCTTCCAGTAGCTGTGTTCGGGGCCGACGCCGGGGTAATCGAGGCCGGCGGAGACCGAGTGAACGTTGGCGGTTTGGCCGTCCTTGTCTTGCAGGACGTAGCTCATGGACCCGTGCAAGACGCCGGGCTTGCCTTGACTTAACGTGGCGGCGTGATCGCCTTCCTTGTCGCCCTTGCCGCCGGCTTCGACGCCGATCAGCTCGACATCGTGATCGCCGACGAAGGGATAGAACATTCCCGCGGAGTTACTGCCGCCGCCGACGCAGGCGATGACGACGTCGGGGAGTCGGCCGATCTGCTCGTGGCACTGCTGTTTCGTCTCGTTGCCGATGACTGACTGGAAATCGCGGACCATCATCGGAAACGGATGCGGGCCGACGACGCTGCCGATGATGTAGTGGGTGTTTTCGACCGAGGCCATCCAGTCGCGCATCGCTTCGTTGATGGCGTCGCGCAAGGTTCGGCTGCCACTCGTGACCGACACGACCTCTGTTCCCATGGCGCGCATCTTGAAGACGTTGAGCTTTTGGCGGCGCACGTCCTCCTCGCCCATGTAGACCTGGCACTGGAACCCGAAGAGAGCGGCGGCAGTTGCGGTCGCCACGCCGTGCTGCCCTGCCCCGGTCTCGGCGATGATCCTCGGCTTGCCCATGCGTTTGCACAGAAGGGCTTGGCCGAGGCAGTTGTTGATCTTGTGTGCGCCAGTGTGATTGAGGTCCTCACGCTTGAGAAAGATACGGGCGCCACCGGCATATTTCGTCAGTCGCTCAGCAAAGTACAGTTGGGACGGCCGACCAACGTAGTGCCGCAGGTAGTAATCGAGGCGCTTCTGAAACTCCGGATCGGCACGGGCGGCGTCATAGTGCTCGGACAGTTGCCGCAACGCGTGCATCAGAGTTTCGGGAACGTAGCGTCCGCCGTAGGGGCCGAATCGGCCATGTTGATCGGGGACGGGTTGGATCGTGTTTGACATATGATATTCATTGTAACAACGTCCCGAACGGGGAGGAGCCATCGTGCCGGAATTGCCGGAGGTCGAAACGGTGGTGCGCGATTTGCGCCCGCTGCTGGTCGGCCGATCGTTCATCGAGATCACGGTCAGCAAGAAAGCGCTGCGCCGTAAGTGGTCGCGCTCCTGGGAAGTGCATCTGCTAGGCCAGCGCACCCGCGCGATCCATCGCCGCGGCAAATGGATTCTGATCGACCTGGGCGAGCCGTGGCTGCTCGTCCACCTCGGCATGACCGGACAGTTTACCGTGGTCTCGGCCAAGGTGCCGCGCGAAACGCACACTCATGTCGTTTTCTCGCTCGATGACGCCAACGAGCTGCGCTTCCGCGACGTGCGCCGCTTCGGCAGCGTGACCTATTATCCGTCGCGCGTAAAACTCGACGCGCACTTCCTGCAAAAGGGCCTCGGTCCGGAGCCGTTCGACCTTGATCCGGATTGCTGGGGCGAATCCTTGCGGAACACACGGCGCAGCCTCAAGGCTATCCTGCTCGATCAGACTGTTGTTGCCGGCGTCGGCAATATTTACGCCGACGAATCGCTCTTCGAGGCGCGCCTGCATCCGACCCTCGTCGGCCAAACGCTCAACCCGAAACAGGCCGAGCAACTGCGGCTCGCGATCGTCAGCGTTCTCACGCGCGCGATTGAAAAGCGCGGTTCCAGCATCCGCGATTACGTCGGCGGCTCGGGATTGAGGGGGCAAATGCAGGACGAATTTCGCGTCTATGGCCGAACGGGCGAGCCGTGTGTGCGCTGTCGCACGGAGATCGAGAGGATCGCGCTCGCCGGGCGCTCGACGCATTTTTGTCCGAAGTGCCAGCGGAAACGGGTGTAGGCAGCGCGCTCTGGTTTCGGGTACAATTCGTGGGACAGGACTCCGATCCTGTCCTTCAGCTGAAGAGGACAGGATTGGAATCCTGTCCAACGGTCAACAGGGAAATCGATGTCGTACCGCGCCTTCAAACGATTGCTGGGCGAGACCAGCCTCGAACGCAAGTGCCGATTCTTGTTCGGCGGCGGCGTCGGGGTCCTCATCATGCTTAGCTTTTGGCTCTACGCTTACCAGACCGAGCATGTGGCGTATGACCAGGCGGTCATGACGTGCCGGCTGCTGGTCGCCCCGACGTTCGATCGGCACCATATGCCACTGGTCATGCAACATCTGCAACAACTCCCCGATGCGAAGCAGCCAGGCAGCCTCGACCACGTCATCCTCAAGGAGCCCGGCAAGGAATACCAGTATCACTTCCTCAGTGCGCAGTTCGACGACAGCTTTGAACAGAATCTTTACAAGGAATTCGATCGCCCCGATGCCAAGCTCGAGGATTGGCGCCGGCGCGACAGCGACCAGGTGCTGCTCTACTACGCGCCGATCCGTGCCGGCGCCGGTTGCATGAACTGTCACCAGGCCCTCGCGAAAAAGAAGGGCCGGGACGCGCTGGCGGAGAACGACTTGCTCGCCATGGTCCGCATCCGCATGCCGACCAGGTCGATCGAAGAAGGCGTACACTGGAACCGCGCAATTCTGGTGACGACGGCGATCGGCACCGCCATCCTCATCATGGTCGGCAGCTGGATCATCGTGCGTTATATCATCGTCAAGCCGGTGACGCACTTGAAAGAGGTCTCCGACGCCATCGCCGCCGGCGAACTGAACGTGCGTAGCGAGATCCAGACCGGCGACGAGTTCGAGGACCTGAGCCATGCCTTCAACCGCATGTTGCGCCACCTCGTCGCCATGCAAGATCAATGGCGTAAGGTCAACGCCGACCTCGATCGCAAGGTCGATGAACTCGCCCAGACCAACCTCGCTCTCTTCGAGTCGAACAAGCTCAAGGGCGAGTTTCTCACCACCATGAGCCATGAGCTGCGCACGCCGCTCAACAGCATCCTCGGCTTCAGCGACGTGCTCCTCTCCGGCGATGTCTTGACCGAGAAGCAGCGGCGCTGGGTCGTAAACATTCAAATGAGCGGGCAGAAGCTGCTCAATCTCATCAACGACATCCTCGATCTGGCCAAGATGGAGGCGGGCAAGATGCAAGTGAGGCTCGAAGCGTTCAACCTGCACGATGTCTGCGATGGCGTCTTGAACATGTTCCGCCCGGTTGCCGAGAAGAAGAACATCGACTTGCGCAGCCAGATGGAGCCCGACATCCCGACGCTGCGGCAAGACATGACGAAGCTGCAGCAGATCCTGCAGAATCTCTTGTCGAACGCGATCAAGTTCACGCCTGAAGGTGGCCGCGTGGCGCTCAAGGCGGAGGCGGACACGAAGTATGTGACGATCTCCGTGTTGGACACGGGCGTCGGGGTCGCCGCGGAGGAGCAGGACCTGGTGTTCCAGAAGTTCCGCCAGTCAGGCAACCCGCTGACGCGCGAACATGCCGGCACCGGCCTGGGTCTGTCCATCGTGCGTGAGCTCTGCAAGCTGCTCGGCGGCGAGGTGACGCTGCAAAGCGAGCTGGGCCGTGGGAGCACGTTCACCGTGCGCTTGCCTTTGCAATTGAACGAGGAGCCGCGGCTGGAGTTCGATCTCGCAGCTGAGCAGGTGGACCTGGCGCGAGCCCAGCGCGTCGATGCGCGCGTTTATGCGAATGCGCCGCCGCCGACCGTGTAATGCCCCGAATTCGTCGCTTGCGGCTTAGCGTTCGCGAGACGCCACGCGAACGCTAAGCCGCAAGCGGCAAACTGCGAAACGGGGATATTGCAATGTCCACGGTCTCATCAAAATCACTCGACGAATCCGTCCAGTTCCTCAAGGGCGTCGGCCTCGCGCGCGCCGACCTGCTCGCCAAGCTGGAAATCCGCACCGTCGGCGATCTGATCTTTCACTTCCCGCGCTCTTACGACGATCTCACCAACGTGCAATCGATCGATAGAATCGAGGCCGGCGTTCTCCAGACCGTGCAGGGCGAAGTCGTCGAGATCGAAGGCAAGGAGCTGCCCGACGGCCGGCGCATCACGCAGGTTGTCATCGCCGACAGCAAGGGCAAGTGCGTCGCGGGCATCTGGTTCAACTCGCTCATGATCGTTGGCAAGGTGCACTATGGCCAAAAAGTCGCCTTCAGCGGCAAGCCGAAGTGGTATCGCGACTACTGGCAGATGACCCATCCGCGCGTTCAAGTCCTCGAGGGCGACGAGGCCAAACTCGAAGTGGTTCCCGTGTACCCGTTGACCGAGGGGCTGCGCCCGGAGCACCTGCGGGCTGCCATTCGTTCCGCACTTGAGAAGGCCGCCCAGGACGTTTCGGAAAACCTTCCGACGCCCACGCGCGTCAAACGCGAGTATCCGCCGGTTGCCGAGGCCCTTTGGCAAGTCCACTTCCCCGAGGTGTTGCCGCAGGGCGTCCACGCCCGGCGCCGGTTCATCTACGAGGAGTTCCTGATCCTGCAAGTCGCACTCGCGGCGCGCCGCCGCAGCGTGCGCGATCGCCAGCTGGCGCCGAAGCTGGTGACGTCGCCGGCGATCGATCAGCACATCCGCCGGTTGTATCCGTTTGCGCTGACCGCCGACCAGGACCGGGCGGTTGCCTCGATCGTCAAGGACCTGGCGAGCGACCGCCCGATGCAGCGCTTGCTGCAAGCCGACGTGGGCGCCGGCAAGACCGCGGTCGCCGTCTATGCCCTGCTCGTCGCCGTCGCCAACAAGCATCAGGCGATTCTGATGGCGCCGACGGAAGTGCTCGCCCAGCAACATTGGCAGACTTTCGAACAATATCTGGCCAAGAGCCGCGTGCGCCGGGCCTTGCTGACGGGGAGTTTGTCGCCCAAAGAGAGGGAGCGGACGCTCAACGGAATCAAATCCGGCGACATCGATCTCGTCATTGGCACCCAGGCGTTGATTCAGGACGACGTCGAGTTCGCCAAGCTCGGCCTGGTGGTGATCGATGAGCAGCACAGGTTCGGCGTCAACCAGCGGGCCCGTGTCAAGAAGCTGGGCGTCGATCCGCACTATCTCGTGATGACCGCGACGCCGATCCCGCGCACCATTGCCCTCAGCGTCTTCGGCGATCTCGACACGTCCACCATCAAGCAACTCCCGCCGGGCCGACAGCGCGTGCTGACGCGCTGGCACGCCGAGACGCAGCGCGAGCGCGTTTATCAACGCTTTCAGGACGAGATGAAGAAGGGCCGGCAGGCGTTCATCGTCTGCCCGCTTGTCGAGGAATCCGAAACGCTCGATCTCACCGCCGCCACCGAGCAATGCGAGATCTTGAGCACCGGCCCGTTCAAGGACTTTCGCGTCGGCTTGTTGCATGGCCGACTGTCGGACGATGAAAAACAGCGCGTCATGAACGAGTTCCGCGACCGCCAGCTCGATCTTCTCGTCACGACGGTCGTCATCGAAGTCGGCGTCGATGTTCCCAACGCGACGCTGATGATCGTCGAGCACGCCGACCGCTTCGGCCTGTCGCAACTCCACCAGCTGCGCGGCCGAGTCACGCGCGGCAGCGTCGCCGGCGAGTGCTATCTCTTCGCCGGCATCGCGACCGAGGAGGCACGCCAGCGCCTGCGCGCGATTTGCCGCACCAGTGACGGCTTCGCCCTTGCCGAGGAGGACGCGCGCCTGCGCGGCCTCGGCGAGTTCTTCGGCACCCGCCAGCACGGCCTGGGCGACCTGCGCTTCGGCGATTTGCTACACGATTTCGACCTGCTGGAAATGGCCCGGCACGACGCAATCGAAATCGTCGGTGCTGACGCAGGCTTGAAGCAGCCGGAGCACGCGGCCTTGCGCCACGCGGTGCTGGCCCGCTATGGGACGACGCTGGACCTGGCGGCGATTGGGTGAGTCTCTGAAAATGACTTGCTTTGCGCTTGCGAGTTTCACACACACACGCTGACACACCCACCCCGCGCAACGAAAAACCATGCGATAGGCGTAACACTACACAGAGTAATCAGTTAATTCGTTGCGTGTCGAATGGCGCTGAGACAGACCCACTCTGGGGTAATCACCGAGCGATAGACCTTTCCCAGCTTGCCGTTGCCCATCTTCCCAACCCAACCGATTCGTTCCCGATGATTGGCGAAACTCGCCGATATTGGGAACATGCTGCGCATTCGTTGGCTATGGCTGCTGCTCTTTCTCGTCCCGGCATGCGCGCCGAAAGCGCCGCCGGCGGTTTCGGTTGAGCAGGCGGCTACCGAGGCGCTCGAAGCGCCGGCACTCGAACGCAAAGCACACCTTGCCAACCTTGGCGTCTTGCACTGGCATCAAGACGGACGGCGCGGCGACGGCGTCAAGATTGCCGTCCTTGACAGCGGGTTTCGCGATTACCGCAAGTTCCTCGGCAAAGGGCTGCCCAAGAGCGTCAAGACGCGCTCCTTCCGCGCGGATCGCAATCTCGAAGCGCGCGACAGCCAGCACGGCATCCTCTGCGCCGAGGTGCTGCACGCGCTGGCGCCGGACGCGGAGATCCTGCTCGTCAACTGGGAGCCCGACAGCCCGCAGGCGTTTCTCGATGCGGTTCGTTGGGCCACGGAGCAAGGCGCCAAGGTCCTGTCGTGCTCGCTCATCATGCCGAGCTGGTCGGACGGCGAAGGCGGCGGCGAGGTGCATCGCGGGCTCGCCCCGTTGCTCAAGGATGCGCTGTTCTTCGCCAGTGCAGGCAACACCGCCCAGCGGCACTGGTGCGGCCTTTACGCGCCCGACGACTCCGGTTGGCATCGCTGGCGTGATGAGGAGGCGAACAACACGCTCACGCCGTGGGGCAAGGAACGCGTCGCCGTCGAGTTCTACGGGCCGACGCATAGCGTTTTTGAGTTGTCGATTCACGAGCGTGCCAGCGGCGAGGTGATCGGGCGCTCGATTTTGCAAGTGGATGCGACAAAACAGGTGGGCCGTGCCGTCGTCCGTTTCGAGCCAGATCCCGGCGCGACGTACCAGGTGAACGTCCGCTGCGTCGATGCACCGGTCACGAAGATGGAAGCGTTTCATCTGGTGGTGCTGGGAGGTTCGTTGGAGCACACGACGAGCCGGGGGAGCATTCCGTTTCCGGGCGACGGGGCGGATGTGCAGGCGGTCGGCGCCGTGGATGCGGAGGGGCGGCGGATCTACTACAGCTCATGCGGGCCGAACTCACGCTTGCCGAAACCCGACTTCGTGGCGACGGTGCCGTTCCCGAGCCTGTGCCGGGAGAGGCCGTTCACGGGTACGTCGGCGGCGGCACCGCAGGCAGCGGGGCTGGCGGCGCTTCACTGGTCGAATCGGCCGACCTGGACGCCGTATCAAGTCACGCGTGCGCTGCGCGAAGCGGCGCTCGATCTGGGGCCGCGGGGGCACGATCATGAGATGGGGTATGGGCTGATTGGGTTGCCGCGTTGAGCCTATGCCGCTTGCCGTTTAGCGTTCGCGTGGCGCCGTGCGAACGCTAAACGGCAAGCGGTCACGGTTTCCATTCGCGCGCCATGCGGATGCGTTCCACCGTCGGCGGGTGGCTTGAAAAGAGCCACACATTCCACGGCGCGGGCGCCACGTTCGATTTGTTGACCTTCGCCAGTTTCAATTCGGCGGCGATGAATGCTTCCGTCTGCCCCGCCAGTTCCAGTGAGGCAGTGTCCGCCTGACGCTCGAAATATCGCGTGACGGCATTGGTGACGGGCATCGTAATCCAGCTGCCGAGAAAGATCAAAAGCATGACGAGCGGCAACCCCGCGGGATCGGCAATGCTGTGCAGATGCCACGGCGCTCGGCCGATCGCGGCGAGCAAACAGCGATCCAGCACAAAGCAGCCAAGCAGGGCCGCGAGCGTGCCAAGCAGGATGCCCTTGTTGATGTGGTCCAGTTGCCAGTGCCCCAGCTCGTGCCCCAGGATCGATTCGATCTCGGCATCGGTGTGGTTCTTGAGCAGCGTATCGTAAAGGACGATCCGACGCGTCGGACCGAAGCCGGTGAAGTAGGCGTTGGTGTGGTTGCTTTGCCGGGAGGCGTTCATGACGAGGATTTCCTGCACCGGCACCTTGGCCTTGTCAATGAGGTCCTGCACGCGTGGCTGTTGATGGCGCCATTGAGTTTCTTCCAGCGGCGTAAACGTATTGAACAGGGGGTTGATCCAGATCGGCGCAAGGAATGCATAAGCGATGCCAAGCGCGCTCAAGCCGAGCGGCGCGATCAGCCACCAGACGCGCGGCAATAGGATCAGCAGCGCGTAGAAGCCCACGACGACGATGACTTCCCCGATGAGATTGATGCCGTAGGCCAGATAACGCTCGCGAAACCAATCGGCGAGATCGAGGTTGGACATGCCCCAGGCGCGCGCATGGTACCAGCGCGCGACGCCAAGCGGTACGAACAAGACCTCATGCAGTGCCAGATAAACCAAGCCGATGGCAAGAACCGCATAGATTCGGCCTAGGTGAGGCCACGCCAGAAACCGATCCGCCCAGCGGCGCGACCAGCCAGTCAACGCCAAAAAGCAAAGCAATCCCAGTTCCAGCAGCGTCGCGCCCCAAAAGAAAAAGCGGCGTTCAAAGGTGAGTTGCAGCCCGTTGGCGATGTCGCTGGAATCAAAGCCGGCGGCGTGCGCTTCCTGGATCGCGCCAGGGAAGGGAACGAAGGTGGTGAGCACGAAGAGCAGAAAGAAGCAACTCGCGATCAGCAGCACGGCGGTTTTCATGGGATTTCTCTATGGCCGCGACACCCAAGGACGGCAAACCACCGATCACACGGATGGCACGGATGGGAGAAAATGCGATGCGCGATTGCGATTACAAACTGGGCGACTCGTGCTCTGTCACAGTTTAATTGTCGGGTGACCGGGAGGGCGAGGCTCCTGCCGAGCCTTGCACTTTCAGCGGCGCTGCGGCTCGGCAGGAGCTTCGCCCTCCCGCCATTTTACCTGTGACAAAGCAATGCCTAGATCCTTGCAGGCCCTCTCCTATCCGTGTGATCCGTGGTTTCTTGGATCACGCGCCAGGCGTCGAGGAGGTGGTTTGCATCGGCACCGGCGCCTGAGTGACGCTGGGTTCGGCCTTCACCGGTTCGGTCACGAAGAACGAATGCACCAGCAGCGTGCCGGCGCCGCAGACCAAGCAGGCGTCGGCGATGTTGAAGTCAGGCCAAGGGTGCGTGTCGTAATAACAGTGCAGGAAATCGCGCACGCCGCCGAAGACAACGCGGTCGTACAAGTTGCCGAGCGTACCGCCGAGGATCAGCCCCAGCGCAAGGCACAGAAAGCGGTCGTGCGCAACCGAGGGGCGCATCGCCCAGATCACGATGAAGCACGCCGCGAGCACGCTGACTATTGCGAAGAACCCGTTCATGCCGCCCGATTCGGGATCGCCGTTGCCGATGCCAAATAGGGCGCCGCGATTGACGTGTGGCAACCGATCGGTGCGTAGAAACGACAACACGTCGTCGCCGGGATCGCGCTGGTGCGTGTAGGCCGTGCGCAGCTCGAAATAGCCGGGGATGACTTCAACCTTGGTCTCCCATTCGGTGTCGGCGGGGTATAACTTGGCGAAGACCACGTACTTGCTCGCCTGGTCGGCGACCAACCCGACGACCGCGAGCGTGGCGAAGAGCCAAAGGAACGGGCGTTTCGTCGATTCTTGCATAAGGTCCCCTTGGCAAGCGCGGCAAGTCAGACAATGTACGATAACGGAGACGGCGAAACCCGTCAAGAAGAGGTGGGGTATAGCAAAAACGAGCGGGCACACAAGGCGGGTTTGATGTCGCCCGTGGACGCCGAGGGTTAAGGTACTCCGAATCCCTCGGCTTTCAAGGTTATTTCGTCTTCACCTCAACCTGGGCCGCTTGCAGGATCTCGCGCGTGATGTCGTCCTGCACAAAGGCGATCACGCGCAGTTGACTGAGGTCGAGCGGCCGGGCCGGATTGAAGAACGGGCGGACGTTGGCCTGGTAATCGTCGAGGTACTTGGTGAGGGAGCCGCGCAGCTCGGCGAGGTTGATCGACGCCTTGTGCCGGGAGGCGGCTTCGGTCAATGCCATGCCGGCCACGCCGCTGGGGAACGCGCGGACAACGTTGTGGTGCATGCGGATCTTGTTGCTGCCGACGTAGCGAACGGTTTCCTCGGCCAGCAGAATGCGCAGCTTCTTGTTCGGGTCAGGCTCGGCGAGATCGGCGACCTTGACGAAGATTTCGATGCGATCGCCGTCGCGCCGGGCCTGGGCCGAAATCTTGGCGCCCGAGGGCTCTTCGAGCAGCGGATCGATGACGCCGCGGTAGTCGCCGTACTTCTTTTCTGCGTTGGCGATGCCTCCTCCTCCGCCGGATCGCGGCTTGCCATTGAAGATGCTGGAGGGGACGCCGCGGACTTCCTTCGGATACGCCTTGGTGTAGTAGGCCCAGCGGGCTTCGGTGTCGGGGTTGGTCAGCGGATCAGCGCCGGGAATGTGCAGGTGATACTGGATCAGCACCAGCTCGCTCGGCTTGTACGATTTTTGCAGCACATCGAACGCCAGATCGGCGGCGACACACGGCGGGCACATGGCGCCGGTGAATAGCTCCATGAACACGGCCCGGTCGCTCTTGGTCTTGCGGCCCTCAAACACGGCCCCCTTGAAGCCTGGCATCTTGGCGAGGTACTCACGATCGAGCACGTCATCGAGCTTCGCGATGCGGCCGTCGAACTTCTTGGCTTCGTCGTCCGCCCCGGTTTTCCGCAGCGCCCACGCCAACAAGCTGAGCACGCGGACCTGGTCGGACGCGGACGACTGCGGATTCAAGGAGCGCTCCGCCTGGCGCGCATACTCGACGGCAAGAGTCGCATGTCCATCCTGGCCGAGCAGCGCGACGGCGACCTGGGCCGCCATCTCGCCTTGCCAGCGCGAGCCGTAACCTTTCGCCGCGCTAGAGGCAGCGGCGGCCCAGGCTTTCACGTCTTCCGATTTCGCACCGCTGGATTGGGCCGCGCGAATCAGGATGAGGGCGGCTTCGGACGCGGCAGGGCTATCCGCGTGCTTGGCGAGCACCTCGCGGTAGAGCTTCGGTGTTTCGGCCTTGGCGGTCTTGTCAGCGTCGGCGGCTTGCCTGAGCAAGTCTTTCTTCTTCTCGGGATCCTTGGAGAGCTGGGCTTGAATTCGCAGCGTATTTGCACGGTTGGCGAGCGTACGGGCCTGCTGCATCGGCGGGCAGTCGAACAGGCGCACCGTGGACTTGGCGTCGAGCGTCGCCTCGTCGGTAGCGGACAGCCAGGCGGGATATAGCGTGCTATCGATCGCAACGACGCCTTTGAGATGCTTGCCGACTTCCTTGGGCACGGCTGTTTCGAAGACCATGTCCACGGCTCCGTTGTTCAAGACGACCCTCAGAAGGCTGCCGTCTTGCCCGACGGATTTGAGTGTCAGGTTGAGCAGGCGCGGGTTGCCGGCCACGAGCTCGCCGGTGGTCTTGTCGCCGTCGCGCTTCAGCTTGATGATGGCGGTGGTTTGCTCGAAGGCGCCGTTGGTGACGTAACTCAGTTTCCAGGTGCCCGATACATCCTGGGCGGCGACGGGTGCGCTGGCCGCAAGCAGCAGCGCGATGCCGACAACGAATAGTTTGCACATGACGACACTCTCCTGAATGGAAATAAACGTGTTTTCGATGGCTGCCCATACGCTATCCGCACACTGCCGTGGATGCCATGAAATTCGCGAAATCCGAGCACCTTCCGCGCCCTCGCTGGCGCTCGGGCGCGGACTCATAATCGCTTTCACTCGAATAACCCGGATTCCTGGCATTTCCCGTTTTCGAGAGCTATCAATTGTATGAGCAACCTGATTGCTCAAGCGTTCCCAGATAAATCCTTGAAAAAGCCGAATCTGCCGCGAGCTAGCCCGCATTTTTCACCGGTGCTTGGTTGAGGCGTGCTTCTCGAACCGGGAGCGCGTGGGGGCGGAGATGGCGCCGACGGAAGCCTGTGTCGCGCACACCGCCCCCTTTTTCCCCCAAGCAATTCTTGCTTCGGGCCAGCGCTGCGCCGGATTGTCGAGGGGTTAGCCCACGGGCGTGGAACCCCGTGGGCTTTTTTCATGCGCAAAATCTAACCACAGCGACACAGCGACACAGAGAAAGCCAAGAGAAGTACTGAATCAACTTGACTTCTCGACCAGTAAGAAGGGGCCTGTTCTCTATCTATTCCTCTCTTCTCTGTGTCACTGTGTCTCTGTGGTTCAAATCTTCTTGCCTGAATAGGCCGGGTCATGGCGCACTCGCGGGATCAAGCAGCAGCCGGCCGCCCCACAGGCGTGGAAGCTGTAGGCTTTTTTCATTCAATAGCGGCATGCTCACGACCCGTGGCTTCTGGTTCTTCCTCGTCAACGTTGCCCTCCTGGCGACGGCGATTCTGCTCGGCGCGCTGCAGCTGACGCTTGTATGTACGACGCTGCTCCTGTGGTTCTTCGGGCAATGGATCCTCTTTCATCTGCGGATTCGGCTCAGCCTGCGCCGGCTGTCGGTCGAACGCGCGCTCTCCACTTCGCGCGGCGACGTCCGTTCGCTCTGGGCCAGGCAAAAAGTGGACGTCGCGGTCACGCTGAAGAGCGCCGGCGTCTTGGCGCTTCCCTACGTCGTGATGACGGAGCGTCTGCCGGCCCTGGCGCGCATCGAAAAGGGGCTGCTTTGCATCGACGGCGCGGTGTCGGCGGGAAGCCCGATGACGATCGCCTATTCAGTGGTGTGCCAATCGGCGGGCTGGTTGCGATTCGAGGGGATCAAGATTCAGATGGCCGATTTACAGGGCTTCTTCAGCTATGCTGCCTTCGTTCATGATCTGCGCGAATACCGCGTGTTGCCGGGCCTCGCGGTCGAGGCATCTCACGCGTCCTTCGTCAAGCAGCACAACACGCTGCCGCTTTTAGGCACGCATCGGCACGCCCGTCCCGGCGGATCGAGTGAACTGCTCGATCTGCGCGATTACATCCCCGGCGACCCGCCCAAGGCGATTGCCTGGAAGATCTCCGCACGGCGAGATCGCCTCATCACCAAGGAGTTCGAGAGCGAGGTGCCGATCCGCTGCACGCTGTTTGTCGATACGTCGCACTCGGTGCGCGTCGGCCCGGTCGGCGAGACCGCGCTGTGCCGGTTGGTGGAGATTGCCGCGGCGGTCGCGCAGACGAATGCTTCCGAGCGCGATTTGACCGGGCTGTGCCTGTTCGATGGGACCGGCGCTACGGAGTCGATGAAGCCGGGGCGCGGGTCGAAGCATCTCTTGCGGATGATCTCGCTTCTGACCGATGCGGCTGGCCTGATCCCGTACACGCCGCGGGCGACGGTGCGTGACGTCGTGCCGGTCGCATTCGGCCTGGCGCAGGACCTGTATCCGGAATGGCTCGACCGGGACGTCAACTGGTTCCCGTCGTGGCTGCCTTACTGGTCGCCGCAGCCGCGCTGGACGATCCCGCGCGATGCCCCGCGCTATTTCTCGCGCTTGTCCAACGCTCTCCATCAGGAATATCGCTGGCGCAAGCAACTCGCGGCCATCTGCGCCGTGCGCTATCAACTTGGCCCGAATGGGCTGGCCATGCTGCTTGAGGATGACGAACGCTGCGTTCATTATCTGCAGCGATTTCTGATCGAACATCAGGTTGCCTTCCCATTCCCCTTGTACAATGGCCGCGGCGAGTACCTGTTCGCGGAACCCTGGAAGCCGCGCATTCTTGCCGATTTACTCTTGCAAGCGGTGACGCGCGGCAAGGACAACGAGCTGTTCGTCTTGTGCGTCGATCTGCTGGAAAACACAGAGCAGCTCACGCCGCTGGCGCGGACGATCTCGGTCGCCAAGGCGAGGCATCATCAAGTGATTGTCATCTGCCCCTGGCCGACCGGCGTCGCGGTCCCCGGCACGAAGCCGCGCGAACTTGGCCTGTCGCTGCGAATGCACTCGCTGCTGCAACGTCTGAACGCTGCCGAGCTGCACGAGGCCTTCGCCGCGGTGAAGCGCGAGTTGGGCCGGCTCGGTGTGCCTGTGTTTTGTGCGGCCCAGCGGGACAGCGTGAATTGGATTTTGCACCGCATGCGTCGGCTGCGCATCCAGGAAAGGGGGGTGCGATGAGCGAACCCGCCAAGTCGACTTTGACGCCTCCCAAGATTACTGTGCGCCACTATCAGGCTCTGTGCGGGCTGGCGCTGGCGGCCATCTTGCTGTTATTGTTTCAGCAATCGTCGCGATCGATCTTGAATCCCGCGGTGACCACGTTCATCCATGTGATGATTCTTCTCATCGGCGTGGTGGGGATTCTCTATCCGGTGCGGCTCAGCCCGATGCTGGTCTTATTCGGCATCGCCGCGCCGATGGCGCTCGAGCAGTTCTATTCGAACCGGGCCTTAGGTCCGGATCTGCGTGCCGGGCGAATTCTCGACCTCGCCGACATGCTGATGTGCATGGCGGGGCTGGTGTTCTTTGTCGGCTACTACCGCTTGCACGGCCTGTGGTTTGGCGTCTTGCCCGCGGACCGCAGGCAGCCCAGCGGTATGTCGGGGCCGCCGAAGCGGCGTTCCGAGGATTCGTTGAGCCTGGCCGAACTGGCGCCGCTCGTCATCACCGTGCCGGCGTTCGCACTGTTGGCGGAATTCGCCTGCATGGTGCTCAAGCTACGGTGGACCGTGGTCGATCTGCCGCCGCAGTGGCAGCAGGGGCAGCAACTGTTGCTGGCGGCCTGGACCATCCTGCTCGGCCTGACCGTGGGGGCTCAGTCGTTTCGCTACTGGCGCCGGGTGCAGATGGACCGCACCACGGCGCTCTTGATGCTACAGGACGTCCTCTGGAACGAAACGCGCGGCGAACAGCGAAGGCTGCAACGCTGGCTGGCGTGGCGAAGGCTGCGCGAGAAGAAGAGTTAGCGGCTGAGAACGGGAGGGCGATGCTCCTGCCGAGCCGGAGGTCGCAATGCATCGGAGATAATCACAGGCACTGGCTCGGCAGGAGCCTCGCCCTCCTAATGAGCATTGAGGTGCAACATGTTCCGCTTCTGGTTTCGCGAATTGATGGGCTGGGTGCTCGTTCTCCTCGGCCTGGGCATATTCTATGTCTGCCTGGCGTTCTTGCTCGTCGAGGGTCGCATCCTCGAAGCGCCGGTCATTGCCGCCATCGGCGTCTTCGTCTTCCGCGGCGGCATCCACTTGCTGAAGGTTGCCGTCGCCGCGCGGATCGCCATGCAGGTAGCGAAGGGAGCAGCCCCTCCGGCTCGGAAGCAGGCATCGGTTCCGCTGGACTGGTGACACGGAGCTTCCATGGGTTACGCCAGTCTACGCGCCTGTGTGTCGGACCTCGAACGGACGGGCCAGCTCGTGCGCATCGACGAGGAGATCGACGCGCGCCTCGAGGCCGCCGAGATCCAGCGGCGCGTCTATCAGGCGAAAGGCCCCGCTCTCCTCTTCACACGCGTCAAGGATTGCCGATTCCCGATGGTCTCCAATCTCTTCGGCACCCTCGAACGCACGCGCTTCCTCTTCCGCGACATGCTCGATGCCGTTCGGCATCTCGTTGAGCTCAAGATCGATCCGGGCAACTTCTGGAAGAACCCGTGGCGCTATCGCGATGTGCCGCGCACGCTGTGGTTTCTGCGGCCCAAGTTCATGCGCTCGGGGCCGATCCTCGAAGCAACGGCTTCGATACGCGATCTGCCGCAGCAGGTGTCGTGGCCCAACGACGGCGGCGCGTTCATCACGTTGCCCCAGGTCTACACCGAGGACGCCGATCGCCCGGGCTGGCGGCATTCGAATCTCGGCATGTATCGCGTGCAGCTTTCGGGGAACCAGTACGAGCCGAATCGGCAGGTCGGCCTGCACTACCAGATCCACCGCGGCATTGGCGTGCATCACGCGGCGGCGATTCGCAAGGGGGTGCCGTTCCGCGTCAGCATTTTCATCGGCGGCCCACCGGCCATGACGCTCTCTGCCGTGATGCCGTTGCCTGAAGGCATGTCGGAGTTGACGTTCGCGGGCGCATTGGGAGGCCGGCGTGTGCGCTTGATCTCGCGTGAAAGCCCAGGGACGGCCGTCCCTGGGCTTTCAGCAGAGGAGAGAACGATGGTGATCGCCGCCGATGCGGATTTCTGCATTACGGGGACAGTGGACCCCGATTTGCAACTCCCCGAAGGTCCGTTCGGCGATCATCTCGGCTATTACAGCCTGGCGCATCCGTTTTCGGTCCTGAAGGTCGAGCAGGTGTTTCATCGCAAGGACGCGATCTGGCCGTTCACCGTGGTCGGCCGGCCGCCGCAGGAAGACACCAGCTTCGGCGCGATCATCCACGAAATCACGGGGCCGATCATCCCGACCGTCGTGCACGGCGTCCACGCGGTTCACGCCGTCGATGCGGCGGGCGTGCATCCGTTGCTGCTTGCGATCGGCAGCGAGCGCTATGTGCCGTATGCGCCGTTACGGAAGCCGCAGGAGTTGCTGACGAGCGCGAACGCGATCCTCGGTCAAGGTCAGTTGTCGCTGGCGAAGTACCTGTTGATGATCGCGAAGGAAGACGCACCGGACTTGGAGATCCACGACATCCCGCGCTTTTTCGCGCACCTCTTGGAGCGCATCGACTGGGCCAACGACGTGCATTTCCAGACGCGGACGACGATCGACACGCTCGACTATTCGGGATCGGGCTTGAATGAAGGCTCGAAGGTGGTGCTGGCCGCCGTCGGCCCGCCGCGCCGCAAGTTGCCGACGGAATTGCCGAGCGATTTGCGCCTGCCGGACGGATTCAGCGATCCGCGCTTGTGCCTGCCCGGAGTAATAGCAATCACGAGCCGCGACCGTAAGGGAGCGGAGGATTTCTGCGCTTTCTATCGACCGACCGATGCGATCAACGCGTTCCCGCTGATCGTGCTGGTCGATGACGCCGAGTTCACGGCTCGCACGCTCAACAACTTCCTGTGGGTGACGTTCACGCGTTCCAACCCCGCGGCCGACATCGCCGGCATCGGCGCGTTCGTGTCGCAAAAGCACTGGGGTTGCCGGGGATCGCTGGTGATCGACGCGCGAATCAAGCCGCATCACGCGCCGCCCTTGGTGGAGGATTCGGAAGTGACGAAGCGCGTCGATGCGCTCGGAGCGCCGGGCCGGCCGCTACATGGCATTATTTGACCCTACGCCCGCAGGCGAAAGCCTGCGGGATCACGCCCCGCCCTACACCTGCGTCTCGGCTTCTTTCTTCTTCCGCGCGATGCGGGCATCAATAAATGATTTCACGCACAGCCCAAGAAAAATGAGGCACAGCACCGCCATCGTGGCTTGGCCGCCGTGCCGGATCGGCTCGAATTCCGAGCCGCGAATCAGCACATTGCCAACCATGTAGGCGGGAATGGCGAAGCCGAGCAAACCGACCAGAGCGGCGCCGTGCATCGCATGCATGCGCAGTTTCTCATTACGCGCCACCACGCCCAGAATGATCAGGACGATGCCAAAGCCAGAGGGGATCAACGCGGTCAAGCTCCGCTCGTCGGCGGTGGATAGAGAATAGAGGGCGGGGCCGAGCAGGGCGAGCAACAACCCGAAAACGATTGCGAGGCGTAACGCGGGAAGCTGCGCGTAGAGGATGGGGAGGACGAGCAGGGCGAGCAACAACCCGAAAACGATTGCGAGGGGGGCCATCAAAAAACTCCTAATTCTTGGTGCCAAGACAATACAACAATCCATCCGTCGTGCCGATCACCAGGCAGCCATGCGCCACCGCCGCCGACGCGGTGATGCCCTGCCCCAGCTCCAGGCTCTGCACTTGCATCCCCTTGTCGAGATCGAGGACGTGCAGTGTGCCGTCGGTTGAACCGAAGTAGACGCGCTTGCCGACGATCACCGGCGAACTATCGACGCGCCCCTTCGCCGTGAAGGTCCAGGCGACTTCGCCGGTGGCGCGATGGACGGCGTGAACATGGCGATCGCGGCTGCCGGCCACCACGAGCTTGTCGGTGACCGCGGCCGAGCTGTAGAACGGCTGGGCGCGATTGGGGGCGTAGGACCACTGCACGTCCTTCTTCTTCAGGTCGATGCCTTGCATCTCGCTGTTCATGTTGCCGACGTAGAGTTTATCGCCGAAGACCGCGGCCGTCGCCGCAGCCTGGCCGGACAGCTCGATCTTCGCCAGTGTCGTGCCCTTGGCCAGCTCGATGATGTGCAGATGGCTGTCGCAGCCGGCGACAAAGGTCTGTCCCTTGGCGACGACAGCGGAGCCATTGACGGGACCTTCGGTCTTCACTTTCCACAGCAGTTCCTTCGACTTGATCGATAGGCAATAGAGCGTCGAGTCGTGAGAGCCGAAGAGGACCTTGTCGCCGTCGAAGTTGGCGCCGCCGGTGATCTCGCCCGCGGTCTCGAAGTCCCAGATTTTCTTGCCGGTGATTGCATCGACGCAGTAGAACATGCCGTCCTCGTCGCCGACAAAGACTTTGTCCTGGTAGACGCTCGGCGGCGCCTTGATCGGCCCGAGCTTGGTCTTCCATTTGAGCTGGCCGGTCTTGAGATCGTAGGCGTGCAGATGGTCGTCGTAGCAGCCGACGTACACCGTGCCCTTGACGATGGCGGCTGTCGATTCGATCCCTTTCTTGAGATCGATCTTCCAGCGAATTTCCAGCTTTTCAGGCAGCTTGCCCTTGGCGACGCCGGTCTGCAGCGGATCGCCGCGGAAGAGCGGCCAATCGGCGTCTTCCGCCGCCGGCTGGGCGGAAGTCGGCAGCTGGGTGTGCGAGAGGAACACTAGTAAAGTGCAACCGATCAGGATCGTGAAGGCGCGAAGCATCGGGTCAACTCCCAGGGCCGGCCGAGGTTCCTCGTCTATTGTAACGAGCAAACGCCAGCGCGCACAAAAATCCTCGCTCGGCGTCTTCCGAACGGCAGAGCGCGGCGTACGCCCATTTACTTTGATTTGGGAGCGTCCTTCGCCTTGGGCGCGTCGGACTAGCGGATGTAGCCGAGGGGGTTGGGGTCGTTTTCGGTGATGATGCAATTTCTGAGAAGGAGCTTCGTGCCTGTGACGGCTGATTAACTCCCCGTTTTTCGTAACTCAAGCGCTCGACTGCCGAACCGAACCTCGCCGCCCGGATACCACAAGTGAGCCCTTTCCCGCTTAATGAGGTATAACCTCGTCAGCGGGGTATGCCACTGCTTTTCCACAGTCAAGAGTTCCTGATTCTCAAACCATGGTTCGTTGAGGATTTTAGCGAGCGACCCTGCTTCAAGGGTTGTTTCGATTGAGAATTTCTTTTCCACTGCATCGCGGCCGGCGGCGATTGACCTGTGCTTTTGCGTTTCACTTATTTCCAATGGCCACTTCGGAACGCTCGTGTATTCACTCTCGCCCACCAAAAATAGAAAATTCGCGCAAAGTACCACCGCTGCCGCCACAAGGAAGCCGCGCATCCACGTCAAGACCCGATCGGAACGACAACTTAGGGTCAATATGCCCGTTACAGCAGCCGGGAGAATCCACTCGAGCGTAGGAAAGCCATTAGCGTTCATCAATAACACTGACACAGCCCCGATGAGCAAAAAGGGGCTCATGAAAATGGCGACTTGCGCCAATGAGCGGCTTCGTCGCCACTGAAACGGTAGTAGACCGAAAGGCGTGAGGATGACGCCTGCTTGTAGAACAACATGAAGCCAGATGAGCATATACTTTTTCCAGCCGTTTATGCGTCCGGAACAACGTTAAACCGAGCGGGAGGATTTGCAAGTGAAATTCAATCCCCCCTCCCGGCGAATGGCCAAGGTTCACCGCGTAACCCCAATTATCCATGCCGTCCCGGGAATACCGATGGCATAACGAATTGCACCAGTACAACGAGTGCCATTACCCAAAGCCTGCTGAACGCGAGCAGCGAAATCCGCGGTATAACAGCCTCGGAAACGGATAGTCGAAGTGTTGTCCGTCACTGATTGCAACAGGGCGGTGATATCGGTGCCAAAAAAGCCCACCCCCATTTGTCCGTTGACGTTGGTAAATGTGGACAACGTATTTTGGTCGCTGCCAACTTGAATTCCGCCGCCACCGGCGTGACCCTTAATGATGAGCAGCTCCACGGTTTGGCCGGCCGCCCGAATTGCACGAAGATTGTCGAGCATTTGTGCTGAGGTGTCAGGCTGGTAAATAGCGCCAGTGTTTGTCTCGATGTAGATCGCATTCTGGGGAATCCAATCAGTAAAGATATTTAGGGTAAAGTTGGAGGCGTCCTCTAATGTTCCATCCGTGACGCCCACTGGCAAAACATATTGTGTGCCGTTCGTGGCGTTGGGATTGAAATAGCCGTTCAGGCCTGCTGCGTTTGCGACTACCACTTTTCCGTCGGAAGTAACGGTCAAGAAATTCGCTGGATCATTCAAGGAGGGCGAACCCGGCGTCGTGTAGGTGAGGGGGTCGTTATCCGCGTCGGTGGCGTGCAGTTGGCCGAGGACCATGCCGTTGGTGAAGAATGAGGTTCCGTCCGGCACGTCGTCGTCGGCGATGGCTGGCGAAGTAAACGTGATAGGGTCAAACACCGGAGGACTGTTCGCTACGGTCACCGATGCCGCTACGGCGGCGCCGCTGGCGGCTGCATCAATCGGCGTCACGCTAACCGAAATCATGTCCCCCTTGTTGCCGTTACCGGGCTGGCTGAGATCCAAGGAATCTGTCGTGTTTGTCGTAGTGGTAGTTCTCACGACTTGGCCGTTCACGGACCAGACAAATTGGAATGTAATTGGATCGCCATCGGGGTCCTGAGCGTTCAGGACTTGAGCCGTAACCCGATCGTTGGTCTTTGGCACTGATGTGTCGAGCATAACGCTGCCAATCGTCGGCGCATGGTTGACCGACGAGCCGCCACCGCTGCTGGGCTGTAACGTCATCGTTTTCGCGCTCGGATCGGTGTCCACGCCGCCGTCGGCGGTGCCGCCGTTGTCCTGGACCTGAAACGTCAGGTAGGCCGAGCCGTTGCCCATCAGATCGGGCGAGTACACCAGATGGTTGGCAGCAATGTCGGCAACGCTCACCGACGTGCCCATGCCGACGGGCATGCCGTTGTTGTTGAGAAATCCAGCGGTCGGCAGCGTCGTGATTCTGACGGCCGAGAAATTATTCGCCGGCATGTCGTTGGGATCGGTGAAGCCGAAATCGGCCGTGGCAAGCGTGTAGGGCTGGCCCTGCGGAATCGTCAGCGTCACCGCGGTTCCAATCGGCGCGTGGTTCGCTGGCACGCAGCGGTCCTCCAAACTCTCCACATGCAAACGAATCCGATTCCGTTTCCTGGTGACCTGAGAATTGGTCGGCAACATTCCGCGAATCCAGCTGGGCGATCTCATGGCGGCTCCTTCGAGGTGAGAACTATCGAAATATCCCGCAGAATTGAACCGCCAGTATTCTGCCCCCCCCCCCCTCACCTTGCAAGAGCCAAACAGCAATTAGTGGAGGGATTTCTCAAAAAACCACTTCCGACAGGTCCGGAATTATCGCCGAACAGTAATTTTCATCTGTGGCAAGAAAAAATTCCCTCGCCGGCAGGGCAAGGTCCCCCGTTTTTTCCATCGGAGCTTCACCAGCTGCTCACCGCGCGATTGACCCGCCGCAGCCAATTGTCAAACTCAGTTGTCCTCTTTTCGCCATGCCAACTTTGGCCCCGTACTGCTTGCCTCCAGGGCAAACGCCGCTGCGGGAAGTAGCAGCCGAATCGGTTGTGCTTTCGTGGCATGCAAGTAGTGCCTGTCATTTGCGGGTGGGGCGGGGGGTGTTGGTGTGTGTGAAACTCGCAAGCGCAAGGCAAGTCATGGGGCCACGGTAGCCGGGCTTGGCAGGTTTCCCATCTCCCCTTGCCTTGCCGTCTCGCGCACGGGCCGTCGCTTTCACATCCTGTGGCAACGCCGCACTCAACCGTTTGAATCGCAAGCACTTCCGGCAGTTCCGATGAAGTGACCGCGCCCGCGTGCCGATACCCTTTTTGTCAAGCCCAGTCGCGACGAAAAACGACCAATCCTAGAGCGAGCCGGGAGAATGCGAATGATCGGCGAAGAAACTCTCACCCCTGTAAGCGAGACGGAACAACTGCGCGAACAACTGCTGCGCGCCCAGCGCTTGAGCAGCGTCGGCACCCTCGCCTCCAGCGTCGCTCATGAGTTCAATAACATTCTCACCACGCTCATCAACTACGCCAAACTCGGCCTGCGTCCCGAATGCACCGACGCGACCAAGCAGCAAGCCTTCGAGAAGATTCTGAAAGGCAGCAACCGGGCCGCGGTCATCATTGCCAGCATGCTCGGGTTTGCCCGCAATGGCGCGACGCGGAAGGAAACGACCGACCTGGTCGCGCTGATCGAAGAGGCGCTCGTCCTGACCGACAAGGACCTGAGCAAGCATCAGATCAAGATCGACAAGCGTTTCGCCGGCCGGCCCAAGGCGCCGGTCGTGCGCGGGCAGATCGAGCAGATTCTTCTCAACCTCATCATCAACGCGCGCCAGTCCATGTCCACCGGCGGCAAGCTCACCATCGACGTGCGCGAGAATCCGAAGACGCAAATGGCCGAGATCGCGATCTGCGACACCGGCGTCGGCATCCCCCCCGAACAGCTCCGACTCATCTTCGAGCCGTTCTACACCACCAAGACACCCGACGAGCAAGGCCATGGCGGCTCCGGCTTGGGCCTCAGCGTTTGCCGACAGATCATCGAGCAGCACCATGGCCGCATCCGTGTCGAGAGCGTCATCGGCAAGGGGTCGAAGTTCACCGTCAAGCTGCCACTCGAAGTTTCGACAGAGAATTAGACGGGGAGACAGGGAGACAAGGAGGCGGGGAGAAAAATGCTCGCCTTCTCCCCTTCTCCTTGTCTCCCTGTCTCCCCATCTTCTTGTCTCCCCTTCTCCGACATCAATCTTGACAAAAAAAAACGCCGCCGTATCGTCTGCCCCCAATCGAGATTCCGAACGAAGCAGCGAGGGGCCGGCCATGTTGCGAACTATTGGAGCGCTGGGTATATCGTGCCTGTTCTTGGTGGGATGCGTCGATCCGCAGAAACGCCTGGAGATCGCCGAGCTTGCCGAGCAGAAAAAAGATCTCGCCGTTCCCATCGTCGCCGACGTCGCCAACTTCGACAACACCGGACCGCTCAAGGTGCAAGGCGTCGCTCTGGTCACCGGCCTGGCCGGCACTGGGCATTGCCCCACCGGATATTATCGCAACCTCATGGAGCAATACCTGCTCAAGAACAGCGGCCCGCGTGGCGGCGAGATGCCCAATGTCCCCACCGAACAAAACGTTCGGCAAGTCCTCGATAATCCCAACAATTGCCTCGTGATCGTCACCGGCTTCATCCCGGGGGGCGCCCGCAAGGGAGATCGCTTCGATGTCGATGTGACGCTCCCGGACGGCAGCAAGGCCAGCAGTCTCGCCGGCGGCACGCTCAAGCTCAGCTTGCTGCGCGTCTACGAGGCAACGGCCAATATCAGCAACAATCCGAACAATCAAAACAGTAGCCAAATTCTCGGCGGGCACATCTTCGCACAGGCCAAGGGCCAGCTCGTCGTCGGCTTCGGCAACAACGCGGATGCGACCGAACTCAAGCGCGGCAAAGTCTGGTACGGAGGCGAATCGCGCATCCATCGGCCCTATGCTCTCATCATGCGCAACGACGCCAAGTCGATCCGCATCGCCAACGACGTCGCCCAGCGTCTCAACTTCATGTACCAGGAAGATCCCCGCAGCCGGGCACTGCACGCCGATTTCAACGATGCCCAAAAGCAGATCCTGCTCAACGGTTCCGTGACGCAACAACTCAACCAGGCGCACGATCCCTCCGGCATGGGCGCAACCGAAATGGCGAAGGCCGCGAGCAAGGATGTGATCAACGTGCGCGTCCCGTTCGGCTATCGCCTCGATCACGATCGCTTCCTGCACGTTGCCTCGGTAACGCCGCTGCGCAATGGCGACCCGAACATGACCGGCTATCGGCAGCGCTTGCAAAAGATGCTGCTCGATCCCCGCGATACGCTGCTGGCGGCGCGGCGGCTCGAAGCCTTGGGCCGCGACAGCATCCCCAGCCTCAAGCCCGGCCTGGAGAGCAAGCACCCGATGGTCCGTTTTGCCAGTGCCGAGGCGCTGGCGTACCTGGGCAGCACCCTCGGCGTCGAGGGGCTGACCGAACTGGTCCAGGAGCACTCGATCCTTGCCAAGAACGGCACCATGGCGCTGGCGAATCTCGGCGAATCGATTTGCCGCGACAAGCTCGCCGTCCTGCTCACCAGCGACGACCGCGCCTTGCGTTGTGCGGCCTTCCATGCGTTAACGCTGGTCGATGAAAGCGATCCGCGCATGGGCGGCCTGTTCCTCAATGACACACTCTGGCTCTATCGCATTCCGAACGCCCCCAGCCCGATGGTCTACTATTCGACCAGCCAGCGCCCACAGGTCGCCCTGTTTGGCCGCGGCATTGTGCTTTCGCCTGAAACGCGCACCATCATCCGCGCGGACTACACCGTGGTGCATGAAAAGAACGACGGGAAATTCTACGTGAAGCGCATCACGACCCGCGGTGAAGAGAAACGCGTCTGCTCGAACCGTCTGGACGAAGTGTTGACCGCGCTGACCGAACTCGGTGCAACCTATCCGGACATCGTTGAATTCCTGCGCGTCGTTGACGATCGCCAGTACGCCAACTGCCCAATCGTCAACTGGACCGTTCCCGAGGTGACTTTATTGTCGCTCATCGAATCGGGTAGGCTGATGAAAAATGGTCAGTAGTCCGTGGTCAGTAGTCCGTAGCAAAACGCCAACTCCGCTTGTGGTTTTGGGCTCGACTTACGACAATATCCAAGGGCAGCTTCGGCTGCCCGTTTTCCTAGCCATGGGTTACGGATCGCCGGCTACGGACTACTGACCACGGACTACGGACCAAGGACATGCTCAAGCGCCTGGAACTCGTCGGCTTCAAGAGCTTTGCCGACAAGACCGTGTTCGAGTTCGGCGACGGCATCACCGCCATCGTCGGACCCAACGGGTCGGGCAAGAGCAACATCGTCGATGCCGTCCGCTGGATCCTTGGCGAGCAATCCGCCAAATCCTTGCGCGGCGGCGAAATGGCCGACGTTATCTTCAACGGCTCCTCGTCGCGCCGCAGCCTCGGACTCGCTGAAGTGACGATGACGTTCGATAACCGCAAACGCCAGCTCGCCACCGAAGCCGAGGAAGTGCAAATCACCCGCCGCGTCTATCGCACCGGCGAAGGCGAATACCTCATCAATGGCCAGGCCTCGCGCCTCAGGGACATCAAGGAAATGTTCCTGGGCTCCGGCGCGGGCAACGACGACCTGTGCATCATCGCCCAGGGCAAGGTCGATGTTCTTTTGCAGGCGTCGAACAAGGACCGCCGCACCATCTTCGAAGAGGCCGCCGGCATCAGCCGATTCAAGGCCAAGAAGACCGAAACCCTCCGCACGCTCGAACGGGTCGATCAGAACCTCTCTCGCGTCAAGGACATCATCGAGGAAATCGAAAAGCAGCTCCGCTCCGTCAAGTTGCAGGCCTCGAAAGCCCAGCGTTACCAGGAGCACAGCGACCGCCTCAAGGAGCTGCGCCTCACCCTTGGCCTGACCGAGTATCGTGAGTTGACACAGAAGCTCGACGCCGAGACGCAGGCGCTGGACGATCTGAAGGCCGAGCTGGACCAGCGTGCGGCCCGCGCCGGCGCGTGTGAAGCGGAAGCCGAGCGGCTCGAAATCGCGCTCGCCGATCTCGACGATCAACTGCACGAGGAGGAAGCAGCCCTGGCCAAGCGGCTGCAGCAAATCCAGTCCGAAGAGACGACGATTGCGCATGAAAGCACCCTCACGGGCGACCTCGAAGCCGAGTTGGCCCAAACGCGCAAGCGCCTGGCCGACCTGACCGTGCGCGTCCGCACGCTGGCCGACACGACTAGCGCCGCCGAGGGCGCTCTGCAAGAAGCGGCCACGCAGGCCGAGCACGATCGGCTCGAAGTCGAGGTCCACGAGGCCGAGCTGCAAGCGACGATTGCAAGGCTTACGGCGCTGCATGAGCAGGTTGCCGCCGACAAGGGGCGCCACTTCGAGGAGATGCGTCGCGCCGCTCATCTGCAAAACGAAGCGGTCGCCAGCAAGGCGCAGGTCGATAATCTGCGCCGTGAGCGCGATCGCCTGCGCCAGCGCTCCGACACGGCTGCGACCAGCCTCGCTTCACTCGACGTCGAGCTGCAAGAGCTGCTCCAGGCCGAAGCGCAACTGGTCGATCGGCTCCAGCACGCGCGTCAAGTATTGCAGGAGCAAAAGCTCGAACAGGAACGCTTGCGCACCCTGCGTGACCGCACGCATGAACGCCTCGCCGAGATGCGCCAGGAGCGCAGCGCGCTCGCGGGCCGCATCGAGGTACTCGCCGGTCTGATCAAGAGCCATGAGGGGCTCGGCACCGGCGTGCGCGAGGTCATTGCGCTGATCGAACAACCGGACGCGGGGCCGTGGTCCTCCGTGATCGGCATGATTGCGGACTTCTTGACGGTGAAGCTCGAATATGCCCCGCTGATCGATCTCGCCCTGGGTGAGTGGGCGCAGCGCTTCGTGGTGCGCGATGTGCAGCTCTTCGAGCAAGCGCTCGCCGAACATGGGCAGACGTTTTCGGGCCGAGTCAGCTTCTTGCCGCTCACGTCGATTCCGAAGGATGCCGACCCTGCGGTGCAAGAGTTGAAGCAGAATCGTCTTGTGCAGTTATCGCTGATGAGTCGTCTCAAGGAGCCGGACGGGCCGACGCCGGAGCACGCTGGGCTGGTGGCGCCGGCGGATCAGCTGGTGTCGTGCGAGCATCCGGAGCTGGCCGATCTGCCGGCACAGCTTTTGGGCCGCACGTTGATTGTGCGCGATCTGGCGACTGCCCGCGTCATTGCCGAACACGCGCCGGGTTTTCGGCTAATCACGCTGCAAGGCGATTTGCTGGAACCCGATGGCACGCTTACCATAGGCGCCCACCATGCTGAAACCGGGGTGCTGTCGCGAAAAAGCGAATGGCGTGAATTGACGGAACAGCTGGCAGCGCTCGAAGTTCGCATTCTTGAAATCGAAGGCGAGGAGCAGAACCTGCGTGACAAGCTGCAAGGCTCCGAGGCCGCCAGCCAGGAGCAGCAGGAAATCGTCACCGTCCTCGCAGAGCAGTGTGCCGATCTGCGCGGGCGCGTCCAGCGCCATCAGGACCGCCGGCAGGGATTGCACGAGGAAGTCACTGTTAGCCGCGATGAGATTCAACGCATCGAGCAGGAAGTGCAAACGCTCGAACAAGCCTGGCGGCAGAACGAGGCGCAGGCGGCGGAGGCCGAAGCGCTGGTGCAAACGCTCCATGGCCGACTGCACGAGGCGGACGAGGAAATACACGTTCGCGAGGACCAGCGCCAGCTCGTCCAGCAAGCCTGCACTCAGGCGCAGGTGACGTTTGCCCAGGTCGAGGAACGCCTGCGCGGGTTGCAAACGCAGTACAGCCAGGCGTCGCGCGACTACCAGCAGCGGAATCAGGAGCTCTTGCAAAATCAAGAGAGCGTCGGCAACCTCAAGGCCCGCTTGCTGGAAAGCCAGCGGACGATGCTGCACGCCTCTTCGCTGTTGGCGCACGATTACCTGGCCAAGGAGCACGCTCAACGGCAAGTCGCCGCGATGCTCGAACAGCGCGAGCGCAAACGCAGCGAGCGTGCCCGCCTCACACAGCAAGCCCAGACAGCCCGCACCGAGTGGCGCACCCATCAGGAAAGCGTGCATCAGCGCGAGCTGGAAGCAGCGAACCTCCATCATCAACGCGACACGCTGGTGCAGCGCCTGCGCGACGATTACCAGATCGAGCTGGCCGACTTATCCGTGGGACAGGATTCCAATCCTGTCCAACCAACGACAGAATTGGAGTCCTGTCCCACACCGTTCGACCCCGCGGCTACCCAGCAAGAAATCGATGAGTTGCGTCGCAAGCTCGGCCGGCTCGGCAACGTGAACCTGGCCGCGCTCGAAGAACTGCAAGATCTCGAACGCCGGGCCACCGAACTGCGAACGCAGTTCGACGATCTGACGTCCGCCAAGAAATCTGCTGAAGAGATCATCGCCAAGATCAACGTGGATAGCAAACGCCTATTCATGGAAACGTTCGCCGTGGTGCGCACTCACTTCCAGGAGTTGTTCCGCAAGCTCTTCGGCGGCGGCATGGCGGATGTTGTGCTGGAGGACGAAAACGACGTACTCGAGTCCGGCATCGACATCATCGCCCGCCCGCCCGGCAAAGAACTGCGCAGCATCACCTTGATGTCGGGCGGCGAGAAGACGCTGACCGCCGTCGCGCTCTTGCTCGCTGTGTTCCGCTCGAAGCCCAGCCCGTTCTGCCTCCTGGACGAAGTCGATGCCGCTCTGGATGAAGCGAACATCGCGCGCTTCACCGCGGTCCTGCGCGAATTTTTGGAGCTGTCGCAATTCATCATCGTCACGCATTCGAAGAAGACGATGGCTTGCGCCGACACGCTCTACGGCATCACCATGCAGGAATCGGGCATCTCCAAACAAGTGACGATCCGCTTCGAGGATTGGGTGGAGGAGAAGGCGCAGGCGTCGTGATGAATCAACGTAGATCCAACCAAAGGGTTCAACCATGATCCATGTCATCGCCACGATCACCGTCAAGCCGGGCAAGCGTGATGCTTTCCTTGCCGAGTTTCATCGTATCGTGCCGCTGGTGCATGCCGAGGCGGGCTGCATCGAGTACGGCCCGACCGTCGATGTGGCGAGCGGCATTTCCGTGCAGGGGCCGCTGCGTGAGAATGTCGCCGTGATCGTCGAGAAATGGTCGAGCCTGGACGCGCTCAAGGCTCACACGCAGGCGGCGCACATGGCGGACTATCGCGTGCGCGTGCAGGACCTGGTGGAGAGCGTGACGTTGCAGATCTTGGCGCCGGCGTAACTCCTGCCGCTTGCGGCGTAGCATTCAAGTGGCATCCAGGAGCGCTACGCTGCAAGCGGCGAGTCATTTCCTTTCCTGAATCGCCTTCATCAACTCCACCACGAACGCAGGCAGGTCGTCGGGCTTGCGGCTCGTGATGATGTTGCCGTCGCGCACGACCTCGGCATCGACGTAGTTCGCGCCGGCGTTGACGACGTCGTCCTTGATCGCGAAAAAGCAGGTCGCCTTTTTGCCGCGCAAGGCGGGCGTCGAACACAGCACCCAGGGGCCATGGCAGATGGCGGCGATCGGCTTGCCTTGCTCAGCGATATGGCGCACCAGCTTGATGACGGCTTCATGCCGGCGCAGGAAGTCCGGGGCGAAGCCGCCGGGGATGACCAGCGCGTCGAAATCGTCAGGGCTGACGTCCTTGGCGGCCTTGTCGCTTTTCGCAGGATAGCCAAGCTTGCTCGGATAGGTGGCGCCGGCCTCGGGGCCGACCAGCGTCACCTTGCAGCCAGCCTCGCGCAGGCGAAAGATGGGGTACCAGACCTCCATCTCCTGATACTGCTGTTCGACCAAAACCGCGACACGGGCTTGCTTGAGGTCCATGGTGGTGGGTCTCCGGTTGGTGAGTGGTGAGTGGTGAGTGGTGAGTGGTGAGTAGTAAATCAAGCTATCATTACCACTCACCACTCACCACTCACGCATTCTTCTTGTACCAATCCATCGTCTCGCCGATGGCTTCCTCGAAGTTCACGCGCGGGCGGTAACACAGCTCGGTCATTGCTTTCTCGATGCTAAAGTCGAGGTTATAGCCCATGAACTTCAGGCGCGTGAAGTTAAACAAGGGCGCTTCATTGGCGCCCTTCATTCTCGCCAGCGTCTCGGCAAACCACGTCACGGTCCACGCAAACCACATCGGCGGCGTGCGTGTCGGGAACGGCAGGCCCATCGCCTTGGCAATCGACTCGATGAATTTGCGCTTGGGCACGAATTCGCCATCGGTGAGGTTGAAGACCTTGCCGACCGCGTTTTCATTCTCAGCGGCCAGGAAGACGGCATCGACGAGATTTTCAACGAAAATCGTGTTGAGCGCCGAGTTCCCGCCGCCTGGATAGCGCAGCCGGCCCTGGCGCAGCCCGTCGATGATGCGCGGCATCACAGTGCGGTCGCGCGGGCCATAGACGAAGCCGGGCCGCAGCACCACGACGGGGATGTCGAACTCCTTGTAGTAGCTCAAGGCAAGTTGCTCGGCTTCGACCTTGGATTGCGAATAGCTGTCGCGATGCGTGCTCGGCAGCGGCTCGGTTTCGTCGGTGCCGTGGTGGTGCCGGGCCGCGTAGACGCCGAGGCTGCTCATATGGATGAAGCGTGGGAAGAGCCCCTGCCCTTTGCAGGCGTCAAGAAGAACGCGCAAGCCCTCGACGTTGACCTGGCGATATTCGTCGATCGGCCCCCAGTCGCCGACCTTGGCAGCGCAGTGGACGATGACGTCCGCCTCGCTGACAGCTTGCCGCACCAGGTTCGCATCGCTCAATTCGCCGCGATAGAGGACAGCGCCCAGTTTCTCCAGTTCGCGCACATCGCTGGTGGGCCGCACGATGGCGCTGAGCGCCTGTTCTTTGCGGACGCACCTTTCAGCGAGATGTCCGCCGACGAATCCCGTGGCGCCGGTGATGAGATAACGCATGTGGCTGTTCTACCGAAAGGGAGAAAGGGAGACAGGGAGGCAAGGAGACAGGGAGACAAGGAGAAGCCGAATTTGGCGCGGGGCCTTCTTTCTCCTTGTCTCCTTGCCTTCTTGTCTCGGTTCCTTGGGCTTGACAGCCGCCTGGACATGGGCTATCTCGCTCGCTTCCAATGGAATGCGCACACGCGTATCAACGATTCCGAGGATGCCCCATGAACGGGACGAGCGGAGCAAACAAAGCGAAGGTCTCAGCCAGCCGGTTCATCCTGGTGCTGCTGGGCCTGGCTGCCTTGTGGCTGCCGGAACGAGTTGGCATCGCCCAGGCCCCAGCCCGGCGCGAGGTCGTTGCCGAGGTCCGCTTCGAAGGAATACGCAATATTCCTGAAGAAAAGGCGCTGCTGTTGGTGCGTACCAAGCCGGGCCGCGAGTTCTCCGATGCCGAGGCCCAGGCCGACATTAACCGCCTGGCCGCCTCGAACCTGTGCCGGCCGATCGCGGTAAGGCTCGATCGCACCACCGATGGCCGGGTGATTGTCATCTTCGTTGTGCGCGAATACCGCGGCGTCGTGCGCGAAGTGATCTTCAAGCATGCCAAGCATGTCGATACCAAGGAACTGCAAAACCTGACGCGCGTGCGGCGCGGCATGCCTCTGGATAAAGGTCTCAATCAGCTCGCTTGCTACACGATCCAGGAGCATCTGCAAAAACAGGGCTACTACTTCGCCAACGTCACTCTCGAAGAAGGCTACGACGAAGGCCACGAACGCGTGGTCTTCAACGTCACCGAAGGTCCGCTGGTGCGCGTGCGGAACGTTGATTTCGTTGGCCAGAAGGAACTGGCAGGCGCGGAACGCTTGCGCACGCAGATCGATACCAGCCGAGCTTTCCTGCAAACCTGGGGCGGCAAGTTCAATCCCGAAATCGTCAACAACGACGTCGCCAAGCTGGCGGAATACTATCGCAACAACGGCTACCACAAGGTCGATGTCTCCCGCGAGCTGCGCTTCAGCGACGACTTCCAGTACGTGGACATCATCTTCCACATCCGCGAATCCGAGCGCTTTCGCATCCATGATTCCGTCGTCGTCGGCTCCAAGAATTTTTCCGCTGAACAGCTTTCGAGCGTCGTCACCAACAAAAAAGGCGAGTTCTTCAACTCGAAGGTCGTCAACGAAGATCTGAGCTACTTGACCCAGTACATCGGCTACCGCGGCTATCAGGCGGACGTCCGCGAGGTCATCACCGAGGTGCCCGACAACCCAGGCTTCGTCCGCGTGCAGTATGTCGTCGAGGACAGGCCGATGGCGTACGTCGGCGGAGTGCACATCGTCGGCAATACGGTCACGCAGGATCGCGTCATTCGCCGCATGTTGCAGGAGCTCCAGCCCGGCCAGATCTTGCGCTATCCCGAATTGGGCTATGCCGAGCGAAACCTGGCCCGGCTCAGCATCTTTGAGATGAATCCGGAGCTTGGCATCCGCCCGACCGTGCAGGCGCTTGACACGCCGGGACCGTACAAGGACATCCTGGTCAAGGTGCAGGAAACCCGCACCGGCAGCCTGATGCTCGGTGCCGGCCTCAACTCGGACTCAGGCATCGTCGGCAGCATCGTCCTCAACGAACGCAACTTCGACATCTTCCGCTTCCCGACCAGCTTCGCCGACCTCTGGGAAGGCAAGGCCTTCCGCGGCGCAGGCCAGGAACTCCGCATCGAAGCGGTCCCCGGCACCTACGTCCAGCGCTACAGCATCAGCGTCCGCGAGCCGTTCCTGTTCGATCGGCCTTACAGCTTGCTCACCAGCCTCTATTATCGCGACCGCATTTTCGATGAATACACGGAAGGCCGCTTCGGCACGCGCCTCAACCTCGGCCATCAGTTCAATAGGGAATGGGGCGCGAGCGTCGGCATCCGCGCCGAAAATGTCAGCGTCAGCAATGTCGCCTTTGGGGCGCCGGTCGACTACACGTCCGCCGTCGGCCATAGCAACATATTCGCCCCCAGCTTCACCGTGGCTTATGACACACGCGATTCCTTCATGCGGCCCACTGAGGGCGGTAAGGTGGAATTCACGTACGAACAGGTCTTCGGCACCAATGTGTTCCCGATTTTCAACCTCGAGGCGAGCCGCTACTTCACGACCTGGCAGCGCCCCGACGGCTCGGGCAAACACGTCCTGGCCATGCGCAGCCAGGTCTCATGGGCCGGCGACAACGCACCGGTCTACGAACGCTTCTTCGGCGGCGGCTTCATGAGCGTGCGCGGCTTCGAATTCCGCGGCGTCGGCCCCAACACCAACGGCTTCATGGTCGGCGGCCAGTTCCAGTTCATCAACAACATCGAGTACCAGATCCCGATCAAGGCCAACGACAATCTCTACTTCGTCGCCTTCCTGGATTCCGGCACCGTCGAGAGCAAAGCCGGCATCAACGACTATCGCGTGTCCGCGGGCTTCGGCCTTCGCATCACCGTGCCGATGATGGGCCCGGTGCCGATCGCCCTCGACTTCGGTTTCCCGATCGTCAAGGGTTCCACGGACCGCACGCAGCTTTTCAGCTTCGGCATTCAAATGTCGCGATAAACTGATCTTCGTTTAGCGCTCGCGCGGCGCCATGCGAGCGCTAAACGCAAGCCAGTTTCATTCCACAAACTCCACCTTCATCGGCTTCGGTATCACCCCCGCACGATTGGCTTCGTCCAGCAACCTCGCTACGGCGGCACGGCCGCGCGGGCCGTAGTCCAGCGTCCAGTCGTTCACGTACATGCCGACGAAGCGGTCCGCGAGATCGCGATCCATGTCGCGCGCATAGTTGAGAGCGTAGCTCAGCGCGTCCTGGCGATGATCGAGACTGTACTGGATGCTCTCCTTGATCAACCGGCGGACGTTGCGGATCGTATCGCTGCCCAGATCGCGCCGTACCACATTGCCTCCCAGCGGCAACGGCAATCCCGTCTTCTCCTGCCACCACACGCCGAGGTCAATCACCAGGTGCAACCCCTGGTTCTGGAAGGTAAGCTGCCCCTCGTGAATGATCAGCCCCGCGTCGAACTTGCCCGCGGCGAGCGCGGGGATGATCTCATCGAAGGGTATCACCTCGTAGCTGAACCCGACATTTCTCCCCTCGCCACCCGTGAGAGGGGCCGGGGGTGAGGGGGGAGTTTCCAGTGCGCCACCCAACAGCAATCGCAGCGCCAAGAACGCCGTCGTCATCGTGCCGGGGATGGCGATCTTGATCGATTTCAGATCGCCGACCGTCATCGGCTTGCGTGCGACGATCATAGGGCCATAGCGGTCTCCCATGCTGCAACCGCTCGGCAGCAGCGCGTATTTGTCGAGCAGAAACGCCAGGGCGTGAATGCTGACGGCGCTGACCTCCAACTCGCCCTTCAGCGCGCGGCGATTGAGCGTCTCGATATCTTGTAGCTCGTGCCGAAAGACCAGGTCGCCGGTATCGATCTTGCCGTGCGCCAGCGCGTAGAACATGAACGCGTCATCGGGATCGGGACTATGGCCGACGGTGATTACTTGCTTGGTCATGGATGGCATCTTTCTCCCCTCGGATTGTTACCTTCACTAACCGCAGAGATCGGTGTTACATAACGAACGCCGCTCTTCGTTTAGCGCCCGCGCGGCACCCCGCGGGCGCTAAACGAGGAAAGGACGATTACAACGGCGCCGGCAGATCACGCCGACAGAACGTGACCCACGCAAACAAATAGCCGATCGCGCCGACGCCAAGCAGCACCAACAAGTGTAGCCAGGCATTCGCGGACCCATACCAGTCATCGTGCAGAATCATGCATTGCGGCAAATAGTGGTAGTGGACCGTATAGGGCCTAATCCAACCCAGCGGCTCTTCCCAGATCTGCCCGAGAACGTTGAGCAGAAACATGCACAAAAAGATCGTGATCGCCCATCCCCAGACGCGCGGGCGGTGGCGGCCCAGTGAGGAGATCCACATCGTCACGCCGCTGTGGGCAAAAAGCAGCCCGAACACGCACATGAGTGCAGGCAAGAAGTGCAGCGGATCGACGCGTTGATTCCCCAAGGCTTGCAAGCCCATCCACCAGGTGCCGCAGTAGGTGCCCAGCCACAGGACCAGGCAAAGCGCTGGAAAAACTATCGCATCGACCACCAAATGCGCGACGATTACCTGCGTGCGCCGGATCGGCTGCGCGAGCAACAGCTCCATCGTGCCTCGGTCGATCTCGCCGGCAATCGCATTGGCGGCCCGGCCGATCGCGAAGATGCCCAGGATCGTCAACGGCAGGGGATGGACGTACGAGATCGACATGAAGTTGTCGGGCCTGTCCAGCCGGATTTGTTCGCCGCCGAGGATGGCCTGCACCATTTGTCCCAGAAATTCTTTACCGAGCAAGACCTCCTGAAGAACCTCGAGCGATACCCCGGCGCCTTGCAGCGCGGTGAGAATCTGCGTCGTCACGCGACTCGTCACCCGGGCCCAGAGGATCTGGAAAAGAAACGTCAGCGTCGCCACGACGATCCACGCGACGCGAACATCCCGCAGCAGTTTTCTCGTTAGTGCCCAGGTCATGACGAAGTTCCGTTCAAGCGGTGATATTTTTGATAGATCTCGGACAACCCCATCGGCTCCATCTTCAAGTCCGCGACGGGCAGCTGGGCCAGCCATTGCAATAATTCGGGCAACGGACCGCGGTGCTGAAAGTGCAGGTCGCTGCCGTGGTTCTCCAGCGCTGCCACATTCTCCGGCGCCGCGAGGTTGGCCACTGGCTGGCTGAGCGTCACGCGGACCCGGCGGACCTCGCGCAGCTCGCGCATGTTCTGCCAGTGGACCAGCCGGCCTTGCTGCAAGATGGCCACCCTGTCGCAGACGTGCTCGACTTCGGTCAAGACGTGCGAGGAGAACAACACGGCCTGGCCGCGCTGCGCCGACTCCACCAGCTGGCCGAGCAGATGATCGCGCATGTTCGGGTCGAGCGTGTTGGTCGGCTCATCCAGGATAACCAGCGGCGTCTCGGGCAGCAGGATTTGCATCAGCGTGATCTTGCGCTTCATGCCGGAGGACATCTGTGCCAGCGGCCGTTCGATGTCGATATCGAAGAGCCGCTGGAGTTTTTGCAAGCGATCGGTGGGCTTGTAGTTGCGCAAGCGCGACAGGAAGTCGATGAGCTGCACGCCGGTCATGTTTTCATATAGCCGCAGCTCGCCCGGCAAATAGCTGACGAAGCGGCGCGCGTTGACGCTGTCCGACCAGCAATCGTGCCCGTTGATGGAGGCCCGTCCGGAAGTTGGCCGCAGGAATCCGAGCAGGAGCCGCAGCGCCGTCGATTTGCCTGACCCATTCGGCCCGAGGATGCCGACGATTTCGCCGGGGACGACTTCGAGATCGAGATGATCCAGGGCCGTGATGGCGCCGTAGTGTTTCGTGAGTTGTTCGGTGCGAAGGAGCATTACCATCTTCCTCCCCTCTCCCCTCTGGGGGAGAGGGGCCGGGGGTTCGGTGGGGGGGCATGGAGTATTGACAATTAGCAATTGACAATTTCCAATTGCCAATTGACGGAAGGACCCGCTTCGGTCTTCGCAAATTGGCAATTGGAAATTGTCAATTGCTAATTGTCAATTGTAAATACTGATCCCCTCGCACCCCAGCCCCTCTCCCCCAAAGGGAGAGGGGTGACTGTTCGCTGCGCTCATCCCAGGGCTTGCGTGCATATATTTATATGGGAGGACAGCTCAATGTCGGTGCAGTTCCACGTCCTGGCCAGCGGCAGCTCCGGCAATGCTTGCGTTCTCGACGTCGGCGGGTTCGGCGTCTTGCTCGATTTCGGCCTGTCGCCCCGCCAGCTCGCGCCGCGAATGCAGCGTGCGCGTATCTCCTGGGACCGCATTCACGCCGCGGTCTTAACCCATACGCACACCGATCATTGGCAGAGCTCGACGCTCGCGCATCTCGCCAAGCTGCGGCTGCCCGTTTACTGCCATGAGGAGCACCTGGCGTCATTCGATCCCGCCAGTCGGGCAGTCTCGGCTCTGTCGTCCGCCGGATTGATCCGCCACTATGAGCATGGCAAACGCTGGGCCTTGCATCCTGACTGCGAATGTACGCCGATATCGCTGCCGCACGACGCAGCGAAAACGTGCGGCTTCCGCTTCGAGGGCCGATCCTGGGCGATCGGCTACGCGGCCGATCTTGGTTCCTGGAAGAGCGAGATCGTCCGCCAGCTGAGTGACGTCGATCTGCTGGCTCTGGAATTCAATCATGACGTTGCGATGCAAGTGAAGAGTGGCCGACATCCGACGCTGATCCGGCGGGTTCTTGGTGACTCCGGGCATCTGTCGAACGACCAGGCGGCGGCGCTATTCTCCGAAATCCTGAAACGCTCGGAGCCAAACCGGCTGAAGTATCTCGTTCAGCTGCACCTTAGCCAGGAATGCAACCGTCCGGAACTGGCACAGGCCGCCGCCAGTCGGGTACTGGAACGCGTCGGCATCGAGATGGCGATTCGCACGGCGGTGCAAGGCAAGGCCGGGCCGACGATCCGCCTGGGTCAAGCGGCGACCAAATCCAGGAGACGTGCCGGCAGGGCCGAGCCCGCGTTCTCGCAGCCGCTTCTGCCGTTCGGGCGCGATGGTGAATAGGACACGAAGGGAATCGCGATTTCCCTTCGGTTTTCCCACGGGTGTGGTAGAATACCAAAACTGGAGGCAGGCGATGGCGTTACTCATTCGCGATAAATCGGTTAGCCGAGCGTTGATTAGAAAGCGCAAAAGGCTCGGTCACGACCGTTACGACGAGGTCTGGAATGGAGTTTACGTCATGCCGCCGATGCCGAATGATGAACATCAACAGATCGTCACACGCTTGACGGCCATCATGCAGGACGTGATCGGCTGGCCTGGACTTGGAGAGGTCCGCCTAGGCGTCAATATCAGTGACCGTCCGACGAACTGAAAAAAAAACTATCGCGTTCCCGATGTGGCAGTGTTCTTGAAAGAATGTAAAGCCGTCAATCACCACACGCATTGGATTGGCGGCCCCGACTGGTTGGCGGAGGTACTTAGCCCCGACGATAAGTCGCGCAAGAAGCTCGATTTCTACGCCAAGGTCGGCGTCTGCGAAATCTTGCTCATCGACCGGGACCCCTGGGCCATCGAGCTTTATCAACCGCAAGCCGAAGAGATGGTGTTGGTCGGCGAATCCAGCCTCGAACGACCCGATCATCTGCAAAGCGAGGTGCTTCCCTTGACGTTTTGCGTGGTTGCTGGTGTCGGTCGGCCCGTCGTTGAGGTCCAACACGCCACCGATGCCCGCAAATGGCACGTTTGACGCCGAAATCCTCCTCCTCGGCCATCGGCATGCCGAGAATCTTTTTCGCGAAACCCACTTTCCCCTTGGCACTCTCGCCGCCGCTTCATAAACTGCATTCAACCAATGTGTTGTGTGTCGAAAAATGTGTCCAGGCAGAAAAGTAGTAGGCAGCGGAGGTGGTGAGGACCGGTATGGCAGTCACAAAAGATCGCAAAACTGAGTTGATTGATACCTATCGGCGCCAGGCCAACGATACCGGCTCGCCCGAAGTGCAAGTCGCATTGCTCACCGAGCGCATCACGCAATTGACCGAGCATTTGCGCACGCACAAGAAGGATCACGCGAGCCGGCGGGGCCTCCTGATGATGGTCAGCAAGCGATCCGGACTTCTCAATTACTTGCGCGATATCGATCGCAGCCGTTATCTCACCGTCATCAACAAGCTGGGCTTGCGCAAATAGGCTCACCGCTTAGCCGCACGCCTTTGGCGCGCGGGCTGGCCCCCCTCGCATCCATCTCCGCGCCGACTTTTCTGCCGCCAGCAATGAGGTACGTTCCGTGCAGTTCTGTCGTGTAGAAATCCAGCTAGGCGGCCAAACACTGTTTCTTGAGACCGGCAAAATCGCCAAACAAGCCCACGGCTCCGTCGTGGTCGGCCTCGGCGAAACGGTCACTCTCACCGCGGCCTGCGAAGGCCCTCCAATCCCGGGGCGAGACTTCTTCCCGCTCATGGTCGATTATCGTGAAAAGACCTACGCCGCCGGTAAATTCCCCGGCGGGTTCATCAAACGCGAAGGTCGGCCGACCACCAAGGAGACGCTGACTTCCCGGCTCATCGATCGCCCGATTCGGCCCCTCTTTCCGCCGACCTATATCAACGAAGTTCAGGTGCTGACGTCGGCCCTGTCGTTCGATCGCGAAAACGATCCAGACATCCTGTGCATGATCGGCGCCTCTGCCGCCTTGCACGTTTCGCACATCCCGTTTTTGAAGGTCACGGGATCGATCCGCGTTGGCCGAATCCGCAATGAATTCGTCGCCATGCCGACCGTCACCCAGATGGAAGACAGCGATCTCGACCTGATCGTCGCCGGCACGACCGATGCCATCACGATGATCGAAGGCTTCTCTCGCGAGATGTCCGAAGCCGACATGGTCCAGGCTATTCTCTTTGCCCACGACCAGATTCGCCGCATCATCGGCGCGATTGCCGAACTGCGCGTCAAGGCCGGGCTCTCCGAGAAAGTATTTCCGCCGCCGGCGCCCGTGAATCCTGCCAAAGAATTCCTGAAGCAGAAATACGGCGCTGAGTTCCGCGAACTCAAGCAGACCAAGGGCAAACTCAACCGCAAAGAGGCCATCGCCGGCCTGCGCGACCGCGTCTTCACCGAACTCGTCCCCGAGGAAGGCGAAGGTAAATTCACGCCCGAACAGGTCGCCAAGGCGTTTGAATGGCTCGAAGAGAGCGTCGTCCGCGGACTGATTCTCGAAGGCAAGCGCATCGACGGCCGCACGCCGAAGGATATCCGCGCCCTTTCCTGCGAAGTCGGCGTCATCCCCCGCGTCCACGGGTCCGCCATCTTCACCCGCGGCGAAACCCAGGCGCTGTGCACGATCGTCTTGGGTACCTCCGAAAATGAACAGCGCGTGGACGGGCTGAACGAAGAGTACTCGAAGAAATTCATGCTCGACTACAACTTCCCGCCGTTCAGCGTCGGCGAGTGCAAGCCGATCCGCGGCCCCGGCCGACGTGAAATCGGCCACGGTGCTCTCGCCGAGCGCAGCCTCAAGCCGGTCATCCCCGGCCCGGATAAATTCCCGTACACCATCCGCCTCGTCTCCGACATCCTCGAATCCAATGGCTCCTCCAGCATGGCGAGCGTGTGCGGCGGCACCTTGGCGTTGATGGACGCCGGCGTGCCGATCTCGGACCCCGTCGCCGGCATCTCGATCGGCCTCGTCAAAGAACCGAGCGGCTGGACCCTCCTCACCGACATCATGGGCGACGAAGATCACTTCGGCGACATGGACTTCAAAGTTGCCGGCACCGTGCGCGGCATCACCGGCATTCAGCTCGACCTCAAGATCGACGGCATCTCGGACGAAATCATCCGCGCCACCCTCGATCAGGCCCGTGACGCACGCCGCGAAATCCTCAAGGCAATCGTCACCTGTTTGCGCTTCCCGCGTGCCGAGACCAGCCGTTACGCTCCGCGCATGCTGAGTGTGAAGATTCATCCGGAAAAGATCGGCCTCTTGATCGGCCCCGGCGGCAAGACGATCCGCGCCATCCAGGAAGCGACCGGCGCCAAGCTCGATATCCAGGAAGACGGCACCGTCGAGATCGCCCACGCAACGGCCGAAGGCGCCGAGGCGGCCAAGGCTCGCGTCGAATCGCTGTGCGAGGAAGTTCGCGTCGGCAAGATCTACGAAGGCCGAGTCGCCTCCGTCAAGGATTTCGGCGCCTTCATCGAGATCCTGCCCGGCCGCGACGGACTTTGCCACATCAGCGAGCTGGATGACAAGTACGTCGAGCGCGTGGACGCCGTCTGCAAGATCGGCGACATCATGAAGGTCAAGGTCATCGCCATCGACGACCAGGACCGCGTCAAGCTGTCCCGCAAGGCCGTGCTTCGCGAAGAGCGCGGCGGACAGCCGCCGCCGCCGCAGGGCGACAAGCCGCCCCAGGGCGATCGCCCCCCGCCCCGCGATCGATAGGCAGTTTGTTTAGCCGCTCGCCAATGGCGAGTGGCTAAACGTGTTTGTCGGAATAACGCCATGTCTGCAACACCTCCGCAGGCCGCTGACGATTACGCCGCCCTGGCCGAACTGGCGGGCGGCTTCATCCACGAAATCAAGAACCACCTCAATACGCTCAACCTCAACCTCCAGCTCCTGGGTGAGGATTTCGCCAATCCCGAAAACCAGCGTGAGCGGCGCGCCTTGACCCGCGTGCAGAAACTCCAGGGCGAATGCCAGCGGCTCGTCGATCTCTCCAACGACTTCCTGCGTTTTGCCCGTATCAAGGACGTGTCGCTCGAACCCGCCGACCTCGGCAAGCTGGTCGAAGAGATGCTCGATTTCTTCACGCCAACCGCGCGGGCCGCCAATATCGACATCAAAACCTACCTCCCCGCCGACCTGCCGACGCTTCAACTCAACAAGGAGATGATGCGGCAAGCGCTCTTGAACCTGATGCTGAATGCCGTGCAAGCAATGCCTGCCGGCGGCGAGTTGACGGTGCAGGCGTCGATCGAAAATAACCACGTCGCGTTGAGCCTGATCGACACCGGCACCGGCATTGTGCCGGAGGTATTGCCGAAGATCTTTCGGCCGTTCTTCTCGACCAAGTCGAACGCCGGCGGCTCGGGCCTGGGTTTGCCGATAACCAAGAAGATCATCGAATCCCACCACGGCACGATCGACGTGCAGAGCGAACTTGGCAAGGGGACCAAGTTCACGATCCGGCTGCCGGTACCCTTGGCCGCGGCAGTCCCGGCGAGCTAAGGGCGCCTCAAGAAATGAACCACGGATAACACCGATAACACGGATAGCAAGAGAAGGAATGTTGGGCGTGTGACGATGTGCCAGAGAGAAGTGTCACTTGATTTTCTTATCCGTGCCATCCGTGCCATCCGTGTTATCCGTGGTTCATTGTATTGGACGCTCCAAATAGGAAATTCGAGGACACGATTGCCATGAACCCGCTCGCCAACCTGCACGGCAAGATCCTGCCGCTCGATGAAGTCACCATCTCGCCGCTGGATCGCGGCTTCCTCTTCGGCGACGCCGTCTACGAGGTGCTGCGCATTTATTCCGGCAAGCCCTGGCTCGAACAGGAGCATTTCGACCGCTTCGAGCGAAGCATTGCCGAGATCCACATCAAGGGGCCGGACATGGCGGTGCTGCGCAAGCGGATGGTCGAAACCATCCAGGCCGGCGGATTCACGGAGGCGATTTGTTATCTGCAAGTCACGCGCGGGGCGGCGGCGCGCAAGCATGCGTTTCCGAAGGATGTCGTCCCGCTCGAATTGCTCTGGGTGCAGGAGTATCCCGACAGCTATCGGCCGCTGTGCGAGACCGGCTGCGGCGTCATCACGTTCCCCGACCTGCGCTGGCACCGGGCCGACATCAAATCGACCAACCTCCTGGGCAACGTGCTTGCCAACCAGGCGTCCGCGGAGGCCGGCTGTGCCGAGGCGATTCTCTACTTGCCCGACGGCACCCTCACCGAGGCGTCGCATTCGAGCTTCTTCGCCGTCAAGAACAAGGCGCTCCACACGACCCCGCTGAAGGCAAACGTGTTGCCGAGCATCACCCGCGCCTACACGCTGAAGCTGGCGAAGCAAGCCGGCATCGAAGTGGTGGAACGCAATCTGATGCGCAACGAGCTTGACACGGCCGACGAGCTATTCCTGGTCGGCACGACCTGCGAAGTGTTGCCGATCGTCAAGGTGGACGGCAAGCCGGTGCAGAACGGCCAACCCGGCCCTGTGACGCGCCGTTTGCAGGCGGTCTACACCGAGAACGTGCGGGCGTTTCTGGCGTGATGTTCGTGGTCTCGTTTCATGCGTTCACGACACCTGTACCCCAATGGGACGAATGAAACGAATGCAATGAAATGCGGCAGCCCTAGAATGCGATTGTGTCTCATGCATCCCGCCACACCCCCAGGCAACAGAGATGCATGAGATTCATGAGACGCAATGGCAAGAAACTCGCCCGAATTGGCTGCCACTTCCAGCGGCAGCGCTCGCCCAAATCGCATTTTTACTGGCGGATCTACACAGATCCGATGCACGCGCGAAGTTGTTTGGCCGAGTTTCGCGGCCGTTACAATTGTTTTCGTCTGCACTGGGCGTTGCGGCCGGAGGAGTGAGGCGATCCGCTGGTGCCCGAGGCGTTCTATGGCCAGGGCCAGGGCCGCGTGACGCAGTTGCCGCGTTGGCAAGGGTGGGCGAAAGCAGCGAAGGAGAAATTGGACAAGATGATGGGAGCAGCCTGAGGCGCGGAGCGAAGCGACATCGTGTCAAGATTTCGCCGCATCCGTGCTAGCTTCGGCGGGTCGGACCGACGCGCGCGGTTTGGTGATGACGCAGTTGCCGAAACAGCAGCAAGCCGAGCATCCGACACCCGACCGCGGGCGCACCCTAGCGTACCGGTCCGTGATCGCGGCAAGTCATTTCAGGAAGAAGCAGAGCCGGAAACTGTGCCTGACGATCTGTGCGCCCTGGCTGCCGGCAGGCAAGGCAGCAGGAACCCATGAAAACGATTGCCCCTTGGGACCGCTAGTCCAACGTGCAAGGCGTGCTATCGTGTTTAGCAACCCCTTGAGCCTGCGACGTCCAGAGCGATCGGCCAAGATTTCATAACTGCATATGAAATCATTCGTTACGTCTTTCATCGAAGAGCGGGCAGGCAGCGGCATCCAATTTGCTGCGTCCTCACGCTAGCTTGGTGGGCGTTAGCAGAACGTTGGAGAAATTGCAAACATGAGCCTTCGCGAGTTCCGCAAGGTCGGGCATTGGCCTACCTTGCTCTGCGCGTTGTTATACTTCGCCATCAGTTCCATGATATGGGTGCTGGTTGGGGCGTTGGCCAATAACATCGTGGTGGACTTCCCGCTATCGTCGTTTGAGAAGGGGATTTTGGTTGGGATGCCAATTCTTTGCGGTGCCGTATTTCGCCTCGCGTTCGGATGGATGGCGGATCGTATTGGGGCCCGCCGCACGGCCATCATCGGGATGGTTTTTACGATTGTGCCACTTTTGGCGGGGTGGTTGTGGGCCGACAGTTTTGGCGAGCTTCTCGTGGTAGGCCTACTGTTGGGTGTGGCCGGGGCGAGCTTTGCAGTCGCGCTGCCCCACGCCAGCCGTTGGTACAAGCCGCAGCAACAGGGGTTCGCCTTGGGGATCGTCGGCGCGGGCAACTTTGGCACATCTCTCGCCGCTCTAATCGGGCCATGGCTGGCGGGGCAATTCCACTGGCACGCGGTCTTTGGTCTGGCGCTGATTCCGCTGGGTATCGTCCTGGGCTTTTTTGTCCTTTTCGCCAAGGATAGCCCCAACCAGCCACCTCCGAAACCGCTGACGGATTACGTGGCGGTTCTGGGCCTGCGTGACACCTGGAATTTGTGCCTGTTCTACGCGGTCACCTTCGGAGGCTTCGTCGGGTTTGCCAGCTTCCTCAGTATTTTCTTTCACGATCACTACAGCTTGGGTTCTGTGCAGGCTGGTGCTTTGGTTGCCCTTTGTGTCGGTGCCGGATCCTTGCTGCGCCCCTTGGGTGGCTACCTGGCGGACCGCGTCGGCGGCATTTCTCTGCTCACGATCATTTATGTTGCGGCAGGCATTATCCTGCTTGACCTAGTGACCGCGCCGCCATTGATCTGGGGCGTGATTCTCTTCGTGACTCTCATGGGCTTGCTCGGCCTCGGCAACGGAGCCGTCTTCCAACTGGTGCCGCAACGCTTCCCTAAGGAAATCGGCGTGGTAACGGGCATCGTCGGCGCGGTTGGCGGCGTCGGCGGCTTTGTCTTGCCAACCTTGTTCGGCGGCGTACATCAACTGACGGGGAGCTACGCCTTTGGGTTCTTCTTCATCGCCTTGATGGCGTTTGGTTGTGTGGCCATGCTCTTCCATATCAGCAACGCGTGGGCCGGGAGCTTCATTACCAAGGAAGGGCTGGCGGCCGCGGCGGTGCATTCTGCGCCCGCCCCTCAGCTCGAGCCTGAAATGGCCGGCGCTAGAGCGAGCTAACATCCATTTGCCGCTTGCGGCTTAGCGTTCGCAAGGCGCCACGTGAGCGCTAAGCCGCAAGCGGCAAGGGTGAACTGAAGAGAATCATGAGCAAGGAGAAACTCAAGGCCAACATCTGGGCGTTCGTCGTCACCGCGATCCTCGCCCGACTCATCACCTTGGGTTCCGGTAATCTGGATCGCTTTGATGCCGCGCTGGTGGGATACACGTTCGCCACCTTGTTCGCCGCCTTCGGCATCACCCGTCGTTATGCTCTCTGGCTCCAGCGTCCCCCTACGGCCATGTATTGGACACGGGGCTGGAAGGTCTTTTTCCTGCTGCTGCATCCCCGTCATATCGTGAGCAATCTGTTCCGATTCTTCCAGCGTTTGTTCGTTCACTATGCTTTCAACGATTTCATTTGGCGGCGCGGCCGGATGCGCTGGCTGGCGCACTGGTACATCATGTGGGGGTGCGTCATTGCAGGGGGGATCACCTTCCCTTTGGTCTTCGGCTGGGTCCATTTCGCCAGCGAACCGGACAACCTGGAGTGGTATCGGGTTCGCCTGTTTGGTTACCCGACGGTGGCATTCCCCATTCGTTCGCTGGTTGGCTTTCTTACCTTTCATGGCCTCGTGTGGTCGTCCATCTTGGTCATCATCGGCGTCTTGCTGGCGCTGCGGCGACGGCTGCACGATCACGGGGCGGCGGCCCTGCAGGAGTTCGGCGAGGACATTCTGCCGCTGTTTCTCCTCTTCGCCATCAGCGTCACGGGCCTGATGCTCACGGCCAGTTACACTTGGATGAAAGGTTACGGCTACGATTTTCTGGCCATTCTGCATGCCCTGACGGTCATCTTCACGCTGCTATGGCTTCCGTTCGGCAAATTCTTCCACATTTTTCAGCGCTCCGCCACGGTCGGCGTCGCGTTCTATCAAGACGTGGGCAAACAGGGCGAGCAGGCAAAGTGTCGACGCTGCGGCGAAGAATTTGCCTCACGCATGCATGTGGAGGATTTGATCACGGTGGAGCAGCAACTCGGATACCACTACGAGATGCCTGATTCGCCGGTAGAACACTATCAATGGATCTGTCCCCGCTGCCGGCGTGTCTTGCTCGGGCTGGCGCAGGGGCAACTGTGGTCAGGAGTCAGGGATCAGGAGTCAGGAATCAGTTAAGCGAACTTCCCGATTTTGCCGCTTGCGGCTTAGCGTTCGCGTGGTGCCTTGCGAACGCTAAGCCGCAAGCGGCCGAGAGAACAGCATGGCCTCCCAACCTGTCCTGGATTTGCCGATCATCGAAAAGTTCGGCCCGCATCGAAACTATTCGAACGGGTTGCTGCTAGAGTCCGGTGTCGAACCGGACAAGTTAGTAAAAACCCACTGCTGCTTCTGTGGCATGCAATGCGGCATTCAACTCAAGGTCAAAGACGACCAGGTGATCGGTTTTGAGCCCTGGGAGGAATTTCCTTTCAACCAGGGCATGCTCTGTCCCAAAGGCGTGAAACGCTACTTGCAAGGTGCCCACCCCGATCGGTTGCTCAAAGCCTACCAAAGGGATCCCGACGCGCCGGCGGGATTTCGCGTGCTCGCCTACGAGGACGCGATCCAGCGTGTAGCCGAAGAAATTCAGAAAGTTCAGACCACCTACGGGCCGGATTCCTTCGCGGTGTTCGGCGGCGCGAGTCTGACCACAGAAAAGGCGTATCTGCTGGGAAAATTCGCCCGCATGGGGCTGAAGACGTCCAATATCGATTACAACGGCCGGCTGTGCATGGTCAGCGCGGCGGCGGCCAACAAGAAGGCGTTCGGGATCGACCGGGCCGCCAATCCCTGGGCCGACATTCTCAAGGCCGAAGTGATCTGGATCGCCGGCGCCAACATCGCCGAATGCTTCCCGATTCTGACGAACTACATTTGGCAGGCAAGAGAGAATGGGGCGAAGATCATCGTGGTCGATCCGCGCATCACGCCCATCGCCCGTACCTGCGATTTGTTCCTGCCGGTCAAGCCCGGACGCGATATCGCCCTGTTCAACGGCATCTTGCACTTGATGATCGAAAAGGACTGGCTCGATCACGACTTCATCGCCAACCACACCGTCGGCTTCGCGGCGGTGGCCGAGCATGTCAAGGAATGGACGCCCCGACGCACCGCCGAGGTCACCGGAATCGCCGAAGGATCAATACGCAAGGCCGCCCAGTGGTGGGGAACCGCCAAGAGCAGCTTTCTCATGCACGCCCGCGGCATTGAGCATCACACCCACGGCGTGCAGAACTGCCTGGGGGCGATCAACATCGTGCTGGCGTCGGGCCGCATCGGTCGTGAGGGGTGCGGCTATGCCACCATCACTGGACAGGGCAACGGGCAAGGCGGCCGGGAACACGGGCAAAAGTGCGATCAACTCCCCGGCGGCCGCGACATCGAAAACCCGGAGCACCGCGTCCATGCCGCCAAGGTCTGGGGCATCAGCCCCGATGAGCTTCCCCGCGCCGGCGTGGATGTCTACGAGATGTTCCAGAGGATCGAGCGTGGCGAGATTCGCGGTCTGCTCAACATCTGCTTTAACCCCGTCGTCTCGTTGCCGCACAACGCCTACATCAAGTGGATGCTCGAACGTCTGAAGTTCTTTGTCACCATCGATTTCTTCATGAGCGAGACAGCCCGTTATGCTGACATCGTCCTCCCCGGCTCGCTGCACGAAGAGGATGAAGGCATCGTCACCACGGCCGAGGGACGCGTTGTCAAGATCAATGCGGCGGTCTCGTGCCCCGGCGACGCACGTCAGGACTGGCGCATCATTCAGGATATCGCGCGCGCGCTCGGGCGCGAAAAGGGCTTCACCTTCGCCAATCCACGTGAGATCTTCGAGGAGTTGCGCGTCGCTTCGGCCGGGGGGATTGCGGACTATTCTGGCATCACCTATGAAAAAATCGAAAAGGAGATGGGCGTGTTCTGGCCGTGTCCGAGCGAAGATCATCCCGGCACGCCGCGCCTCTTCGAGCCCGGTTCCTCCAACCCGATAGCCAAGGGCAATGGCCCTTTCTACTTTCCCGATGGCAAGGCCCGCTTTAACGTAGCTCCCTATACCCCGCCCGCCGAAGATGTCGATGACGAATTCCCCGTTATCCTGACCACGGGCCGCGTGGTCAGCCAGTATCTCAGCGGTACCCAGACCCGCCGCATCGGTCCCCTCGTGGATCAGTATCCCGAGCCCCTCATCGAAATGCATCCCCAATTGGCCGATCGGCACTACATCAAGGACGGCGATTGGGTGCGCATCGAGGGCCGTCGCGGAATATGCACGCTGCGTGCCAAGATCGTCACCACGATTCGGCCCGACACCATCTTCGTTCCTTACCACTGGGGCGGAGGGAAGAGCATCAATCAGGTGACAATCGCCGCACAGGACCCGATTTCCAAGATCCCCGAGTACAAGGTTTGTGCCGTGCGAATCCTCAGGCAGTATGGCCCGCCGGCTAATGCCACGGGGCTTGAGCCGCAGCAGTAAATTGCCGCTTGCGGCTTAGCGCTCGCCGGGCGCCACGCGAACGCTAAGCCGCAAGCGGCGAAAACGGAGCGACATGTACCTTCCTAACCAGAACGAATTCTTCATCGATCCCGCGCGGTGCATTGGATGCGAGGCGTGCGTGCAGGCTTGCAGCGAGTGCGACACCCACAAGGGACACGCGATGATTCACCTGGAACATGTGGACCGTGGGCAGTCCACCCAGACGGTGCCGGTGGTTTGCATGCACTGCGAATCGCCCACCTGTGCGGAAGTCTGCCCGGCGGACGCGATCAAGAAGACCGACGACGGGGTGGTACAGAGCGCACGCAAGCCGCGCTGTGTGGCCTGCAACAATTGCGTTCTCGCTTGCCCGTTCGGCGTGCCGAAGATGATCACGGATTTCGAACTGATGATGAAGTGCGACCTGTGCTACGACCGCACCTCGGCGGGCAAGAAGCCGATGTGCGCCTCTGTCTGCCCCAGCGGCGCCCTTTACTTCGGCCCCCGCGCGCAGATCGAGCAACTTCGACCGCGCAGCACGCCGGTGAACAAATTCCAATTCGGCCGCCAGACTGTCGCGACCAAGGTCCACATGATGGCGCCGAAAGGCCCCGCCAAGGCCCAGTACGTGGATGTAACCGATGCCATGAACGAGACCGGCCGGGGCCAGCGGATTTCCTTGGACATTCTCTCGACGATGTATGTGAGCGAGGAGCAACCATGAATCAACCCGACCCAGAACAACGAACCACGGCCCCGGACGGTCAGCCTGAACCATCGCAACCGGACTGGCGACGCGAATTCCCGATCGACACGGTTCAGGATAACGAGGTGGCCCGGCGCGACTTCACGACCTTCATGGTGCTGACGAGCCTGGCCTTCGTGGTGGGGCAGTTCTGGATCGTCGTCCAGAACCGCTTCCGCGGGCAAAAAGACCCGCCCGCCGAAAAGGCGATTGCCCGCGTGAACGAGATTCCGGTCGGTGGGACCAAGCTGTTCCACTATCCGGGCGAGCATGATCCTTGCATTCTGCTACGAGTGCCAGCGGAGCCGGGGGCCGCGCTCGAAAAGACGATCCTCGCTTACGACCAGAAATGCACGCACCTCTCTTGTGCGGTGGTGCCGGATTTGGAGCAGGGATGCCTCCATTGCCCCTGCCATCACGGCTGTTTCGACCTGCACTCGGGCCGCGCGATTGCCGGTCCGCCGCGCCGTCCCTTGACGCGCATCACGCTGGAAATCCGCGCCGGAGTCATCTTTGCCACGGGCATTGAACTGAGGACCGTATGAAGCACCATACCCGCAAACAGCGCAGCACCATTGTCTACGGGATCCTTTGCCTGGTTCTCCTGTTGGTGGTGATGCAGTTATGGTTGCTCTCCGCGACCATGAATGCCTACCTGGGTGGCGATGAATCGGTCATCTGGCCCGCCGCATTGGCCAGCACCGTCTGTTTCCTGTTCAACGCTCGTTTGCTCTACTTCGTAAGAACGATGAAGGAACCCACTAACGGAAACTCTGCCAGCGACTTTTGACCCACGTGACGACCAACTCTGGTCGAGATTCCCTGTCCTCCGCGTCTGCCGACATCGACAGGCATGGGCACAAGGAATAGTGGGGAAAATGCAATCCACGGATGGACCGTCAGCTTGCCGAGGCATCCGCACGTCGATTGGCCGATCCATCCTTGATAATCGCTAACTGCGGCAAAGCATGTGAACACGGCGAAAATAGTCGCCCAGCTGATTGACGCATAAAGTCCTGACCAGATCCAAAACGCGAGACGAATCTCCAAGCTGATGATTGCAACCTGAACTGCCGGCAATGAGAAAAACCCCATCCGTTGCACGGGATCGAAGGCACGATCATAGAGCTTGAGCGCAGCCGCGATGAAAAGGGGAGCCCTATCCCGGCTTATTCATGGCCAACCGTGCCATCGTCGCAAGTGCTTGTGTGTAGATGACTTGAGAAAATTAGGCAAAGCGCACTATGTTTTCGCGGTCCCAGGTAAATACGGCCCTTCGCTTGGGTCATGAATAATCCGGGCTAAGTGGGATATATTTGCGGAATTGAGCCAAATTATTTTTTCATTACGACTGCGGCACGAGTTTTCGCGCGGCAGCATCAAAAGGTTCGCGGCTTCGGTTTCGCCGCCGGCGCTTTGCCGTCGAGTTGCGGCAGGAGCCAATCGAGGCCGTGGAGGTTGTCGCGGAGGCGGTCCTCGGCGTCGTCCTGGGTGTGGCCGAGGATGCCGATGGGGCCGCGGTAGCCGCTGGCGCGGATTGTTTTGAGCAGGCCGAGATCGAGATCACCCTGGCCGAGCGGCAGGATTTTTTTGCCGAGCTTGTCGCCGTTCTTGACCATGCCATTGAGATTGAGCGCATAGAGGTGCGGCTGCATCTTCTTGAGCAGGGCGGGGAAGCGGTCGAGATGGTCGTGCCCGTGATGGAGGTTGTAGACGATGCCGACGTTCGGCAGTTTGAGGTGGGCGATGATGGCGACCTGATTTTCCGGTTCGCCGAACCAGCCGCCGTGGTTGTAGAGGCCCACGGTGCAGCCGATCTTCGCCGCCTCGTCCGCGATGGGGCGCAAAATACGCGCGGCCGCCTCGATCTTGTCGGCTTCGTTCTTCGCCTTCGGAGCGGGATCGCCCATGGCGATCCAGAGTTGCGTCTTGATCTGATGGCGTTTGAGGAGAGCGAGGATCGTGCGTGCGTCTTGCCCGAGGTTGGCAGGAAACCAGAACGCGTCGAGCTGGATGCCGTGCTTTTTGAGGGCGTCCAATTCGCGATCAAGAGTCGGGAGGTGTTCCGCGCGCCAGTCGTAGGCGAAGTGCTTGAAGCCGAGGCGGGCGAGCATGGCGGCTCGCTCTTCCGGCCCGCGTTTCTTGCCGTCGAAGGGGACGATGCACCAGGCGACCAGGTTGTCGCGCGCGAAGAGCTTCTTGCCGGCGTCGGGTTCTTGTGCCTCATGAAAGGAAGCCGAGGCCACGAGAAGTGAGAAGCCTGTGAGCGTGATGAAACAAGCCGGTGTCGTTCGCCAGTTCATAGTTCTACCTCACAGGAATGTACGTTTCACCGCGTTCCGAATGATGATAGCATAACGAAAAGGAGAAACGCCGTCTGTCTGTTGACATCGAAACCAACATGCCCCACGAATTATCGGCACACGAAGTCCTGGCGCGCTATCCCGCGGCGCTGGGTGGTACGCTCACGTCTCTCGGCAATCACGGCGGGTTCAGCGGCGCTCGGCTCTGGCGCGTCGATGCGACCGCCGGCAGTTTCTGTCTGAAAGCGTGGCCGACGGATGCACGCGCCCCGGCGGAGCTGGCGTGGATTCACGGATTGCTGCTCAAGGCGGCGCGGCTACCGTGGCTGCCGCGCGTGGCGCCGACGTGCCACGGAGAGTCCTTCGTTTCGCATCAAGGCCGGCTGTGGGAGCTGCAGACGTGGATGCCGGGCGTCGCCGATTTTGCCAAGGCGCCATCGGCAGCGCGACTACAATCCGCTTGCGCGGCGCTGGCAGAATTGCATCGAATCTGGGGAACCGGGAACACGAGGACCGGCATCTGTCCCGGGATCGAGCGGCGCTGGGATTCGTGCCGAAGCTGGTGCGATCTCGTGCATTCGGGGTGGCGCCCAGAATGGTACGCGCTCGACCTGTATGCCGAGGTCGCACAGCCGCTCTGGCTGCTTGTGGAACGATCCATCGACGACGTGCCGCGCCTGCTGATTCCTTGGCTGACGCGCAGCCTCGCGCTGCAACCGTGCGTGTGCGATCTTTGGCACGATCACGTTCTTTTCACCGGAGATACGGTCACGGGGCTGATCGACTTCGGCAGCGTCAAGATCGATCATGTCGCCGTCGATCTGGCCCGGCTCCTGGGCAGCCTGATCGGCAACGACGGGGCGCTATGGGAGGCCGCCTTGGACGCGTATGATCAGCTTCGCCCGCTGTCGGCCGAGGAGCGCGCCCTGGCGCACGATCTCGATCGCACCGGCACGATTCTGGCCGCCACGCATTGGTTGCGCTGGTTGTATCACGAGGGACGCGTCTATGAGCGCCCCGCGGCCGTGGTGGAACGACTGGCCCATTTGATTCAACGTTTGCGTTGAGGTTGCGTCGCTTACGCTTCCGGCTCTGACATGCGTTCCTGGATGCGCCGGATTGCAAGTGCGTGACCCGTGGCGGGATCGACTTCGACAATCGCGCCGGAGAGGCGCAGGTCGCCGGTGGCCACGTCGAACGCCGTCGGTACGAAATTCAGGGCGTGGGCCAGTACCCGATCGACGCGACGGCCGAGGATGCTGTCGTGTGGCCCCGTCATGCCGACGTCGCTGATGAATGCCGTTGTTCCCAGGAGCTGTTCGTCGGCAGTCGGCACGTGTGTGTGCGTGCCCAGCACGGCGCTGACGCGGCCTTTGAGGAAGTGGCCCATCAGATACTTGTCGGAGGTCGCCTCCGCGTGCATATCGACGACGATCACTTTTGCGCGATCGCCCAGCTCCGCCAGCACGCGCTCGGCTGCTTGGAACGGACAATCAACGGGCCGCATGAACGTGCGGCCCAAGAGCGCGAAGGCCGCCACCGTGATCCCGTTGCGGGCCGGCGCGAGAATCAACTCACGTCCCGGTGATGTGCGCGGGAAGTTGGCGGGCTTGCAGATACGATCCTCGTCCGCGAGCACCGAGAGAATCTCGCTGCGGCGATAGACGTGATCGCCCATCGTGATCAGATCAACGCCGGCGCTGCGTACCTGGCGATATTGCCGCGGCGTCAACCCGGAGCCGCTGCAGACGTTCTCCGCGTTGGCGATCACCAGGTCGAGCCCTTCGGCGGCGATCAGATTCGGCACCAGCACGCGCACCGCGTCCACGCCGGGTTGGCCAACGATATCGCCGAGAAAGAGGATCTTCATGGTAGTCGAAGGATCTAATCCGCAAGAAAAAAAGTGCAGGTACGCCACGTGCACTTGAGGATGATAGCATTCCTTCGCGCGCGTTACCTCGCCTTATCAGCCTTCCGCGCGGCGTCTTCCAGATCGCGCAGCGCATTTTCAACCGCCCGCGCCACATTGGGCTTGTCGATCACGAGGGGCGCGATGATGATTGCACCGCTGATACACGTAAACAACAACAGGAGCCCGGCAATAACCCAAAGCGCGCCACTCGGGGCGAGGGTGTACTGAAGGCTTACCTTGAACCCACCGTCCGTCTGCCGGATTCTTGTGTCGATGGTCAATGTGGACATAAAGGACACGAGCGCGGCTTTGGGCGAGATATCGATCACTCCGCTTTCCCTGAAATTCACTCTTCCCAGCAAATCCAGAGCATCACAGACTCTCTTGCCAAACTCGCGCTCGTCAAGACTTGTTTCAATCGTGGCCTGCTCTTCACCGCCAAACATGGTAACCCCCGGCGTTGCTGTGTGGTTACTTCTTCTTTTCGACCTTGACGCCCTTGCCCTTCTTCTTGGCCTTCTCGGCGGCGGCGCGGGCCTCGTCGGTGGGGATGTCCTTCTTGTTGGTGGGGCGCACGACGACGAGACCGCCGTTCGGGCCGGGAATGGCGCCACGCACCAGCAGCAAGTTGTTTTCCTTATCGATCTTGACGACGTCGAGGTTGCGGATGGTGACCTGGGCATTGCCGTACTGCCCGGCCGCCTTGTGGCCTTTCTTGGGTCGGCCCGAGCCGCGGTTGGAGGCCATCGAGGCGGTGCTGCCGGCCTGGCGATGGACCTTCTTGGCGCCGTGGGCGGCGGGCATGCCCTGGAAGTTGTGCCGTTTCATGACGCCGGCGTAGCCTCGCCCCTTGCTGGTGCCGATGACGTCGATGTGCTGGCCTTCCTTGAAGATCTGGTCCGCGGTGAGGATCGCGCCGACCTTGATGTCGGCGGGGGGCGGGGCGTCGAGACGGAATTCTTGGATGTAGCGCTGCGGCTCACAGTCCGCTTTCTCGAGGATCTGCACGCCGGCCTGCTTCATGCCCTCGCGGCGTTTGGAAACAAACTCAGCGGCTACGTGCCCGCGCTCGGCGCGAATCGCCTTGCGGCGAGGCTTGTCCTTGAAGCCGAGCTGGACCGCGTGATACTTGTCTCGCTCTTGGGTGCGAATTTGCAAAACAGGGCAGGGCCCAAGTTCGATGACGGTGACCGGGGCCATCTTCCCAGCGCCGTCAAAGATTTGTGTCATGCCCACTTTGGTTCCGAGTAGACCGAGTGCCACGTTCAACTCCTTTGGCCATGCGGCAAGCGCAGCGGGCCGTCTTGGGGGGCGTCCCCGGGCGCCGGATATTGGCTGGAGGGGAACAGTTATTATGCGGGCGGCTGCGGATTCGTCCAGGGGAAACGAATTGAGTTGCAGGGTTCCGAAAGCCCAGGGACGGCCGTCCCTGGGCTTTCGGGCCAGCAGTTTCTCCATTGTTTTTCGGCCCACTTGCTTGATAATGCAAGGATGCCCGCGGGCGTTCCGGGGGCGGCGTGGAGTGGGACATGGATCGCGCTTCGTCGTTGATCTTTCCCGGGGGTCGGACCCTGGCCGGGTGGTGGCGCCAGCTCTCGCCCTTGCAGCCCGCTGGGTTGTGGATTGGCTACGGGTTTGTGCACCGCGTCGAGGTAGCCGTCCATGTCCGCTGTGAACAGCCGATCGATTCGTTCGCCCATCTCGTCTTGCAAGCCCTCCATCTGGAAGAGACCGTCGCCCCGAACCACGTCCCCGGCGTGAGCCTGGCGGTCCTGGAGGAACGGCTGTGTTTGCCAGGCGCCGTCGTCCTGCACGTGCTGGCCGGCATGTGTGCGGATGGGCTTCTCACGCGCGAGGCGCCGGAACGCTGGCAGGCAAGCGAACTCGGCCGTTACGCGCTGGAAAAGCGCGCCTTGCCTGTTCGTCTGCAGAAGCGCCGCACCTTTCCTTTTCTCGAGCGCGTCGATTCATCCGGCGAGCGCATCGGCGCGCCGCACTTCTTGCCGATCGCGGAATGCGCTGTCGCCTCGTGGTCGGTGGGAGAGCCGCATCGCTTCGACATCGCCTGTTTGCGCGGCTCCATCGAGCAGTCGGCCGCGTGGAAACAAGCGGCCGCCTTTCCACTTGAAGTCGAAGCGCTTGCAGACGGGGTTGTGGATGTCTGGCAGCAAGTCGTCGTCGATCGGCCTGAGCGTGTGATGCTGGCGCTGGTAGTCGTCAACGCACAAGGGACGCGTAAAGTGCTGGGCTTTGCCGTCAAGGTGGACGGCTGGGCGCTCCAGGACCGCGCACCGGTGCTGCGCGTCCCCGCGCCGGCCGACTCCCTTTGGCCTGAAATCGCCCAGCAGCCGACGATGCCCGTTTGGCAAGACGTGTGGCGGAGCTGGTGCAAGCAGCGGCAGTTGCCGACGAATGAAGTCGAGCTTTGTGCCCTGAGCTATCACGCGCCGCGTCTAGAAGTCCAGGCGCCGCCGCGCCTGGTACAGCGCCTGCACGCAGCCAAGAGCGACCTTTTCAAGGGCGAGGCCTGGCTCTTGGTCGGCGACGGTTATTGCCGCACGGCGGTGCAACTGGCGATTCGTTAGATTAGTCCGTAGTCCATGGCTCATTGCGCTGCCTGTTCTGGACAACTGACCACGGACTACGGACCAATCGCGCCTTGGCCCAGTTCACGTTCGCTTGCACGTCGCCGAAGGCGCCCAGCTCGACGATCAGAGTTAGAATGCGGGCGCCTGCGACGTTCAAGCGCATTTCCACCGGCGCGGTTTCACTGGTCAATTCCTTGCCGCCGTTGAGTTCGCTGCGATTGCCGTCGATCTCGACGGCTGCTTTGGCCCGGCCGCGGCGTGACGTGACGCTGTCTATGCCGACGATTGCGTCGAAGCGCTGATACTTGCCATCTAGGGCGTAGGTGACCCGGCACGGCGCGTGGGTGCCGAGGCCCTTTTCGTAAGTGCTGCCGAATAGGCGCAACGGATGATTGTCGGCGGCAGCGTCCTTGACGAGTGGCCAGGCCGCGCCCAGATAGGGGCGGTGCTCGTAGCGAACCGGGGTCAAGTCAGAGAGATCAACCGCCGGGCCCTGGCGCACATCGAGCGCGAGCAGGCTCGCCTCGGGCAGTTCCAGGGTACTGCCGAACTGGGTCTTGCCGAGCCAGCCCCTGGTTTTTTCCTCGAAGCGGACTTCAAGGAAGTTGACGCGGGCGCCGCCGTCCAGCACCGCGCGGGAATAGGTTTTCTTGGTGCGTAAGCGGGCCTGCCGATCGGTGTTCCAGGCGATGCCGGCGAGCTGCGACCAGGGCGTTTGCACCTTGCGGGCGGCGGTGGCGATCGTGCAGCCGGTCTTGGCGTCGAGGGCGACCAGCGTCCCTTCGATGCGGTCGCCGTTCTTCAGATAGACGGCGTCGCGCTTGCGCGGCTGTTTTTCCAGCTCGGCGAAAAACAAATCGGCGTCGTCCGCGCCCTCCGGCAGCGACCAGAATAGCAGGACGACATTCGGCGCAAACAAGTTCAGTCCCTTGGCGCGCAAGCTCGGCAGCGATGCGGCGGGCCAGACTTGCAACCGATTCTCCGCGAGACTGGCCGACGCTTCGGGATCAAGCGGGACTCGGTCGCCGTTGGTCAGGAGGACGAAGTTGCGGGATGGCAGCGCCGGCAGCTTGCGATTCTCCTGGCGCAGCTCGATGAACGCCGGGAGCTTGCGGCGCCCGCCCGCCTCTTCGATCTCGAGCGCGCCGGCAGCATCGAGAGCGGCCAGCGCAACGCTCGGATGGGCCGCGCCCAACGTTTCCACATGAAATCGCAGCGGACCTTGAGCGCGAGAAAAAGACGAAGCGCCAAGCCAGAAGAGCAGAACCAAGAGCAAGCGGATGTGAATCGGCATAGAAAAAGAACCACCAGGAAAAACAGGCAAGGAAGAAATGCAATTCTTGTCTTCCAGTGGCATTTCCCCCCGTGCTCCCCGTTTTCCCCCGTGGTTCACTTACCGTTGCAAGATCGGCAAATAATTGTTGGGCACCTGCAGAATGATGAGGGCCATCGCTGTGCAGTAGTGCGAGCACATCAGACCTTGCCGCCAGCTGCCGTCGGCGACCACACGGCTGGCGAGCAGTTCGTTACGAATGGCAGGGTACCACTGCCGCCAGTAGTCGCCCCCGGCAATCCACATGGCCTGGACCGCGTAGTAATGGCCGTAGAAGTAGTGCATCTGCACCTCGGCGTTGGCGACCCCGCCCGCGGCGCCGCCGGGGCGGAAGCCCTTGAGATAATCGAGGCCGCGCTTGACCGAGTTGTCGTCGTTGTAGAGCCCGGCGCTGTTGAGGGCGACGACACCCGCGGCGGTACGGGCGAATCCCGGAGTGCCGCCGAAATGCTGATAGGTAAACCCTCCGCTTCGCTGGTCCTGGCAGCGCTTGACGTAATCGATGCAGCGGTCTCGATTGGCCTTCGGCACGGCGATCCCGGCATTGCGTGCGGCTCTTAATGCGTTGATCTGGCAGATGGTTACCGATAGGTCGGCGTCGGCGGGGTGCGGTTGATAGCGCCAGCCGCCGTCGCGGTTTTGCGCCCGCAGGATCAACGCGACCGCCCGGCCCAGGACGCCGCGCAGCTCGGTGCGCAGAGCCGGCTCGTTGACCATGCCGTAGACTTCGGCGAGGAACAAGGTCGCGAAGCCATGCCCGTACATGGGGCCGTGAAAGCCGTTGCGGCGGCTGTTGAGGAAACCGGGCTGCGTGGGGTCCTCGCAGCGCAGCATGTAGCGGACGGTGCGCGTGACATGTTCGCCATACCGCCCGCGGCCCGGCTGGTAGCCGCCGGCCATGAAGGCGAGCCCGGCGAGGCTGGTGATGGCGACGTTGCCCGCGTACTGCCCGGTGCCGAAGGAACCGTCCTGGTGCTGCTGTCCGGCGAGCCAGCCGAGGCTGCCGTCGATCGCGGTCTGGGTGTTTCTGTCGATCATGCCCGCGGCCTGGTTGCCGTCCTGGGCGAGGCCGCGCCACACCATGCCGCCTGCTGACAGACCCAGGAGGGCCCCGGTGCCGCGGGTCAAGAAGCTGCGTCGGTTCATGGCGGGTTCTCCTTGTCAGGAGTCAGGTTATTGGCGTTTTTCGGCCGGGCTGCTCTCGGCCAAGGCGCGATAGTACTCTCGGAGTATCTCATTGTAGTTTCGGATGAAGCGCTCGCGCAAATGCGCATCGATCTGATCGCGATGTCGTGGCGGCAGGTTGGGCCAGAAGCCGCTGTCTGATTGTAGCAGCCGCATGTCTTCGGGCGTGCTCGGTGTCTTGCCGGTGCTCTTGGCGAGATCGGCTACGTTCTTCGGCTTAGGCGTCGGATTTGCGATTGGTTCCATTGGTTTGGGCGGATTCTTCGCGCTAGGTGGGGTCTTGCTTTTGTTGGGTTCGGGCTCGTCCTGCTCCAGGAGCTTGTCGATGCCGTCGAGGATGCGCTGCTGGGCTTTGCGGGTTTCGGCGCCGGGCTGTTGTTTCTCGAAGTCGCTGCCGACGCGGTCGAAGTTCAAGCGGAGCTCCTCGATGATCTTTTGCGGGGTGTCGGGCGCCGGTTTTTTTGAATCGGGAGAGCCGCCCGCGCGGAATGGCGTGGCCGTGCGCGCTGGAGCCACAACGAAGAGGCCAATCGCTGCGATGAGCGTAAGCGTGCGGAACATGTAAAAGCCCTCAGATTCGGTCATACTTGCGAGCCACGGGGTTTATCCCCGTGGTGCAGCACCATGCAAGGGACACTCTGCCACGGGGATAAACCCCGTGGCTCGCGGTGGCAAAGTTGGGCGCTTGCAGCATAGCCGCGGCGGTCAATCCCCGTCCTTGCGTCGGCCGCTCTCGGCGATGTTGCGGTAGTACTCTCTCAGCAACTCCTCGTAGCGAGGCAGGAAGCGTTCGCGGGCGAAGGCGTCCATTTCCTTGCGGCGGTTCAGGGGGAGATGGCCCCAGACGTCGCCTTTTTGATTGGCGATGGTGTTCTTCTCTTTTTTGGAGTCATCGCCCTTGCCTGCGACGCCGCCGCCCTTGTCGTCTTTTTTGGCGTCGCCTTTGCCGTCCTTGTCGTCTTTTTTATCCTTTTGATCGCCGTCGTCTTTCTTGGCAAGTTTGTCTTCTTTCTTTTTGCCGTCGTCTTTCTTGGCGTTGTCCTTGCCGCCGTCCTTGTCGTCTTTCTTGTCTTTGTTATCGCCGAGGCCCATGGGCTGCTTTTGGCCAGCGCCGCCACCCCCGCCACCCCCGCCGCCTCCACCACCACCGCCGCCTCCACCACCACCCTTACTGTCGTCGTTCTGGTCGAGCAGCTTGTCGATGTCGTCGATGATCTGCTTTTGCTTCAGGCGGGTGTCCTCGCCGGGGTCTTTCTTCTGGAGCTTTTCGTCCACGGTTTCGAAGTTCTTCTTCAAGCGATCGATGATGACCTTGGGATCTTCCGCCGCCACTTCGGGCCCGCCGTCTTTCTTGGCGTCGGGCGCGTCTTTGCCATCGACCTTCTTGGGATCGACTTTCGCATCAGCCTTCTTGGCGTCGGGATCGGTCTTCTCGACCTGCGTCTCGGCCGGGGCTTTCTTCTTGGGCGCGGGGGTCTTGTCCTGGGCCACGGCGAGCATGACCAGGCAAGCGAAACATGCCAGGCTGATGGCGAAGTAGCGGGTCATTTCGGGTCTCCTTCTTTCGGCATGGGCTGCTGCGGCGGGAATAGACCGCGGAAGAGGTCGTGGATGCGCTCCTGTTCCTGGGACAATTCGGCCAGTTCACGCTGTTGCTCTTCGGTCAGTTTCGTCAGATCGGGATTCCGCTTGGCGAAGTCCTCGGTCTTCTGGTTGAGATCGACCTGCTCGGCACGCAGCACCTTGAGCTGGGCCGTCGGCGGGATGCCGTCGCGGTCTTGCATGCCTCCTTGCGACTCTTTGGGTTCATCGTCGCCCATCGGGTCTTTCTGGGCAAGCTGCTTCTTTGGCTTCTTGATTTCGTCCTTGAGTGCATCGAGCAAGCGCTCGATTTTCTGCAGCGCGACCTTTTGATGCTTGACGGTATCGGCGTGCCATTCGTTTTCGTCCTTCAATTCCATGTCATCGAATTTGTTTTCACGGCGATTCAAACCTTCCTCGCGGCGGGTATCCATGACCTTGACCGCTTTATCCATCGCTTCCTTGGCTTTTTCCAGGAGGCTGTGGAAGACCTTGGCTTCTTTGAGCTTGTCCTTGAAGACGTCGGTTTCCTCGGCGATACCCTTCTGGGCCTCCATGTTGCCTTCGATGGTGTCGAGGAAGGCATCGGTCCAGATTTTTTTCTTCATGATCTTGGCGTGCAGGTTCTCGGAGCGTTCGATGGAGCCGATCTCGCGGATCTTGATCGCCTCCAATTGATCGTGAATCTTGATCAAGAGCTCGCGGGCCAATTCTTCCTCGGCGTCCTGCAATTCTTGCTTGGCGCGCTGAACTTTCTCCTTGGCCTCTTTCTGTGCTTGATCGGGGTTGGCTCCGTCCTTGATGTCGTTGCCTGCCTTTTCGAGGTCCTTGGCCGCTTCGTTCAACGCGTCGGCGGCGCGCTGTTCGTTGAGGCGGGCCAGCTGGTGGCGCATCTTGTTGATTTCGTCCTGCAGCTCGGCGTGTTTCTTGGCGAGCTCTTCCTTGGCCTTGAGGCGTTCTTCCTTGTTCTCGATCTTGTCGATCTTCTTGGCTTCGTTCCTTAGCTGCTCGATCTTCTTGGTGATCTTGTCGAGTTCCTTCTCGGTGTCCTTGCGGTCCTGGATGTCCTGCTTGGTGGCGTCCTCGCTGCGGCCTTCCAGCGCCTTGGCCACCTCTTCGAGGTTCTTCTGAATTCGTTCTTGCTGCTGGAGCGTTTTCTGCGGCGTCTCGGTCTTGCCATCCAGTTGCTCGGCGACGTTTTTCATCTGCTGGGTGATCGGTTTCTTGTCAGGCTGCTTGGGATCGAATTTCGGCTCGGCCTGCTGGATGGCTTGCTCCACTTTCTTGGCATTGGCGTGATCGTCTTCTTTTTCGAAGGTCTGCTTGGCCGCCTTCATCTCCTGGAGGAGCTTGTTCATCTTGTTTTCCAGCTCTTGCTGATCCTTGCGCTGCTCATTGATCTGGTCGCGCAAAATGTTCTCGTTCGTCTTGCGTTTCTCCGGCGTGAGTTGCGGGTCTTCGTCGAGCACGCGTTTGAGGTTGTTCAGCTCTTCGAGCTTTTGCCGAATTTCTTCTTGCTTGCCGATCAGGTCCTGCACTTCCTGTTTGAGTCCCTGCATCTTGGCCTGGGGGTTGATATCCTTGATGAGGCCATTGAGGGCGTCGCGCACGCTTTGCTGGCGTTTTGCGATTTGTTCGAGATTCGCCTTCGTCTTGTCGGGGTTCTTGTCGTTCTGGGCCAGGTCGGCATTGGCCTCGGCGAGCTTGGGCTCGATCTCCTGCAGTTCTTGCTGCGCGATCGCGTCGAGCGTCCCCTTGATCTTGGTGGCCTCGCGGTAGGCTTGCGTGCCGGTGAGCCGGTTCTCTTCCAACGTGCGCTTGATTTCGCCGACATCGCGGCGCAGGCCTTCCTTGGCATCCTGGCCGATGTGGTCGCGCACTTCGCGCTGCTGCTGGACCCCTTTCTCGATGAAATTGTCGCGGACGCGCTGGTCGATTTTGTCTTCTTTCCTGGTGTCCTTGACGGCATCCTGGGCGTTGTGCTGGATCTTCTCGATCGCCTGGATCTTCTTGGCGATCTCGGCCAGCTGGTTCTCGATCTTGCTCGTGAGGTCTTGCTTGCCGATGATGCGCAGCTCGATCGCCTGGCTGCGGCCCGGCTCGCGGGTCGGGTAGATGTCGCAGAAATCCTCGGCACAAATTTCGACCGAGATGATGTCGCCATTCCGGAAGTCTTGCGTGCGCAGGGACCAGACGACGCCAAACTCCAGCTTCTTGTAGCGCAGCCGCAGGTCCGCTGCGGGGCGCGCGGCGCCGGTCAGCTGGGAGACGAAGATCGGCACAAGTTTGCCGTGGTCGAGGGCTTCGTAAAGGGGAACGCGATCCAGTGTCTCCCACGGCTGGCCGTCGGCGCCCTTCTTGCGGTATTCGACATAAACCCTCTTGATCGCGAACAGCTCGTCGGTGACGAGGAACTTGAAGGCAACATCGGCCGTCGGCAGGGCGGTGGCGCTGGAGCCGGGCTGGAGCAGCTTGATCATCGGCAGCGGGTCGAGGTTGACTTTCAGGTCGGCGACGTCGGGCGAGCTTTCGAGCTTATCCTTGTCGCGCAGGTGGAGCGTGTAGCTGCCGGTGATCCAGGGGGTGAAGTCGATCTGGAAGACCGATCGATCGGCTTCAAACCTGGCGGGGACCTTGCCCCAGACGGCACTGCCGCCCACTACCTGGGCGACGGCTTGCAGCGGATTGGTCTGTCCTAAAAGTGTCAGCACCGACGCCGGCGCGATCAGGGCGCCTTCCGGGCGGTATTCGATCCACGCCTGTTCGAGCGGGCGACTCGCCTTGGCACGCAAAACGACATGGCTGCCCGCGGTGAGGTTCAGGTGGCGCGTGCCGGGTTCCAGGACGCTCGGCGAAAGATCGGTGTACGCCGGCGGGTAGACGGCGAGCTGCGGCGACGGCAGGCCGTTCAGCTTCACGAGCGTTGGGGGCGGCAGCACTTCGACCAGGTGCCAGCTGCCAGCGCGCGGCGGAAACGCGCCGTCGTTGGCCAGCACGCGGAAGCGGAAGTTCCCGTACTGCTGCGTCATGTCGATGCGGGCCTCGAAGCTCCCCGACTCGCCGTCCTGGCTCCGCTTGATTTCGTAGGTCTGGTCGGTGCGGATCTGTCCATCGATCTCGACTCTGGCGTTTTTCGGGATTTGACCCTTGAGGTTGACCCGGATCGAATACGGCCTGCCCTTGGCGATCACGTCGCCTTTTCGGCTGCGCGGGTCGAGCTTGGCCCAGCCGCTGTCGTCCCCCTGCTGATCGACCAGATCGAGCGGCGCCTTCTTGGCAACGCTGATGCGCGTCCAGGTGTGCTCGCCGAACGGCTCGACGAAACGCCAAAAGGCAATCTGCGAGTACGAAGGAGTCTTCCAGGCCACCAGCCCGGCCAACAGCAGAGCACAAAACGCGCCGGCGCCAAAGAGCGCAGCAGCGCGGCGATCGAGGATGCGTGCGAAATCGAACCTGGCCGCCTTGTCGATCGTCTCCTTCATGGTCTTTTGCCGAAGTGCCTCGGAGCCCCCCAGGCGCTCTTGCTCTTCCGGCCCTTGCGTCAAGAATTGCACGGTGCTGGCCAGGGCGTCGTTGAGTTCGGGGTATTCTTCCTCGATGCGCAGCGCCAGGCTCAGGTCATCGCACGGCTTGGCGAAGGGCCGAATGAGATAGCGATACGCGACGATGCCGCTGCCAACGAGCAAGCCGACCAGGAGGACGGCACGGACCAGGCTCGGCAAGTGAGTGTAGAAATCGAGCGTACCCACGAGGAGACCGACGCCAAAGACCAGGCCGACCAGAGCACTGACGCCCTGCCAGCCATCCAGCAGGCGCACTTTGAGGCGCAAAGACGCCAGGCGTTTCAAGATCGGGTTCATCGCGAGACCCCAAGAATTTGCCAGTGCTCCCTCAACCCTGCGGACGCCCAGGGGTGAGGTACACCGAACCCCTGGGATTCGAGGTACCTCATCCCAGGGCTTGCCACGAATCAAATTCACTATAACAGATGCTTCATTTTACGCAAAACCCATTCGGAGGTTAATAAGAAGACGACAATGGCGAGCGCCCACCACTGGTTCCACAAGAGGGTCGGCGGCGCGTTCGAGGCGATGCGCAGCTTTGGCCCGGGGGGCAGGCTTTCCAGCACGTCGTCGGCCTTGGCCAGCGTGACGTACAGGCCGTTCGTCTTGCCGGCCGCCAGGTCCATCTCGGCGCCGTCCATGCGCAGCTTGTCCAGCTCGCCCGGCGGCAGGATCACCAGCGCCTCGGCGCTGGGCTTCTCGCCGTCGGGTTGCATGGCGCTGACGTCGGGATTGGTCAAGCGGAAGCGGAACTTGCCTTCGCGCGTCTGGTCCCAGGTTCCTTCGTAGGTGCCCCAGCTGCCGTCGATCTTGCCGAGCCGCATATCGACCGGCGTCTCGCCGCCTTTGCCTCCGGGGGACTGGTAGGTCACGGTCACCTTGACTTCGGTTTTCTCGTTTAGCTTCGGCCCGTTCGGATTGCCGCCGCCCGGGGTGCTGTCGGGGAACTGCACCATGACCTTGATCTTTTCGCCGACGAGGTAGGGCGTCTGCCGATCGAGCCGAAGGGTCGTCTTGGTGGAGCGCCCGCGCGACAGGTAGCGCATGTTCTGGATCCAGTAGTTGTTGTATTTCACCTCGTCCTCTCGGAGCCGCCAGCGCCAGCTCTCGTCGATGCCGAAGAACATGCTGCGCCCGGTGCCGACGAACTGCTGGACGATCAACGGATGCCTGGGGTCCTGTCCCGGGCGCAAAGCCTGGGCCTTGACGTTCGGATCCGGATGAACGGCCAGGACCTCGGCAGCCGGCTTGATGCCATAACCGGTGGAATACCAGTAGATCGGGGTGAGGTTCTGCCAGATCCGAGCATTCTCGCCTTCGTCGGGACTGAAGCGGAACATCGGGTGCATGCGTCCCATCGAAGTCAGCTCGGGCCGGAGCCGCTCGACGCGGGCCACTTCCGGCGGCGGGTTGTTGTCGATGGGCTCGACCGGCAGTACATCGGCCAGTGCTGTCCCTTTGTAGCGGTGCGGATTGTACATTGCCCCTGCGACGAACAAGAGCCCGCCGCCCGGCTTGGCGGCCTTTTTGCCTTTCTCGTCCTCGCCGCGGACGTAGGCGACGATGTTCTTGAGATTTCCTTGCAGCATCTTGTGTTTGGGATCGCAATCGCCCAGGATCAACACATCGTATTGGTTCAGCTCCGCCAGCGTCGGCGGAAAGACTGATAGCGCCGTCTTGTCGGAGGCGGGCCAATCGTTGTCCGCGTCCAGAAGGAGCACTCTCGCCTCGATCGATTTTTGCTTTGGCTTTTTGTCCTTCTCGTCGGCCTCGCGCTCCAGGAGCGACTTGAGGAAGCGGAACTCATAGCGTGGCTGTCCCTCGACGTAGAGCACCTTGATCTGCTGCGGGTTGATCACCTCGATGGTGCGCTCGATGCGCAGATTCCCCGTTGGGATCGGCTTCTCGTTCCCCTCGATCTTGGGGGGCACGACCTCGATGATGTAGGGATGCCGGCCCAGGTCCTTGGGCCGATCGCGGAGCCGGATGCGCACCGATTTCCCCGCCGGATCGACCTTCACCAATTCACTTGCGACTTCTCTTTCCTTGCCAGTTTTGTCCTTGACCTTGAGGACAACAGGCACGGTAAGGTCCTTGTAGCCGTGCCCGGTGAGGCGGACTTCGAAGATGGCGCTGTCGCCGAGATAGAGAGTGTCCTCGACACTGAGGTCGTGCAGCTTGAGGTCGCGCTGATCGTGCTCGTCGCCCACGCCGATGAACAGGAGGGCGATCTCCTTCTGGGCGGCGTAGTCGGCAGCCTGCGACAGCGTCTCGTCGCGGGTGGTGACGCCGTCGGTGAACATGATGACGCTGGAGAGAGCGGAGCCGCGGTAGTGGTCGATCACCTGCCGGACGGCAACACCGAGCCGGCTGTCCTGCCCCCATGGCTCAAGGCGCGCGAGCGCCTTGGCCGTGCGGTCGAGTTGGGCGGTGTCCTTGGCATCGACGAGTTCCCCCGCGTCGCCGCTCGGATCGCGCAGCTTGGTCGCCCGGCCCTGGAGGTCGAGGTGGAAGATGTGCACCTTCGAGCGATGCTTGGTCAAGAGCGTCTTGATCCAGTGCGGGTCGGGCTGGGCGAGGATGGCCTGCACCAGCTGCAGCCGGCTGGGGCGCCACTTGCCTGCGTTGATGTCGGCTCTCTGCTTTTCCCAGTAGCTCTTGCGCTGGCGCAGACCGTCTACCTCGGCCTTGATGTCGGCATCGTTCTGGGCGGCGGCGGACTTGGCGTCGATCTCGGTTTGCAAGACGTTGATCTTGTCCGCCAGCTCCGTGCGCAGCTTGCCGAGGATTTCGTCGGAGAGCTTCTTGACGCGTTTCATCACGTCAGCGTCCTGGATCGTATCCGACTCGCCCATGCTGCGCGTGTCGTCGATCAGCAGCACAACGTCCGGGAAGCCTTCGCGGTCGTAGTGCAGTTCCGGCCTGCGCAGGAGGAACCAGACCGCGAACAGGATCAGATAGAGACGCAGCGCGCCCAGGAGCAACTTGTAAGCGAGCGCCACACGCGGCGCCTCGGCCTTGTAGATGAAGAAGATCGTGATGATGCCGGCGATCGTGAACAGGGCCAGGTACCAGACCTCATTGCCTGGCATGCCGAACAGGAACGGCATCTTCTCGTACGTCCAGCGTGAGCCTTCACCTGCCTGCAACTTCTCCACGCCGAGTCCCGATTCGGCCCAGCTGCGCAGGATCTCAGGCAAGAACCCGAGGAAGTCGCCCGTGTAAATCTCATGGGCAATGATGAGTGCGCCGATGCCGAAGAGAATCGTGGCCAGCACCGCGATGACCGCGGCAACCAGCGTGCTCGTCGGCCCGGGCGGCGCGTTCGACAGCGCCCCTTCGGTCGTCGTGTAATGGCCGAAGTACCACGCCAGGAAGATCTCCAGGAACAAAAGCCCCAGCACCAGCAACAGGGCGGCGTTCGCCAGGTCGGGGCCGAAGGGCAGTGCAATGTCGATCGGGTTGGGATCCACCGGCGCGCTCCCCAGCACGGCCTCGCGGGCATCGCGCACGATCTTGAAGGTCCAGCCGGGATAGCCGTCCTTGAGCTTCGTTTCCTCGATGCGGGTCAGATCGCTTTCCGAACCCTTCTGGTCGGCCGAAGCCGTCGGCACGTTGACGGCGAACGGAATCTCATGCCCGCTGGGAGTTTCGATGCGATAGACGCCGGCGAAATCGGTCTCGGCCCAGCGGACGAGATTGATGTCGTCGATCAGCTGGGTCTTGATCGATTCGGGCTTCATGCCGTCGATCTCGGCAGGATACTTGAGCACAACGCTGACTTCGGCGCCGCCGGGCAGATAGGTTTCGAGCAAACCGCCGACGGTCTGACTCTGCTCGCGCAGTCTGCCGGTGACGGCGAGGCGAGTCAGTTCGTGCATCATGGCGCCGAAGCTCGGCGAGCCGGGCCAGCTGGTCCAGTCCATGTTGGCGGTCGAAGTTAGGAGGATGACTTTGCCGCGATAGCGCGCCGGCTGGCGCTCGACGCGCTGTCCCGGCCTGAGCGCGGGCCCCGCCGGCTGCTGCCCGCTGCGCAACGGGGGGTTCCACTCGATAATGGCTGGCTTATCCACCGGCAGCGTGGCGTCGCGTTTCACTTTCTCCAAATTCGCGACTTCCGGCATGAACGACAGCACGGTCCGGCCCTTACTTCCCTCGGCCAGCACGTACTGGCGGAAGCGGGCCGTCCGCAAAGTCAGGCGATCTTGCTCGTCGCTGAACGCTTGCAAGGGCGCCGTGCCAAAAGCGTTGTCATCGGAGTTCGAAAAATAGAAGTGATGGTCCGCCGGCGCAGCGATCTTCTTCATTAGCTTGGCCGGCAGAATCCCCTGGTCGTTCTTGTGCAAGAGGTCGTTATAGCGATCGAGGTTCTCCGCCGCCTTGTCGCCCAAGGTCACAACGAAGCCGCCGCCGCGGCGCAGATGGGTGTCGAGTTTTCGCACGTCGTTGACGCCGAATTGGCCGACATCGCACCAGTAGATGCAATCGTACGTCGCCAGTTTTTCTTCGGTCATGTCCGAGAATTCGGTCGGACTGACCACCCGGGGGCGCAACGGCATCCACTTCGGCTCGGTGCCCATCGGAAACGGGTTGAGCGTGAGCCGAATGTACTCGGTCGCCCGCTCGAAGCGATCCGCCGACGGTTTGCCGTTGACGAGCAGAACGGGGATTTCGTTGCGCACGGTGATGATGATGGTGCGGGCATCGTCCTCGGGGAGCGGGTCGCCGGCGATTTTCACCTGGACGGCATAAGTGCCCGGCGCGGGAAATTTGACGTTGTTGAAGGTGTAGATTTGCTGGCCGTGGGCGTCGACGCTGCGGGTCTCCTGGCCGTTGACGCGCATTTGCAGCGGGGCGTCGTTGGCGGTTTCCTTCGCCTTGCCGATCAGCAGTTCCGCGCGCACGTCCTTGGCGGCCGCGGCGCCGAAGTTCTTCACGGTGGCGAACAGCGTGAGGTCCATGCCGGCGGTCACGTACGGCGTTTGGCTCATGTCGAATTCGATGTTGGTCACCGCGACGTTGCCGGAGTCGGTGGGCGGGCCGCAATCGACGAATACCGTGGTCGCCTTGTGCTTCTGTTCGATTTCGAGATAGGCGCTCTTCTCCTTGTTTTCCGCCTCGGTCTTGAGGTCGGAAGGCAGCGCGCCCATCCAGGTCGATTGCTGCATATCGGTGAAGAAATAGACCGCCTGGGCGGGGAAGCGTCCCTTCGTCTCGCCGAGCTTCGAAGCGATCATGCTCAAGGCCGACGGCAGCGAGGCGTTGCCATGGCTTGGCTTGATGTTTTCGATCTCGCGGGAAACCTTGCGCGCGTCCTGCGAGGCTTCGCCGACGAGCCAGGTCGGATTATCCTTGAGGATGAGCACGCTGTAGCCGTCGCCGGACGGGTTGTCCTGAATCTTCTTGAGCGCCAGTTGCCGGGCTTTTTCGAAGGCGGTCACGCCGCCTTCGACTTTTTGATTCATGCTGAGCGAAGCATCCAGGATGATGACGTGATGCACGCGATGTTGCCGATTGGACTTGCCCTGCCCGAACTTACTGAAGCCGCAGAACGCCCAGACATCTTCCGCCCACGGCATGACAGCGGACATGGCGAGGATAACGAGCGCGAGAATCGCCATCCGGCACAAGAGCAACAGGAGTTGTTCGACGCGCATGCGCTTGCGCGTCTGTTTCTGAGCCGCGAGCAGGAACTTCATGGCCGCCCACGGCACGATCTTGTAACGGCGGCGGTTGATCAGGTGGATGATGACCGGGATGGCGATCGCGCCGGCGGCGACGCCGATTGCGGGCCACATTGGTAGGAATGCGAATAACATCATGATCTTAGTCCGTAGTCCGTAGTCCGTAGTCCGTAGTTCAAAGCCGGAGTTCGGATCGCAAGGGATCAGTTGTGGGGTTTCTCCGTCTGCTTCGGTCCGATCGAACGTAGGTAGGCGTTCAACATCGGCGAGAGGTTGTCGATCAGAGGTTTCAAGGCTGCCGTTTGATCCGCGGTCAACAAACTTCGCTTGTACGCGCGCCGGAGCCAATGTTGCGTTTCGTAGAGAGAACCGCGCGCAATGCGAACAAAACGTCGATTATCCTGAAAACTACCACGCCCTGAGCCTTCCGCGATATTCGCGCCGATTCTATCGGCCGAGCGTATTAACTGTTTTCCCACGGTATCCCGAGCCAGGGCTGCCCATCGGTTCACGATCTCCCAAACCAAGTCAGCGATTTGCTCGGAGAGCTGATAAACGCGCAGGTTCTCGAAATTCGTCCGGGCCATGTGCCACCTCCGCATTTGCCACTGACTACGGACCACGGACTAGCGTGAGCGCTTTTGCCGATGCGCCAAATAACTCGACATCGCCACATTCAATGGCGTATCGGTGCGGAGTTGCACGTAATCGATGTTCTGATTCCGGCAGCCCTTCTTAAGCTGGAGCAGGAACCCCTCGATCTGCTCGAGGTAACCCTTGCGCAGCGAGCGCGGGTCGGTCAGCAGGTCCGGAAACTGCTCCATGCCGCGGAAGAGCGTCGATTCCTGGAACGGGAATGTGACCTCCGCCTCGTCGAGGATGTTCCACAGCACAACTTCGTGTCGCTTGTGTCTTAGATGCTTCAGGCCCGACAGGATCGGCTCGACATCCTCGAACATGTCGCTCAAGAGAAAGATGATCGAGCGGCGATTGATGCGCTCGGCCATGTCGTGAAAGAGCGGGGCCATGTTCGACTTTTCCTTGCCGACCCCGCGATTCATGATGTGGACCATCTCCTTGAGCTGCGACATCTGGCTCGACGGCTTCATAAAGGAGCGGACTTGCGAGTCGAAGGTGACGAAGCCGACCGCGTCCGCCTGGTGCAGGACCATGTACGCCAGCGCCGCCGCCGACATGCAGGCGTAATCGTATTTCGACATGCCGTCGATGGAGCCATACTTCATCGATTCGCTGGCGTCGAGCATGATCCAGCAGACGAGGTTGGTTTCCTCCTCGTACTGTTTGATGCAAAAGCGTCCGGTGCGGCCCCAGACCTTCCAGTCGAGGTGCTTGATGTCGTCGCCGGGGACGTATTCGCGATGCTGGGCGAACTCGACGGAGAAGCCGTGATAGGGGCTCTTGTGCTGTCCGGAGAGATAGCCCTCGACGATGAGCCGCGCCTTGAGTTCGAGGCTGCGCACCTTGGCGAGGGTCCGCGGGTCCAGGTATTTGCGGGGGTCGTCTTTGATTGTGTGGGCCATGTTGGGGGTTCCGGTTTGTTTACGTTTAGCGCCCGCGCGGCGCCGGATTAGCGAATGATCTTGCAGTCCGGCAGGGCCTTTCGCAGCTCTGCCACGCCGGCGTCCGTCACCTCCATTCCGGAAAGGTCCAGCGTGTGCAAGCTCTTGAGGCCGGCCAGCTCCTTCAACCCCGCGTCCGTCACCTCCATTCCGGAAAGGTCCAGCGTGTGCAAGCTCTTGAGGCTGGCCAGCTCCTTCAACCCCGCGTCCGTCACCTCCGTGCCGCCAAGGATCAGCCCGAAGGGCGCTGCAGGGACCGGTAGCTTGGCCACGACCCCATCCTTCCAGGAAAACAGGAACGCCGGCACCGCGTCAGCCAGCCCAGTCGCCTTATCTTGAAAATCAAGGCCGCCGTTCGAAGCTAGCCCCACCCAGCCGGCCTCGGCCCCGGCCTTTTGCCAGGCCCCGACGATCTCCTTGGGCAGCGGCTGGGGTGGATCTTGTTTCGGCGGCTGCCCCGCCCCAGCCGGGGCCGCGACGATCTCCTTGGGCAGCGGCTGGGTTGGGTCCTGTTTTGGCGGTTGCTCCGCCCTATTACAACCCGGCATAGTGCCGCTGGCCAGCAGCAAGAGTACGGTGAGTGGAGCCGAGAAACTTCGTGCTTGCATGAGGTGTCTCCTGGATCGTTTACGGACGAGCCGCCAACGAATCATGCCAACCAATTCATAGCTTCCTGAATCGCTCGTTCGCCGCTTTCGACAGTCTGCTCCCGGACCGGCGCCGCGTCTTCTTCGTCGCTCTTCTCCCAGAATTCGAGCCAGAAACCGCCGTTGTCCTCGGAGATTTCGACGGCCCGTCCTTTGTTTACGCCATAAATGAACGACGACGCGCCGTGACCCTTCAAACAAACCTTTTCGAACCGTGGCGTGAGTTCGTCTTGAATTTCCGCTAATTTCATTTTGACGAACATGGCTTCGACGTAATCCCTGGCCCGAAGGGCCGCAACAAATCAGCCCAGGGCAGAGCGGAGCGGTGAAGCCGCGCAGCGCCGCCCTGGGAACAGCGATGGCGCAGCGGCCTAGCCCTGTAAGGGCGAAACAAGTTGCTCCCGCATTGTTGTGCCCTTTCAGGGCGATGGCTGTCTAAACGCTCCTACCCCAGGGCGGCGCTTCGCTCTGCCCTGAGCTGGTTTGTCCGAGCCTTTCAGGCTCATTCACGCTCACGCCGTCACCGCCGTCTTGCCGCGCGCCAGCGCCTCCTCGTTCGGGTCGCGCGGGATGATGTCCGCGAGTCGCTGGATGATCGTCTCCGGCTTGATCCCCTCGGCCTCGGCGTTGAAGTTCGTGATGATGCGATGCCGCAGCACCGGGATCGCGACCGCGCGGATGTCCTCGCACGAGACGTAATATCGGCCATGCAGCACAGCCCGCGCCTTGGCGCCGAGCACGAGGTTTTGCGTGGCACGCGGGCCGGCGCCCCAGGTGACGTATTCCTTGATGAAGTCGGGGACCTCCCCCTTTTCCTTGCGCGTCAGGCGGGCGAACTTCATCGCGTAGCGGATGACGTACGGCGCGACCGGGACCTTGCGGACGATGTCCTGCATCTCCAGAATGTCGTTCGACGACAGGATCCGTTCGAGCTTGACCGAATGCATCGAGGTCGTCATCTCGACGATCTTGTACTCCTCCTCCTCGCTGGGGTAATCGACCAGCACGTTGAACATGAAGCGGTCCTGCTGGGCTTCGGGCAATGGATACGTGCCTTCCTGCTCGATCGGGTTTTGCGTGGCGAGCACGAAGAACGGCTCGGGCAGCTTGTGCCGGGTGCCGCCGATGGTGACCTGCTTTTCTTGCATCGCTTCGAGAAGGGCCGCCTGCGTCTTGGGCGGCGTGCGGTTGATTTCGTCCGCGAGAATGACGTTGGAGAAGATCGGGCCGGGCAGGAATTTGAAGACGCGCTGCCCGGTCGTCTTGTCTTCCTGCAACACCTCGGTGCCGGTGATGTCGGACGGCATCAAGTCGGGGGTGAACTGGACGCGGCTGAAGCTCAGGTTGAGCGCGTCGGACAGGGCGCGAATCATCAACGTCTTCGCCAGGCCGGGGACGCCGACGAGCAGACAGTGCCCCTTCGCGAAGACGGCGATCAGGAGTTGCTCGATGACGTCGGATTGCCCGACGATGGTTTTCTTGAGTTCCTTGATGATGCGTTGATAGCCGTCGTTGAGTCGTTCGATCGCGGAGAGGTCGCCTTCGATGCGCGGCCAGGCGCCGGCAGCACCAGTTACTGGTCCGCCTTGAAAGATGGGAGAGGGCGAAGGCGCGGTGGCGGCGCTCGTGATCGGCGGCGCATGCGCCGCGGTCGCGACCGGAGCACGCGCCTCCTCGGGCTTGACCACGATGGTCGGCTCCTCGGCAACGGGATTGCCCGCCGGAGCAGCGACCCATGTCCCGCAGGCGCATAACCGTTTGCCGCCGGCGGGCACTTGCAGGGGAGTTTGACACGCTTTGCAACGGACGGTGATGGCATCGGATTTCATGAAGGGATCTCTGCATTGAATAATAAGGGTTCCAGGAAGCCCTGGGGTGAGGTACTCCGAACCCCAGGGCTTCGGAGTACCTCACCCCAGGGCTTGGCGAGTCCTGAAATCATGCTACCGGATTCTTCGCCCATGGTCAGCTGTTATTCGGGTCCCAGGCCGCGAAATCCGTAAATTCTGCCCCCTGCGGAAACCAGCGCCAGCCGTGGCGACAGCAGCACCTCGCCCGGCCCGTACGCGTCGGCGAATATCAGCCGCTGGAGCAAGCCGCCTGCCCACGGATCGATGAACGAAACGCTGAAAGCTGCGCCCTTGGAGGCCTCTGTCGGATAAACCGCCAAATAATCTTTCGTGTAACGGATGCCCCAGCGCGCGGCGCGCGTTGGCAGCGCGTGGGTCCAATGTAGCGTGCCGTCATTCAAGGAACGCGCGTACAGCTTTTCCTGGTCGGCGTAAAAGAACATCGTGTCACCGATACAGACGGAGTCGACGTCCAAACCGTCGGGCAGCTGGCCGGCGCGCAGCGCCCACAACATCTTGCCGCGCTCGACATCGAGTCGAATCCATTCGTTCCCTTCGTTGCGCGGAACCATCGCCAGGAGTACCGAGTTCCTGGCGACGAGCCGGCAGAATTCGCCCGTCAGCGAGGTCGGCCAGGGCGCCTGGTAAGTCCAGATTTCCTCATGTGGCGGCGCCAGATGTTGAGCGACGATGCGCCCGTTCTCTGCCGCGCGGATAATTCGGTTGCCGACGATCTGAGGCGATTGAATCCACGGTCTTGTCGCGGTCCCGAAGGGCACAGCTTTCGCATCCAGCCGATACGGCTGCCCTGACACGCTCTGCACCAGCAGGTTCGAGCCGATCCGAGCGACGTGCGGTCCAAACGCGCCGGCATCCAGGGAACGCAGTGCTGCGCCCGGCGAGGCATACTGCCAGGTGATTTCGCCGGTATCGATGCGCAGCCGCAGGAAGCGGCGCTGATCGTCGAGCAAGAGCAAGGTATCCTCCCAGCGCTGGGCGTGAACGAAACCGGCGCCGCCGTGCGCGATGGTCGGCACGCCGCCGCGTACGCTGCCCAGACGCCAGGTACGCGATGGCGCCGGCGACGTCCAGGCGGTTTGCCCGTCGTGGACGTGCCAGCCTTGAGCTGCGTCCGGGCCTGTGAGGAGGACGAGATCGCGCCAGCGTTCCAGTCCAGTAGGTTCGAAGTCGAGCGTTTGTTTCCAGCGCAAGGCGCCGTCAGCGAGATTTCGGCACGTCAGCTGGCCGGCCTGTGTGCAAAAGAAGGCGTCCTCGCGATTGTCCTCGCCTAGCCACGCTCGGCCATCGTCGTGGGACCAAGCCTGCACCAGCGGCAAAGCGGGCCCTTCCACAGCAAGAGTGGCAAGCGCGCTGAGATAGGGCTCACGCTTGGACGACGGCACGAGTGCGCGGTACGGTTGCTTGCTGCTCGGATCGAGCACGCCGCCGAACCGGTCATCCAGCGCCGTCCACGTCCGCCACGCAGAGCGGTAATCGCGCTGGCCTTCGTAAGCGTGCGCCAGGCCGACGAGGCAACGCCCCTCGATGTCGGCCGGTAGCACCGCTCCCAACAGCCGGCGAAATGCGTCGGCTGCTTCACCCCAGTGCTCGGTCTTGAGCGCCTGGTCGGCGCGCAACAATCGCTCGGCAGTCGTCGGCTCTTGCGTGGGTTTCGCTGGCGGAGGTGCCGGCGCCAGTAAGCTGAGCCGACTCTCGATCAGCGCTTGCCAGGTGGTTGCCTGGGGATGCGATTTCGTCGCGTCGAGCAGTTGCCGATAGCTTTGGACGGCGGCTTCCGTCTGGCCCGCGCTTGCTTGCCAGCGTGCCCGTTGGTAGAGCGATTCAAGGCGTGCTTGCGGGCGCACATCGGGCGGCGGCAGCGGCTGCCCCTGGTGGGCCGGCACGTAGACCACCAGCTCATTGAGGCCCGCGATCGCCAGGCAGCCGTGCCCGAACGCGAGATTGCCGACCGGAAGCTTGGACAGCCTGGTCGGGTCGAAGTTCGGCGGTTCGCCGGTGCGCAACGTGACGGCCCGGTAGGGCAACTCCGCGTCCTGAGTGGGCCAAATCAGCCACGGGCCGGCGATCAAGCCGCGCCCGAGGTTCGGCAGACGGCCTTCGCTGGGCTGAATCCACTCAACCTCCCCGGTCGCCGCCTGAATCGAGACCAGGCCGTTGCGTGTCGATGCGAGAAGCCGGCCGCCTGAGACACCATAAAGATGCACGATCTCGATCGATTCCAGCTCCCAGCGAATCTGTCCGGAAACCGCCTCCACGCAGAAGATCCGATCCGTGTCAAGCGGCGCCGCGAAGACGCAGCCGTCGGCGTAAATGCACGGCGCCAGATCGCGCGGCGAGGGCTCCAGCTCGGGAGTCAGCGGCCCGCGGCTCGGATAGCGCACGCCCCAAGTCGGCTGGCCGGTCAATGCATCCACTGCGACGATCGCCCCGGAGTGCGATGCATACACAATCTGGCCGGCCGCCCACGTAAGCAGGTGTTGCCGATTGCGCGGACCGTCAGCGCCGTCCTCGAACTCCGGGCAATCGCAGACATCGCGCGACCAGCGCCGTCGGCCAAGCACGTCGTAGCAGACGATAGAGGTCACCACGCGCCGGCCCGCGAGTCGGCTGAGCGCAATGTAGACGCGGCCATCGCAAACAAGCGGTGAACCCTCGAAAGCCGCCGGCGCCTTGTCCTCGGCGCTGGCCTGCACGTGCCAGAGTTCGCGTTTCTTGTCCTTGGCCGGCTCCGTCAGGTCGAGGCAGACGAGGTAGGTCGCATCGGATTGTTTCGCTTCTTTCTTCGGCCCCAGCCCCAGCCGCCCGAGGCGGACGTAGGCGCGCCGGTCATCGGCCGACAGCGTGAAGCGGGGCAGCGCGATTTTGGCGTCGATGCCGGGCCCAGGGTCCACAAGTCCCGCCGCTTTGAGATCGTAGCGAAACAGTTCCTTGCCAGTCTTGAGGTGATAGCTGACGAGCGAGCGATGATCGGCGATCAGTACCTGTTCGTTGACGATGATTGGATGAAATGCCGCCTTGCGCGTTGGACTGCCACGCTCGGCGAGCGGTTCCTTGCCGACCTCAATTTCGTCGAGCGCCGGCAGGGGCACGTGCCACGCCGGCCCGTCTTCCCAGAGATTCCAGGACAAGCCCAGCGAGAGCGTTCGATTGCGCGTCGCGTTGCCGCCGAAGGTCGTCCACGGCTCCTCGTTGTTGACCAGGCGTTCGCGCAGCAACGACGCCAGCGTCTTTTCGAGGATGTTTCCATAAACGCCATCCTGCCCGGCCAGCAAGCCTTTTGCATTAGGATGTTCCTTTTGCAAGCGCGTGAGCGCAACTTGGGCATCCTCGAATCGGCCGGCGAACAGCGCGGCGAGGATTTGCTTCGCCTGCACGCGGACGAGATCCATCTTGGCATCGGGAAACTTGAGACCCTGGTTGTGTCGAGCATCCAAAGGCGCGAGCAGTCGCCACCAGTGGCCGGCCTCGTCGAAATGACCGCGCTCGAAGGCCAAGTCGCCCAGGAGGTCCAGCGCCTGGTCGCCGTATCGGCTGCAGAACAGGTCATCGACAAGCCGGCGCAAGGGGAGCGGCGAACGCGCTTGCCGGCCTTGCTCCAAAATCGCCTTCGCCTCGGCATCGATGCGTTGGCGGTAGAGTTCCAGGCTCGTACGCGGCAAGGACGCCAGCCGCTCGTGGCAGAGCCGGCGCACCTGCGCGCTCGGCCAGGCAACTCCAACGGGTGAGGCCGTGCCGGGCAAGCTGACCAGGGCGTCGCCGGATTCCTGCATCATGCGGTAGTATTCGTCGGGCAGCTGGCTCCAGATCTCTTGATTGCGCGCGTCCGCCAGAATCGGCGGCAAGGAATCGAAAGGTCCGCCGGGCGAGGCAAGCTGAGCGGCCAGCGCCGCGGCCAGGTTCGGCGCATGCACCGGATTGAGCCGACGATCCAGCGCGCTCATCCGTGCCGCGACCTGCGAATCCAGGCTCGGCAACACGATTCTGCGCACGGCTGCCGGTTCCTGAGCGCACGCCACGGCCCCGACTGCGAGCGCAAGCACCAGGGTAAAGCAAGAGCGCATGGAGTAGAAGTTTTTCATGATAAGGTGCGACCCACGACGCTTCCATGATACGGGGCGGGATCGCGACTTGTCCAGGAGGAACTTGATATTCGACCCCCAGGAATCGTCCGCCTCCGGCGGACTTATCCTGGGGCTTGCGGTGACAACAAAAAACCCCGCGCCGAGATGATCGGAGCGGGGCATTACGTGACGCGGGCTGGCGAACCGATTTACTTCACCATCATCACCGAGAGGCAGACCGCATCCAGGTCCTCGCGGGAAGAATACAGCCGAATCTGGACGAGGTAGCGGCCGCTCGTTTTCGGTGTGAGATTCACGATTGCATCGGCGTCCGTGTCCACATCGGCCTTGAGCACTTTTTCACCCTTCAGATCGGTGATGCGCAGATCGACGTCTTTGGCGTCGTTGTCGCCGGAGGCCAGGAAGCAGTACTGCTTGCCGGCGACGAGCTGGACGGTGTAGATGCCGACCCACTCATTGCTTTTCTTCAACCAGCCGCCGCCGATGGAGAAGGAGTTGTTCTGGAGGGCGTAGCCGTCCTTGTTGCCCTTGTCAACGAGTTTGGCAAGCCGGGCCGACGCCTGGCTGATGAAGACGCCCTGCTGAGCGCTGGCCTGGTTCACGCTGACGACCAGCGCGAGCACACTCGCCACGCAAACGCCGAGACTGAATCGCAGATTCTTCATGGAAACCTCCTGTTAAATGGTGATGAAAGCCGAAATTGGCCCTCTTCTCAACATGACATGCAGTCCACATTCTAGGACGGTAGCGGCGAGCGTCCAGTCTGGTGGTGGAAAGCAATCGCCGCCAGCGGCGAAAAACGCACTCGACAAAACGCTTGCAATTTCCATGGCGTCATCGCAAGATCAGGCATTCAGGATCCGCCTCCTTGGGAGCCAGCGCCATGCGTTCCTTCATCACAATTCTTATCACAGTTGCCGTCGCTCAGACCGTCGCCGCTCAGGAAGGAAAGACCTTCACCAACACGCTCGGCATGAAGTTCGCACGCATCGACGCCGGCACGTTCACGATGGGCCAAGGCGACGCCGCCCCGAAAACGCGCCCGGAATGGAATGAGCGCGATTACGACGAGGCCCCGGCCCATCGCGTCAACATCTCGAAGGCGTTTTACCTCGGCATCCACGAAGTCACCAATGCACAGTATGAGGCATTCGATCCCAAGCACAAGTCGCTGCGCGGCAAACGCAACAGCTCGAAGGAGGATGACGACCCGGTCGCTTACGTCACCTGGCACGACGCGGTCGCGTTCTGCGCTTGGCTCGCAAAGAAGGAAGGCAAACCGTACCGCCTGCCGACCGAGGCGGAATGGGAATACGCCTGCCGATCTGGGACCACGACGAAGTTTCACACGGGCAATACGCTGATCGCAAACGAGGCCAACCTCGCCCGACTTGGGTTCGACGGTAATCCACGCCGCGTCGGCGCCTACAAGCCGAACGCGTGGGGCCTTCACGACACGCACGGCAATGTCGCGGAGTGGTGCATCGACTGGCACGGTCCATACGAGGCCGGCGAGGAAACCGATCCCGTCGGTCGCGCGACAGGCTACGCGCGCGTGGTGCGCGGCTGGAGCACCCTGCGTACGAATCTCAGTCCGGAGCGCTACGCCCGCTCGGCGAATCGGTCCGGGCACTTGCCGGAGGACGCCAATGCGTACACCGGTTTCCGCGTCGTGCTCGGCGAGATGCCCAAGTCAAAGCCGCTGCCCTTTGTGCAGGAGCCGTATCAGAAGAACGTGAAGCAGACGCCGCCCCCTCACCCCCGGCCCCTCTCCCTCGGAGGGGAGAGGGGAGAAAAGGCGAAGCCGTACTACATCAAATACGCGATCGACGGCAACAACCCGAAGATTGCGAAGGACTCCTGGGGCTCGATCTTCAGCCAGCACAATCACTACTCAGCAGTGTGCGTCTGCCCCAACGGCGATGTGCTGGCGTGCTGGTACACCTGCGTCAGCGAATCGGGGCGCGAACTCGCGCAGGCGTGCAGCCGGCTGCGCGCGGGATCGGACAAGTGGGATGAGGCGTGCCTTTTCTTCGATGTGCCCGATGTCAACGATCATGCGCCGGTGCTCTTTTGCGACGGCAAACGCATCTTCCACTTCGCCACGCAATCGCTGTTCGGCTGGGACAACTCGTCGAACATCGTCCGTTGGTCCGACGACAACGGCGTCACCTGGTCGCACCCGAAGATCATGCTGACGCGCGACGATCCGCAACGCTTGAGCCAGCCGTGCTCCGCGTTCCAGGCCAAGGACGGCACACTGGTGCTGGCCTGCGACGGCGACAACCACGTCGATGAACGCCTGATGATCTCGAAGGACCGCGGCCTGACCTGGAAGGTCGCCAAGGGAGACATGCGCAAAGCCTATGGCGGCAAGTACGTCATCCATCCCGCCGTGGTGCCGACCTCCGATGGAGCGATTCTCTCCTTCCTGCGCGGCCCCCATCCGATGCCGGTGCTGACGTCGAAGGACTGGGGCGACACCTGGGAAGCGACGACGACGCCATTCCCCGGCATCGGCACCGGCCAAAAAATCGCCGCCGTGCGCCTCGCCAGCGGCGCCATCCTGATGTGCTCGCAGGACAACAAGAAGTCCATCGTCGATGGCGGCACTTACGCGGCCCTCTCACTCGACGACGGCAAAACTTGGTCGCACGTCCGCAAGGTCGAAGGCGTCGGCGGCTACATGTCGGTCGCCCAAGCGCAAGACCGCGTGATCTATTTGTTCGGCACCCGCATGGGCTGTGCGGTGTTCAACGAGGCGTGGGTGCGGGAGGGAAAGAAAGTTGGCGAGTGATTTTCGGCTGGGATTGGTAGGATAGCAATCGGCCGTTCCGATGTGGAGAACCAATTATGTGCCATCGCGCCAGCTTGGTCAGCGCCTTCCTGATTTTCAGCGCCGGCGCGTTCACGGCGATCAGCGCGCCCGATCGTCCTGCGCCGCCGTCGGCGCCGGATCCGTTTGAGGCGGAATTCGAGAAGACGCTCAAGGACGAGGGCGCCTATGTGACGCGTGCCGAAAACTCCCCGGACCGACCCATCCGCGATGTGACCAATGTGCGCAAGCCGACAGACCTGCGCCTGGGCCAGTTCACTCGCCTGCGCTATCTTGAACAGCTGCAGCTCATCGATATCGGCGACGATCAGCTCCGCCTCGTCGCCGAGTTGACGCAAGTCCGCAAATTCTCCCTGTTCGGCCACGCCAAGCTTACCGACGCGGGGATCAAGGAGCTTGCGCAGCTCCCCGCGCTCGAGCAGCTCTTCCTCTGCGGCGGATCGGTCACCGATGCCGGCATCAAGGCGCTCACCGATGCGAAGCGGCTGCGCGTGCTCGGCTTGCAGTCGGTGCCGATCACCGACGCCGGCATGAAGCACATGGCGGAACTCAAACAGCTGCGCTCCCTCTATCTGAACATGAGCGCCGTCACCGGCGCGCAGCTCGATAGCCTGAAGCATCTAGACCTTGATCAAGCGAACCCGCCGCGTCTCGGCGAGGCAAGAAATTGAAAAAACTCGAAATCCCTGACGTTTCTGCGGCGTCTGATGTTGTAGTGAGCAACCATCACCACCAGCAGAAAGGGATTTCGAGTGAACGCCAA
>SHZY01000084.1 GCA_009692065.1 Gemmataceae bacterium
ATTGATGATGCGAAAGTTGTTTGGAATTGGCACTGCCAGGAGTCTGCAAGGCCTCGCTGGCCTTTTTTGGTCTCTCTATTTTGCCACCGAAATGCTTTGGAGTCGAACCTGCGGCCGTCGGTCGCACCGAAGTGAAAATGTTCCGACGATCGACCTTTGGACCGTCGCCGTCGCGCTCGACGTGATCGATGCCGAAATATCGACTTAATCAACGGGCTGCTAGGCGAAGAGGCTGAATTGACTTGCCTTGCGCCTGCGAGTTTCACACACACACGCTGAGGCACCCCCTGCGGCACACATCGGGCGGTGCTGGCTGCAAGCGGCGGGACCTTCGGGGTACACTCGTGCCACGGGGCTTGGCATCGGTTGCCAGCGGTGCGGGCAGTCAGCTGTCGGATCCATGAATTGAACGCATTTGCAATAAGCCACAACAACCAATGCATAAACTGGTTATGGCGATTTTATCCCCCGTCACTCGTTTGGCATATCACTTGCCCGTATCACAAACTCAAGACCGGTTCCATCTTCTCTCCGTGGAACTGCCGTGCACCGGGGATCCTGCCTTTTCCCCCGGTGCGTTGAAGCATTTCCACCCCTTCCGCCCTGGGGCGCGAGCGGTTTCGAGGGAATGAACCAATTTGTCGCTGACTCGTTAGCCGGACGCGCAAGCGACGGTCGGTTCTATACGTCGCTTGCGCGTCCGGCTAACACAAGGCCAACGAGGAGGGCATATCGTGCTCAATTGCTCGATTCGCTTTTTGCTTGGATCTGCCGCTCTCTTGGTCGTCGCCTCGCTCAGCCGGGCGGATGATGCGGCGAAGAAGCTGGCCGAGGCGATGGAGGACCCGAAGATCAAGGGGGACTCCGCGTGGATGCTGATCTCGACCGCCCTCGTCCTCTTGATGGTTCCTGGGCTGGCGCTTTTCTACGGCGGCATGGTACGGCGCAAGAACGTCCTCGCCACCATGATGCAGAGCATGGTCGCCCTGGCCGTGGTCGGCGTTTACTGGGTGGGCATCGGCTACTCGCTGGCGTTCGGTGCGCCGTTCTTGAAAATCGGCGAGATGAGCTTCCTCGGCTTCAGCAAAGACCTGATCTTTCTGGCGGGCAAGGAGCCGTTCGACCTCCTGCCGGGGACCAACATCCCGATCTACCTGCACATGCTTTACCAGGGCATGTTTGCGATCATCACGCCGGCGCTCATCAGCGGCGCGGTGGCGGAGCGCATTCGCTTCAAGCCTTACTGCGTTTTCTTGATCCTGTGGATCACCGTTGTCTATTGCCCACTGGCGCATTGCGTCTGGGCGATGGATTGGTGGAGCGGACTGGGCGCCGGCACGAACCCCGTCGGCTTTCTGGGCAAAATGGACGCGCTCGACTTCGCGGGGGGCACGGTCGTTCACATCGCGGCAGGATTTTCCAGCCTGGCGGCGATCCTGCTCTTGCGCAAACGCATCGGCTATCCCGAACATGCCATGCACCCCAATAGCATGGTGCTGACGCTCACCGGCGCCGGCATCCTCTGGTTCGGCTGGTTCGGCTTCAACGGCGGCAGCGGCTTGACGAGCGGCCCGCTGGCTGTCACCGCCTTCGCAGCCACGCAGTGCGCGGCAGCGGCGGCGGCATTGAGCTGGATGCTTGCCGAATGGTGGCATCGTGGCAAGCCGACGGCGCTCGGCCTGGCGTCGGGGCTCGTCGCCGGCCTCGTCGCGGTCACACCGGCTTCCGGGTTCGTCTATCCCTGGGGCGGCTTTGTCATCGGCCTTGTCGCCGGTGTCGTCTGCTATGTCTCCGTGAGCATGAAGCCTTTCTTCAAATACGACGACTCACTCGATGCCTTTGGCGTTCACGGCGTCGGCGGGTTCCTCGGCGCCGTCTTGACCGGCGTCTTTTGCAACGAGTGGAACTTCGTCAATCCCGCGGTCGGCAAACCGGGGTTGCTTGCTTCGGGCGAATTCAAGCAAGTCGGGATTCAGTTGTTCGCCGCCGCCCTGTCCGCTGTTTTCGCTTTTGCGCTCAGCTTCGGCCTGGTCAAAGTAATTGACCTCGCGATCGGATTTATGGCCGAGGACGAGGAGGAAATCGAAGGCCTGGACCGCATGGAGCACGGCGAGACCGGTTTCGATTTTGGCTACGGCTACGAGGTGGCGCCGCTGATCGACCCGGCGGCGCCTCGGGCCGCCATTGTGCCGCCGGCGGGGATGGGGCGTTTCCGTATCATCGTGGAAGGCGCGAACAACGGCGATTTGATCCACGCCTGGTCGGAAATGTGCAAGCCGACGCCGGAGCCCGAGCCCGAGTTCAAGATCATCTATCCGTTCGTGACGACGGTGCAGGGCAATCGCTTCCAGTTCCGCGGCGGCGACCAAGATCGCATGAAGGCCGCCGTGCAGAAGTTGTTCGAGAAACGCCTGAAGCGGCCGCTGCGCGTCAAGATCGAGGCGTAGTATTCTCCCCTCTCCCCTTGGGGGAGAGGGGTTGGGGGTGAGGGGGCGGCGCTTGCTGGAACCTCACCCCCTCACCCCCGGCCCCTCTCGCCCGGAGGGGAGAGGGGAGAAAGGCACTTTCCATGAAAATGATCGTCGCCATCATCCGTGTGGAACGGCTCGAAGCGGTGCAGGCTGCCCTTGCCGAGCGCGATGTCTATCTGATGACCGTCACCGACGTGCGCGGCTGCGGCGTGCAGGGGGGCTACACGGAGGTGTATCGCGGCACCGAGTTCCGGGTTCGGCTGCTGCCCAAGCTGAAGCTGGAAATTGCCGTCAACGACGCGTTTGTCGAGGCCGCCGTCGAGGCGATCGTCCATGCGGCCCGCTCCGGCGATACCGGGCACATCGGCGACGGCAAGATTTTCGTGTTGCCGCTCGAAGACTGCGTGCGCATTCGCACCGGCGAACGCGGCGGTCAGGCGATTGGGCCGTAAACATTCTCCCCTCTCCCGGGGGGGCGAGGGGAGTAATTAGCGTTCGCACGGCGCCCTGCGAACGCTAAACGTAAACTCGAAAACCGAAAAATCCTCTGGAAACCCTTGCCTGAAAAAATAAATCATTGGTAGACAAGCACCGTCTTTCTTACACCTGAGGAGTGACCTTGATGACGCCGAAAGAAGTCCTGACGCTCATCCGTGAAAAAGAAGTCAAAGCCATTGACCTGCGGTTTGTCGATTTCCCGGGGACCTGGCAGCATTTCACCATCCCGCCGCACCATCTGGAAGAATCCACATTCCAGGACGGCCTGGGTTTCGACGGTTCCTCGATCCGCGGCTGGCAGGCGATTAACGAATCCGATATGTTGGTGATCCCGCTAGCCGAGACGGCGTTTATCGACCCGTTCTTCAAGGAAACCACGCTCGTTTTGATTTGCAGCATCCAGGATCCGCTGACCCGGCAGGATTACAGCCGCGACCCGCGTTTCATCGCCCGCAAGGCGATCAACTACATGAAGCAATCGGGCATCGCCGATACGGCGTTCATCGGCCCAGAGCTCGAGTTCTTCGTGTTCGACAGCGCGCGGTTTGATCAGAATCAGCACTCGGGCTACTACTTCCTCGACAGCATCGAAGGGGCCTGGAACTCCGGCCGCGAAGAATGCGGCGGCAACCTCGCCAACAAGATCCGCTACAAGGAAGGCTATTACCCGGTCCCGCCGACCGACACGCTGCAAGATATTCGCACCGAAATGATGCTCAACCTCATCAGCGTCGGCATCGACGTCGAGGCGCAGCACCATGAAGTCGCCACCGCCGGGCAGTGCGAAATCGATATGAAGTTTTCGCCGCTCGTCGAGATGGGCGACAAGGTGATGAAGTACAAGTACATCGTCAAGAACACCGCCAAGAAGAACGGCAAGGTCGTGACCTTCATGCCGAAGCCCTTGTTCCAGGACAACGGCACCGGCATGCACGTGCATATTTCGCTGTGGAAGAACAACGCCAACCTGTTCGCGGGCTCTGGCTACGCCGGCCTGTCTGACATGGGCCTGCACGCGATCGGCGGCCTCTTGAAGCACGCCCCGGCGATCTGTGCGTTCTCGAATCCGACGACCAACAGCTACAAACGGCTCGTGCCGGGCTATGAAGCTCCGGTCAACCTCGCCTACAGCAAACGCAATCGCTCGGCGTCGATTCGCATCCCGATGTACTCGACCAACCCGAAGGCCAAGCGCGTCGAGTTCCGCTGCCCTGACCCGTCGAGCAATCCTTACCTCACTTTTTCGGTCATGTTGATGGCAGTGCTCGATGGCATCAAGAACAAGATCCATCCGGGCGAGCCGCTCGACAAGGACATCTACGACCTGGAGCCGGAAGAGCTGGCCAAAGTCCCGCAGGCGCCTGGCTCGTTGGATCAAGCGCTCGCGAACCTGGAGAAGGACAACGGCTTCCTCTTGCAGGGCGATGTCTTCACGAAGGACGTGATCGACACGTGGGTCTCGATGAAACGCGCGAAGGAAGTCGATGCGATCCGGTTGCGGCCGCATCCGTATGAGTTCTATCTGTATTTTGATTGTTGATCCTGAGAAAGCCCAGGGACAGCCGTCCCTGGGCTTTTTTGCATTTCAGCGCAACGGATACGCGGTCCACAATTGCACTTCGTGGTGGGTCACGCTCAAATCGTACTTGTCGTTGTAAACAATATCACGCGGATAAATCGCATTGCCAGGCGTCTTGATGGGATCGAATAGCCCTGCGATGGTGCCGCCGGCCATCGCAAGCTCGGCGCACATGTAGGAATTACGGTCGGTGTACGTCTGCCCGAAGATATCGCGGCGCACCGGTCCACGGCAGCGAATCGGCGTCAATTGCAACGCCAGCCGGCCAAGGGCATAGCGCTTGCCTGCTTGCGCCTCTGCCCATGTCGCCAGCGCTTCCTCGCGCTCCTTCGAGATCGGCGTTTTCACCCGGCGAATGTGCAGCGTGCCGTCGAATCCCTGCAACCGAGGCAGCAGGTCGAGCACGCGGCAGTGAAGCGTGTCGTTCGGGCCCGCCTCGGCGGTGCCGAATTCGCCGTTCGACTTGCGATAAATCAGCGCCGAGTGGTGTGGCCCATCCGAGCCGACCAGCTTGTACAGAAAGTTCCAGTGAGGCTTGTATTCGTCGAAGAACAGGAGATCGCCGGCCCGCGGCTCATAGGTAACTGTCCGCGTGACGTACTTGCCATTCACGGCCTTGACATGCTCGACGAGATAGGACCCTTTCGCGGCTTGAGCCAATGAAATCGGACTGCACAGGCTGAACACCACTGCGTTGAGTAGCACACCGCGCATGCCGTCGCTCCAAGAAAGTAGTCCGCACACTCCGTGTGCTGGTGGCTCGGCACACGGGGTGTGCCGTCACCATTCCATCGGCATGGTAACGAGCGAATGTTACTCGTGAGATTTGTCGGCAAGATAGGAAAATCACTTGGAATCGTTAGAACCAGCAGAGTTAACGCAGACTTCCCATTCCGCCGGGATGCCGGCGCTCGGGTCGGTAATCGTCTCGACCCCGAGAGTAGAAGTCTTCACGCGCCGGAGCATCAGCCACGCCGTCGGCCCGACGATCAGTGGGATACCCCAGAGTTTGTTCCAATCGAGCGAATGATCCAGGACGAGCACGTCGAGAATCAGCACGAAAACGAACTGCGACAAGCTGGCGACCGACACGCGGGCCGGATCGCCGGCGGTGAAGGCTTTGGTGAGATAATACTGTCCCACGCATGCGGTTAGGCCGATGCCAAGCAACTCCCCAAGATGGGTCCAGGCGAACGGCTCATCGAATTCGTAAACGGGAAGGAGGCAAAGGGACAATAGCGCGAACACCAGCGCCGTCGCCGAGAAGTGCACGACCACCGTGCGCGGGTCGAGATCCTTCAGGCGGTTGAGACCCATCATCGCCACTGCCGAGATGATCGACGCCGCCACGACAATCAACGCCGCAAAGTTGCCTGCTTGTAGTTCCGCGCCTTGCAGCAGATAGACGCCGGTGATGCTGCTGAAAATCGACAGCCAGACCGCGCCGGTCGGCAGTCGGCCTAGCATCGGCCACGACAAGAGCGCGATCCAGATCGGGTAAATATTGCAAATCGCGTAGATGTCGGTCACGCGCAGGTTCGTGATATGCACGCTGGCCAGGACCGAAAATGTCAGGACCAGGCTGAGGCTTCCGGCGAGGCTGCGCACCCACAGCACCGGATTGTCCCACACGAACAGCTTGACGCCATCCCATTTGGCCCACAGGCTGATGACCAGAAGCGGCACCACGCAGCGCGCAATCGCCACCAGTTGCCAGGGGCATCCTCGCCCCGCGAGCGGCGCCAAGGTGGCCATCCAACTGAATGCGAATCCGCTTAGCAGTATCCAGATATAGGGTTGTAGCGTTCGGTTGTTCACTGTCGGCAGGTTCTCTCTTCGTTTAGCGATTGCTACGCGCCGGCGGGCGCGATACGTCAAGCGGCTTACGTACTCGCTCTCATTTTACCACGTCCATACATTTCTGTCATCTCCGCCAGACGGTCCAGAATCCATGGATTGAGCTGGTTCGCCTGGCAGCGCCACGCCCAGTTGCCCTGGGGCTTGCCGGGAAAGTTCATACGCGCTTCCGAGCCAAGGTTCAAGATGTCTTGCAAGGGGGCAATGGCGTATTGTGCGATCGAGGACCACGCGAGCCGCAGGAAATCCCAGGCCACGTCGCTGCCGTCGCGCGCCAGGTAGCGGCGCACGTGATCGCGTTCATGTTCCAACGTCGTGCGATACCAGCCCCACGTCGTGTCATTGTCGTGGCTGCCGGTGTAGACGACAGTGTTCACATCGTAGTTGTGCGGCAGGTAGCGATTGCTCGGCTGGTCGCCGAACGCAAACTGCAAGATGCGCATGCCGGGCAGGTCGAAGCCTCGCCGTAGCGCATCGACGGCCGGCGTGATGATGCCCAGATCCTCGGCGATGATCGGCAAGCCTCCCAGCGCCTTTTGCAAGGTCTCCAGGAGTTTCTTGCCGGGCGCGGGCACCCAGCGGCCGCCGATCGCGGTATCGCTGCCGGCAGGAATTTCCCAGTACGACTCGAAGCCGCGGAAATGGTCGAGCCGAACCACGTCGACGGTCTTGAGGGCCGCTCGAAAGCGGGCGATCCACCAGGCGAAGCCGGCCTTTTCGAGCGCCTTCCAGTCGTACAGCGGATTGCCCCAGAGCTGGCCGGTGGCGCTGAAATAGTCGGGAGGCACGCCCGCGACGGCCGTCGGCCGACGCTCGCGATCCAGCGCGAACAGGTGTGGATTCGCCCACACATCCGCCGAATCTCCAGAGACGAATATTGGAATGTCGCCGATGATGCGAATGCCGTGCTCGTTGGCGTAACTCTTCACGCGCTGCCATTGGCGGAAGAAGAGAAACTGGCGGAACTGATGCAGGCCAATGGACTTTGCGAAGTCGAGCCGAGTTTGCTTGAGGAAATCGGCTTGCCGCAGCCTCGCCGGCCATTCCTGCCAGCTCCGGCCCTGGTGGCCGTCCTTGACCGCCATGAAGAGGGCGAAGTCGTCAAGCCAGGACGCCTCGTCGACGACGAACTTCTCGAACGCCGGCTTGAGGGCGGCGCCGCGGCCTTGCTGGAATTGCGCCCATGCCCTGGCAAGCAGTTGGTTCTTGAAGTTAATGACTGGCCCATAATCGACGCGATCCGGCGGAAACGCCGGCCCCGTACAATCGGCCGGGTCGACGAGGCCATCCTCGACAAGGTACTGCGGGCTGACAAGATACGGATTGCCGGCGAATGCGGAAAAGCACTGATAGGGAGAATCTCCGTAACCCGTGGGCCCCAGAGGCAGAATCTGCCACCATGTCTGCTTCGCCTGCGCCAGAACGTCCACCCAGGCGTAAGCCGCGGGGCCGAGATCGCCGATGCCAAAGGGACCAGGCAGTGAGGTCGGATGCAAGAGGATGCCGGCGGAGCGGGCGGCAGGGGTTTCGGTAGGCATGAAAATAGTATATCGGCCACGTCCTCCTCGTTTAGCGCTCGCCGCACACACGGGGAAGAAAAGGAAACGTTGCTATTCGATGACCAAGCGGTGGAATGATTTACGATGTCCCCTTTTCCTCCTTTGTTCAGGCCGCGCACGCCTGCGGGTCGCGCCTAGACGAGCAAGTCAATCAACTGCTGCAACGGCACGTGATCCAAACTATGCACGACCAGATCCGCCCCGGCAGCTTGCAATTTCTCGGCCGGATGATGGCCCACGAAGGTGATACCGACCGCACGCATGCCGCCTGCCTTGGCCGCTTGGATGCCAACCGGGGCGTCTTCGAGAACGATGCAGCGCTCGGGCGGGATGCCGAGATTTTTCGCGCCAAGCAAGAATACCTCGGGATCGGGCTTGCCGCGGCGCGTATCTTCGAGTGCGACGATGGCAGCGAAGCACGACGCGGTTTGGGTGTCACGCAGGATCAAGTCGACATTGCGCCGCGGTGCGCTCGATCCGATCGCTTGCCGCATGCCGGCCGCTGTCACCGCGTCGAGCAGGGAACGAACGCCGGGCAATAGCGCGACGCCCTTGGCGGCTTGCGTGCGATAGAGGTCCTCCTTGTAATCGCCGAGGTGCTGCATCTCCTCGGCGCTGTAATGCGTGCCGAAGAGCTTTGGAATGATCTCCGGATTGCGCCAGCCGAAGGTGCCGGCAAAGTCGGCCCGCGTGAATGGCTTGCCGAGTTCGGTCGCCAGCGTCAGCCAGGCCTGGAAGTGGAGTTCCGCGGTATCGACGAGCGTGCCATCTACGTCCCAGAGAAGGGCCCAGGGTTCGGTTGCTTGCATGGGGTCACGTGCCTCATCCGTCGTGATACTACCAACTACATGCATGATAGGACTTCGACCGCCACGCTCAGTCTCCCTTCAGTACCGATATTTGGCCCTGGCGTGCGTAGTCGATCCCTTCACCAAGAATGCAGGCACTCTCCTGGGCGGCGTGGAAGCCGAGCGAGTTCTCCGCCATCACGAAGGCCATGCGCCACTGGGCCTTGCGGTGCAGCGATTGGGCTGCCTTGATGCGTGACTCTGGCACATTCTACTCCTTGGCAGCCTTCAGGGCGTCGATCAGGTCCTTGACGCCGAGCCTTGGTGCGATCCTGGATGCCGGCGACGCGCAATTTGGTCTCGGTTTCATCCTAGCGATGACACGTCAGGCACGTCCGCGCGATGTTGAGGAGCGGGCTGCGCACGTGATAGTCTCTGATCTTCACCGCTTCCTCACGCCTGTTCGAGCCGTCAGCGAACGCGCCGCTGTCGAGCATGTCATTCACGATGCCTTGATGACAGGGGATACAGTTTTTCTGCAACATGCGGCAGATCTTGGCTTGGATGCGGATCGGCTCGGGGAGGTCCTGCAGCGTGAATCCCTTGGAGTGCCAGAAGCCGTTCTCCGCTTTGGCGATGTATTTACCGGCAAGGTCGTGCGGCAGATGGCAGTCAATGCACTTGGCATAGGCGTGATGGCTGGCCTTCTACCAGAAGCCGTACTCGTCGCGCATGATGTGGCAGTTGACGCACGCCTTCGGATCGCTGCTGAAGTAGGAGCCGCCTTGGGCATACCAGAACGTGAATACGCCTAGGCCCAGCACCGGCCCGACGATGGCGCACAGTAGCAGCGTCCACCTGGACAGGCCCATTCGATGAATGGAGTGCATCGTGCGTTTTTTGCACTTGTTTAGCCGCCGAGCTTGCTCGGCGCGGACCGAACGCTACGCGCCCACGCGGGGCAAGCTCGGCGGCTAAATGTGTACGTCCGCGTCCGTCAAGTGATACTTCTTGATCAGCCGATAGAGAGCCCGTCGGCTGATGCCGAGGACCTTGGCGGCGTGCGCTTTGGTGCCGTTCTCTTGACGCAGGACGTCAATGACGTGCAGGCGCTCGATCTCGCGCAGCAAGCGGGGATCGCCGGTGCTCGCCGGAGCTGAGTGGGCGCGATGATCGACGAGGTTCTCGGGCAAATCGTCGAGCGTGACCGTGTGTTCCTCCGCGAGAATCTGTGCTCGCTCAAGGATGTTGGCCAGCTCGCGGATGTTGCCGGGCCAATCGTAATTCGTCAGCGCTTCCATCGCCTCGGGCGTGATCTTGAACGGCACCGGTCCGATTTGCCGCGTGCTCAAGAAGTGCTGCACCAACTCGTGAAGGTCTCCCTTTCGATCGTTGAGGGTCGGCAGCGGGATGGTGACGACGTTGAGGCGATAGTAGAGGTCCTCGCGAAACTTGCCGTTCTTTTGCGACTCCTTCAGATTCCTGTTGGTGGCGGCGATGATGCGCACATCGGCGATCCCTTCATGAGTGCTGCCGACTCGCCGGTAGTGGCCATTCTCAAGAACGCGCAACAACTTGGACTGGAGTCCGGGCGACATCTCGGCGACCTCGTCGATGAACAGCGTGCCGCCTTCCGCGACCTCGATCAAGCCCGGCTTCGCCTTCACCGCCCCAGTGAACGCGCCTTTCTCGTGGCCGAAGACCTCGCTCTCCAGCAGCGTCTCCTGCAACGCCGCGCAGTTGACGGTGACGAGCGGCCTGGTGCGGCGCGGGCTGTTGTAGTGCAGGGCGTGCGCAACCAGCTCCTTGCCCGTGCCGCTCGCGCCGCAGATCAGCACTGTGGCGTCGGTGGGGGCGACCTTCTCGATCAACTGCATGACGCGCAGATGCAGGACGCTGGAACCGACCATCCGATAGCGAGGCGACTCGAAATGCAAGTGCTCGACCCACTGCTTTTCGCGGCGAACCAGCGAGGCCTTTTCAAACGCCTTCTGGATGTGGATTTCCAGTTCGTTAAAGTGGAAGGGCTTGACTACGTAGTCATAGGCGCCCGAGTTCATGGCTTCGACTGCGCAGCGATTGCACCCGGCGGCGCTGCGCATGATGACTTCCATCTCCGGATGCTGTTCCTTGAGGCTGGTCAGGATGTCCACGCCGTTGATGTCGGGCAGGCTGACATCAAGGAGAGCCAGATCGAAGCGAGTTTCCTCCGCCAGGCGCAGTCCATCGGCGCCGCTTGACGCCGTCGCGACCTTTATCCCCTTGCGTTCCAGACGGTCGCGGATTGCTTGCAGCAGCGCCTCATCGTCATCCACCGCGAGTAAGCGAATCGACGGTAGTTTTTCGGTCGGCGCCATGAGCAGGGCCTCCAACGGGATCGGCGTTGTGGGCCTACGTTTCTTATTCTAACGGTGCAGCAGCGAAACGCGGTGCCCGGTCGGCATGCCAATCCAATGGGGAAATCTCGGACCACGGAGCGAGGACGGTTCGCCGGGATGGGACAGGCCGTTTCCACGATTTCGACAACATCACGTCTGTGCCGAATCTGCACAGGGACGGAATGGAACCGCACACTTCTAGCCGACAATTGGCTGCGCAGGTCCTGTTTTCGGCGATTTCGACCACTTCTTGTGGTTGGCATCCGGGTTGCGATCATTTCATGAGATCCAACCATCCAACCCTGGAACCTTGCCATGGCCGTCGAAACCTCGCCGAATCCGCAGCCTGTGGAATCCAAGCCGGAGCCGATCCCGTGGTACGATCGCCTGGTGCTGTGGATGTTCGTACTGGCGGTGCTGCTTTTCGGGGCGCTGCTTTTTGGGGGATATGTTAGTGGGGCTGTTCTAGTGGGTGGCTGATTAGCTACGCTTCGCAAAAGCGTAGGCGGCCGAATGCTCCGGCGAAGCGTCGCTAACCAAAATGGCCGCGCTGCCTATCATCGAGATTTAACCTCTTCCTCGTCTGTTGTGAGATGGACGCGAAAATCCTATAATGAACGGTTTGGCACCGCCGACACTTCGACGGTTTTTCTTCGTTTTTTGTGGGATTGTGACATGTTCGAAGGAATCATTCGCGGCATCGGGGATGCCGTCAAGAATATGCGAGGCAAGGGCCGCATCACGGAAGCAAACATCCAGGATGGCCTGAAGCAAGTCCGCACGGCCCTTCTTGAGGCGGATGTCAACTTCAACGTCGCCAACGAGTTCATCGAACGCGTCAAATCGCAAACTCTCGGCCAGCAGGTGCTGCGCTCGCTTGACCCGAGCGAGCAGATCATCAACATCATCTATCAGGAACTCGTCCGCCTGATGAAGGGGGATGCCGAGAAGCCGGAGCCGATGTTTCACATCGCCAAGGATCGGCCGACCATCATCATGCTGTGCGGCCTGCAAGGCTCGGGCAAAACGACGACGTGCGGCAAGCTGGCCATGATGCTGCGTGATCGTTTCAACAAGAATCCGCTCATGGTCGCCGCCGACTTGCAGCGTCCGGCGGCGATCGATCAGCTGAAGACGCTCGGCGAACAGATCGGCGTCGACGTATACTGCGAAAGCCCAGGGACCTCTGTCCCTGGGCTTTCCCCCGTCAGCGTCTGCCAGAATGCCGTCGCGCACGCCAAGAACACCGCGCACGACATCATCATCCTCGACACCGCCGGCCGATTGCATATCGCCGAGATGCCGATGGATGAACTGAAGCAGATCGATCGGCTCGTCCGGCCCGACGACGTCTTCTTCGTCTGCGATGCCATGACTGGCCAGGACGCCGTCAACAGCGCGAAAGCGTTCAACGACGCGCTCGATCTCAATGGCGTCATCCTCACCAAGCTCGACGGCGACGCCCGCGGCGGAGCCGCGCTTTCGATCAAGCAGGTCACCAATGTCCCGATCAAGTTCATGGGCGTCGGCGAGAAGCTCACGGCCCTCGAGGAGTTCGTGCCGGAGCGGATGGCCCAGCGCATCATGGGGCAGGGTGACGTCTGGTCGATCATCGAGAAGGTGCAGCGCGTTCAATCCGATCTGTCGCAGGAGGAAATCGAGGCCCAACGCAAGAAACTCGAAAAGGGGGATTTCAATCTCAACGATTTCCGCAAGCAGTTCGAGCAGATGGCCAAGATGGGGGGTATGAAAGACCTGATGAGCAACATGCCCGGCATGGGCGAATTGATCCCGGAAGGGGAAGACCCCGACGTGGCGATCAAACGCATCCAGGGCATGATCGATTCGATGACGAAGGACGAGCGAAAGAATCCCGACGTCATCGACCTTAGCAGGCGCCGCCGCATTGCCGAGGGGAGCGGGACGGAGCCCCACGACATCAAGCAATTCCTCAATCAGTTCGCGCAAGTACGCACGATCATGAGGCAAATCGCGAACATGTCGCTTTTCGATCGCATGAAGATGCTGATGGGCATGGGCAAGTCCGGCATGTTGAACCCGGGCGCCAGCTTGCCGAAGTCCAAGATCGGCACCGGCCACCGCAAGACGCCCAAGGAACGGGCGGAGGAACGCAAGAAGAAACGCAAGCAGGACAAGCGGCGTCCGTAGCGGTTTACGTCGATCGTTGAACGTGGGACAGGATTCCAGTCCTGTCCGGTTGTACCGCAGGACAGGATTGGAATCCTGTCCCACAATTTCCGGGGCGAACGCTAAACCTAAACATCTTACCGTTTTCGTTCATTTCCATATACTATTCGGCTACCGATATTCCGCGTTTTTCGAGAGGTATACTCGTGGCTGTTCGCATTCGCATGAAGAGAATGGGCCGTAAGCATCGTCCCTACTTCCGCATTGTTGCCATCGACTCCCGTCAGCCAAACGGCGGCCGGGCGCTCGAGGATCTCGGTACCTACGATCCGATGATCAAGGACAAGGAAAAACGCCTGACCTTGAAGACCGACCGCATCCGCTACTGGATGAGCGTCGGCGCGCTGGCATCCGAGAAGGTGCAGGTGATGCTCACCAAGTATCTCAAGAAGTTCGAGGAGCTGGCCGCGCAGCCGGCCGCCGCGGAACCGGCGACAAGTTGATTTCGTTTAGCGCCCGCCGATTGCGCTCAAGCGCACTGACGGTTTGGCGCGAACGCTAAACGTAGACCGGTAGCTTGGCCCATGCGCTTCGACGTTCTGACTTTGTTCCCCGACCTGTTCCAGGGCTACTTCACGCAGAGCCTGCTCAATCTGGCGATTCAGCGTGGCCTGGTTGAAATCAACCTGTGGAACTTGCGCGACTGGGCCAAGGGGAAGCACAAGTGCGTCGATGATCGCCCGTTCGGCGGCGGGCCTGGCATGGTCATCATGCCTGAGCCGGTGTTTGATGCCGTTGAAGCGGTGCAAGCAAAAGAAGTTGAGCCGGGCCAGGTCATTCTGCTGACGCCGGGCGGTGAGCGGTTGACGCAGCAAGTCGTGCGTGATCTCGCGACCAACAAGCGGCTGCTGCTCTTGTGTGGGCGTTATGAAGGCTTCGATGAGCGGATTCGCATTGGCTTGAAGCCGCGTGAAATATCCATTGGCGACTTCGTCTGCAACGGCGGCGAAGTTCCCGCGATGGTGGTGATCGACACGGTGATTCGCTACATCCCCGGGGTTCTGGGGGACGAAGAGAGCGTCATCGACGAATCGCACAGCGAGCCGGGCCGGCTGGAGTATCCGCAGTACACGAGGCCGCGCGTTTTCAACGGCATGGAAGTGCCCGAGATTCTGCTGAGCGGAAATCATGAGGCAATCGCGGAGTGGCGCCGGCAGCAATCGGCGCTGAGAAGTCAACAACAAGAGAATTCAGGAGAGATCCCATGAAAAATAAACTTATGGCCGCGGTCGAGGCGCCGGGCATCAAAAAGGATGTGCTGCAATTCGATATCGGTGACCAGGTCGATGTGCACCAGAGAATTCTCGAAGGCGAAAAGGAACGCACGCAGGTCTTCTCGGGCCTGGTGATCTCGCGCAGGGGCGAAGGCATGTGCGAGATGTTCACCGTTCGCCGAGTCGTGCAGGGCGAAGGCGTCGAACGCACGTTCCCGCTCAACTCGCCGAAGATCGCCAAGGTCGACGTGAAACGCTCCGGCAAAGTTCGGCGTGCCAAGCTCTATTACCTGCGCGACCGCCTCGGCAAGGAAGCGACCCGCCTGCGCGAGCGCAAGAAAAAGAACGTTATCATTGTGCCGGGCACGCCTGAAGCCGCGGCGCCCGTGAATCCGCCGGCGGGCACCGAATCGCCGAAATAGGTCTACTGCTCTGGGTCGGTCCCACGCAGGAGCGTGGGACCCAGACTGAGGCTAATTTTGTGTTTTCCTTCACCGCCCATGCCTGGTGGCGACGCTGGTTTGGCTCGCGCTCCGAACGGACGGCCTCCCAATTCCTTCGCCAACTCGGCTACCGTATCCTCAACATAACTTTTCTTGCGATCTCGGCGAACTCGATATCGTCGCGCTCGACGGCCAGACCGTCGTCTTTGTGGAGGTGCGCTCCACCGAGTCCGCCGATACTGAAAAGCCGGCGCTCTCCGTCGATGTGAAAAAGCAATCCAGGCTCACGCGGCTCGCGCTCTATTTTCTCAAGGCTCGTCGTTTGCTGGAGTGCTCGGCCCGGTTCGATGTGCTGGCGGTCAGCTGGCCCGCGGGGCAGGCGGAACCGGTGATTGTGCATTACAAGAATGCGTTCGAGGCGACGGGTCGGTTTCAGATGTTTAGCTGATTTGGGTGTTTACGTTTAGCGCCCGCGTGGCGCCTTGCGGGCGCTAAACGAAGATCGGATTATTTCTGCACGGCCACGCGGGCCGAGTTGCTGATTACTTGCTGCTGCCAGAGCACTTCGAGTTGCGTGAACGTCATGTTGTAATGGCGCTGCAGAGATGCCTCGTAGCCCTGGCGCAGGCCGTTCTTGACGAACTCGGCAAACACCTTGGGGCCCTTCTGCTGCGCCAGGAATTCGACGAGCACCACGCTTTGAGCGTAGAACGCGCCGATGCGGCGTGGTTCCGGATAGCTTTCCATGCACATCAGGTCCTTGATGCCGAACAGTAAGCCGTCCTGATGATGTTTCAGCAGGTTGCGGCGATGCTGTTCGATCTTTTCGTTCGGCTCGGCGAGGACGGCGATGCCTTCATCGGCCCAGCGCGGCAAATCGAACGGGCCGAACATGCCGGCCAGAACGACGTGCGTCGCCTCGTGAGGTAGAACGGTTTGCGTCATGTTGGGAATGTCGCAGCGCAGGTCCATACGCCGCGAGATGATGCGTTTGGTGCTGTTGTCCACTTCCATGCGTGAATGTCCCGGCGTGTTGCGTGGCGCGCCGGTCATCTGGCTGTAGCTGTTGACATCGGGGTGCAGGATCAACTCGCAAATCGGATCCCAGGCCATGCCGTCGATCTCGAACCACTTGCGGAACATGACGAGCCGCGTGGTCTCGGCAATCGTGGCGACCTGCTCGGCGAATTCGGAGTCTTGCTTGTGGAAGACGCGGAAGTGCTGCGTCTCGGCGACGAGCCAGCCTTCCTTGTTCTTGCCCAGGTGGCGGACCTTGCTGAAGGCGGTGGACACCGTGGGCTGGCCAACCTTGGCGCGTTTGTTCAGTTCCTGCAAGAGCGATTGGCCGACGGCCATCACCTTGCCGGGGGCCATCTCGATGGCGCCTTCGACTTGTTTTTGCAATTCGGCTACTTTGCCGGGAATCGCTCCGGGTTGTTCCATGGTTGTGGAGACGCCGTCGATGATCGAATACGCCCACGCCTCGCGGCTGCTCGCCAGACTGCTTGGATCGTCGCGATAGGCGTTCTCGAAGCACTCCCGAGCCTCGGGATAGCGCTTGAGGTTAAATTCATTCATGCCGCGCGAGAGCAGCTCCTTCGCTTTGGCTGGGTTGGCTTGGTCGGTCGGCATCTCACGCTGGTTCTTGCGATCGAACGGGTCTTCGGCATTGGCGTCTTCGCCCCGAGCGCGGGCGACCGGGTCCTTCGCGGGTTGCGGCGCCTTCGCGAATGGAGTGCTGAAAAACTTGCCGAAGTTCGGGAACGGCAAGCCCGTCTGCTTCACCCGCTCCTGTTCGAAATTGCGCGGCGGCGTCTCGACGCGAGGACGCAAGGCCGAATCCTTGGCGGCACTTGGATCGAGAATGCACAGTCGTTCCAGATATCGTTTCGCCATCTCCGGCTGCCCATCCAGATAAAGATCGCGAATGTAAGCGCGGTAGGACTCGCGCAGCAAGACAAGGTACTGCGGGTTGCCGTTGACTTTGGGCAATTGCTCCTCGAGCGCGTCGACTGCCTTTTGCGATTGCATTTCGCTCAAGAAAGCGCGCGCTCGCGACATCGCTGTTTGCACCGCGAGTTGTTTGGAAACAGGATCATCCACTGCGTGAGCGGCGAAGGTGAACACGATCATGGCGACGAGAGAAATGGAGCTGAGGCGGCGCATGCAAGCATCCTTGCCTGGCAAAATGAGGAGACTGGGGTGCCGACGTCCTGGCGACACCGCGAACTACATCGGAACGGTAAGGAATGCCGCGGGAAATTGCAAGAGCAGCTGGCGATTCAGAAGCCCGACGTGCAAACAAGGAAAGGGCGTTCCTTGCTTGCGCGTCGGGCTCGAAATGAGTGAAAGTCATTCTACTTGTTCGGAAACGGCTTCTGCCAAAAAACCTCGCCGCTGATGTTCATCGCCGGCTTCGTTTCGACGGTCACGTCGCCGGTAACGGTGCACTGGCACGCGAGCCGCATCTCGTCTTCATGGCCGATCGATTCGAAGGCGTGGATCGTGTTCAGGCTGAGCTTTTCGATGAGGCCCTGCTTGCTGAGATGGTCCTTGCCGTCCTTGACGAGGACGCGGCAAGTGGCGCAAAGCCCGTTGCCCATGCAGTTCAGGCCGGGATATTTGAAGATCCAGGGATGCACCTCGATGCCGGCTTTGCGTGCCTCGGTGCGCAGGTTGGAGCCGGCGGGGACCTCGATCTCTTTTTTCTCGTTGACGAACGTGATTTTCGGCATCGTGCATGTCCTTGGCAGGGGCCTCGTGGAAGTCATGAATAAGTGCATTGTAGGAATCGGTTTCGCGATCGTCACGATTACCGGTCCTCGTTTAGCGTTCGCGCGGTGGCTGCGGTCCCTGGGTGTTTCGCGGCGGCGCGAGAGCTGCCGACCGTGATCTGCGAGCGCTAAACGGGGAACGGCAATAGAACAACCGGTATGATTCGGCTGGTCCATTTTAGTGATATCCACATCAGCTCCGCGCTGGCAGATTGGCGGAGGGGGGATTGGTTCTCCAAACGCGTCACCTCGTGGATGAACCATCGCTTGCTCGGGCGTGCGCGGCGGTTTGCTCTTGCTGACGAGATCGTGACGCGACTGATGGACGAACTGCTGCGGCGCGGCGTCGATCACCTGGTCTTCTCCGGCGACGCAACGGCGCTCGGCTTCGAGTCGGAGCTGCGCCGGGCGACGGAGGTCTTGCGCGTCGGTCAATACCCGATTCCCGGCATGGCGGTGCCCGGTAATCACGATTACTGTACCCAATCGGCGGCGGCGTCGGGGTCGTTCGAGCGGCATTTCGCCCCCTGGCAGGAAGGACAACGCATCGGCGAACATCGCTATCCGTTCGCGCAACAGGTCGGCCCGGCCTGGCTTGTAGGCGTCAACGCCGCGACGGGCAATCGCTGGCCGTGGGACGCCAGCGGCCGCATCGGCGCCGCGCAGCTGGAGCGTTTGCGCCAATTGCTTGACAAGTTGCCCGCCGGCCTGAGAATCCTCGTCGTTCACTATCCCCTCCGTCTCAAAAGCGGCAGGCGCGAATTCGAGTCGCACGGCCTGCGCGATCTCAATGCTCTGGTCACTATCGCCCAGGCCGGCGGCGTGAAGCTATGGCTGCACGGGCATCGCCATACTCCGTATCATTTGCAGCAATCCGGTTCCGTCGCACTTCCAGCGATCTGCGCCGGGACGGCCACGCAGCATGGCATCTGGTCGTACGGTGAATACGTGATTGAAGGGGAGAAGTTGCAAGCAGTGCGGTGGAACTATGATCCGCAGGGACGCTCGTTTCGGAGCGTTGAGGAGTTCACGCTGCATTTGGGGTGACGGGATCCCAACAGCTCGCAGCGCTCGCCATGGGGCTTGTCGCGGATAACTTTGAGGCACCTACCCACTTACTGGAGGAAACCTATGCGTCGCACCTTGTTATTTGCTTCCGTCGCCGTGGTCGTAGTAGCTGGCTTTGCCAGCTGGCACGGCATCGGCTCCTCGCACGCTCGGTCGAAGGACGGCCAGATGCTCTCGCACGACGTCTATTTCACGCTCAAGGATAACTCGCCCGAGGCGAAGAAGATGCTCGTCGCCGCGTGCAAGAAGTACCTGACCGGGCACGAAGGCGAGGTCTTTTTCGCGGCCGGCCCGCTCGCCGAATCGCTTAAGCGCGAGGTCAACGACCTTCAATTCGACGTGGCCCTGCACATCGTCTTCAAAGATATTGCATCGCACGACAAGTATGCCGTCGCCAAACGGCATGACCAGTTTATCGCGGAAAACAAGGACAACTGGAAGAAGGTCCGCGTGTTCGATTCGCTGGTGGAGCGGTGAGGTCTTGCTTAGGACCCCGCAGCGCTAGCAAGGATTGCCCCGCCCTTGCTTGCGCGTCGGGCTCAGATGGTGGGTATGCATGAACGACTTCGTCGCCACCCTGCGGTCCGGCTGCGTCCTCCTCATGGACGGCGCGATGGGGACCGAGTTGCTGCGATTAACCCGCTTCCCCTCTCCGAAATGGGGCGAACAGTATAACCTGACTCATCCGGAATTCATCGAGTCGATCCATCGCTCCTATCTCGATAGCGGCGCCGACGTGCTCCTGACCAACACATTTCAGGCCAACCCCGTCACGGCGGCACGCCGCGGCCTTCAGACGCAGCATCACGATGTCTGGCAGGCGGCGATTCGTCTGGCGCACCTCAATCATCCACGGCCGCGCTATGTCCTTGCAGATGTCGGACCGATCGAGAATCTCACTTTGAAAGTAGCAGCAGACACCTTGGCCGAATGCTTGGATGTGGACGGTATCCTTCTGGAAACCTGGTCCTCGCTCGACGCATTGAAAAAATTCGTGGACCGGCCGGGCCGTTTACCGCTATTGGTTTCCTTCACTTTCCATCGAGTCAAGGACCTTGTGACATTCCAGGGTGTGCCGCCGGAGCAATGCGCGCGTGTGGCTCAGAAGTATGGCGTTGTTGCGGTCGGGGCAAATTGCGGCAAGACGATCGGCATGGAGGACATGCTGGAGATTGTGAAGCGGTATCGGGGGGCGTGTGATTTACCAATCTTCGTGCGGCCGAACGCGGGGACGCCTGAGAAAATGGGCTGGCGCTACCCACGCACGCCCGCCACGATGGCCGCGGCGCTGCCGGCGCTGTTGGACGAAGGGGTCGCGATGATCGGCGGTTGTTGCGGAACGACGCCCGAGCATATTCGGGCGTTTCGGAAAGTGATTGATGGCTATCTTCGTTTAGCGCCCGCACAAAAGTAGCAATTGCGCGGGCGCTAAACGAATAGGGGCGCTACGTGGTCGCCGCGGCCTTGATGTTGACACGCCGCCCACCACGGTCGAACTCGATGATGCCGTCCGCCAGGGCAAACAGGGTGTCATCGCGGCCGATGCCGACGTTGTGTCCCGGATGAAACTTGGTGCCGCGCTGCCGAACGATGATGCTGCCGGCTCGCACGGTCTGCCCGCCGTAGCACTTGACGCCGAGTCGCTGGGAATTCGAATCGCGGCCGTTGCGGGACGAGCCTTGCCCCTTTTTATGTGCCATGGTGAAACCTCATCGGATCATTTTTTGTCTTTGTCATCGTCCTTTTTGGTCTCGGTGATTGTACGAGAAGCGGAACGATAAATCCACTGGGGTGGCGTGACAAATTCGATGTCGCGTGAATCGATCGAGAAGCGATCGCCCTTGCGTTTGAAATTGAGCTGCAACGTTTTATACTGGGTAATCGTCTTCTCGTCCCCCGCGGGGGAGTCCACTTCGACGGAGCCATTCGAGAAGCCGCGCACGAAGATGCTGAACCGCGTCGTCTCGGCCAATTCTTTGGACTTGGGATCGCGTTTGGCGGGATCGGCGGGGCCGGCGTCCCAGATCGCGACTCCGGTGATGGCCCGCGGGAACGCGTCTTCCTTCGACGGCGGGATTGCATTTTTCGACATCATCACGGTGTTCTTGATTTTCTGGTAATCGTTCGGATCCTCCAGCTTGCGGATCGCGTCCTCGGCCGTGATCAGGATCTCATCGCGATAGATGCCGGGGTTATCGAGCGTGACCAGTTCGAAGTACGGCGCAATCTCCTCGGGCTTGCCGGTGCGGTTGATGACCTGATACCACATGTACCAGCAAATCCTCTCGCCACGCGTCGGCAGCTTGATCTTGATGATGCGCGGATCCTTGAAGACGATGTCCATGCCCCAGACGCCGACCTTGTCGAACTGGGACGGGATCGATTTCACTTCACGTTCATTCGGGTTGGTCTGACTGTGCGCAGCCGTGATGCCGAAGACCACGATGCTAACCGCGACGACCAGGCCGAGCATTGAGCGCATGGACAACCCTCCGGAGAATCGCGCTAGAAGCGCGTAAGCAGTTGCGCTTATAAGGGTTCACGGAATCACGGTCAAGGCGAACGCGGAACTGCTGGGCGTCCCTGGTAAGATACCAGAGTCCTGGCAGGATGGGAAGCGCCCGAACGAGCCGCGACCGTAGGGGAGCGATTAACCGCGCTCCCTGACGGTCGCGGCTCGTTCTCACGCGCTTGTCAACCTCCACATTCTCGATAAAAATACTGATACACGCGTTCAGACCCCCGACCTCCTCCGACGACACGAATGTCTGCGATCATTTCCTGGCAACCGAATGAATCGAGCGACCAGGTGCTTCGTCATTTGGCGAACGGGGATTGCGTCGCGCTGCCGACCGAATCGACATATGAGGTGGTGGCGTCGGCGCTGCACCCCGCTGCGGTCGCGCGGCTGCGGTGCGTTGACGCCGCGCCGGCGATCGTGCTGAACGATTATGCGGCGCTCGTCGATTGGCTGCCGTTATTGCGAGGCGCTGCTGCTCGTCTCTTTCGCAAGCTGGGGCCGGGGCCGGTTGTGCTCTCTGCGGATGCGGGGTTTCGGAGCGGTTTGTGGGCGCGCTTGCCGGACGGAGTGCGTGCGCCGTTAGTCCAGGAAGGACGGCTTGCGGTGCGCTGGCCGGCGCATCCGATCTGGGATAAGCTGCGCCAGGCGAACTTGCCGCTCGTTTCCGTTCCGCTGCACATCGCTAAAATAGCGGCAGAGGCCGCGCAGTGCGCGGGCGATGCCGTGGCGTGCATCGTGGATGGCGGCCCGTCGGAATTCGGCATCCCCGCGACCGTGGTACGAGCCGAAGGCCGACAGTGCCGGCTGACACGCGAGGGCGGTCTACCCCGCGAACTGTTCGAACGGCTGGTCCTTTGCCGCGTCTTGTTCATTTGCACGGGCAACACCTGCCGCAGTCCGCTGGCACAGGCGTTATGCACGAAGCTGCTTGCCGATCGACTCGGCTGTGCGCCGCGCGACTTGAGCCAGCACGATTTTCTCGTGCAATCGGCCGGCCTGGCTGCGATGATGGGGGGCGATGCCAGCCCCGCGGCGGTGGATGTCGCCAAGGAGTTGGGCGCGGATTTGTCGGAGCACAAGAGCACCATGGCGACCATGGAGTTGCTGCGCTGGGCCGACTACGTGTTCTCGATGACGTCGAGCCACTGGTACACCCTGCTGAGCGTGGCTCCAGCGGGTGTTGCTGAGCCGCGGATGTTGTCGCCGCAGTTTCAAGATATCAGCGACCCGATCGGCGGCGAACTGGCGGACTATCGAACGTGCGCCCAGCAGATTCTCGAATGTCTTGAGCAGCGCTTGCCGGAACTGTTGGAATCGTGACCGTTTGCCGCTTGCGGCTTAGCGCTCGCGTGGCGCCATGCGAGCGCTAGGCCGCAAGCGGCCGAGGAATGTGACATGAACATCGTCATCGGCAGCGATCATCGCGGCGTGGAAATCAAACGGCGCCTGCTCGCCTTCCTGCGCTCCATGGGGCACGAGGTGCTCGACATCGGCACCGAAGGGGCGGAGAGCGTCGATTACCCCGACTTCGCCTACGAAGTCGCCAAACGCGTCGGCACGGGTGAAATGCAGCGAGGCCTCTTGATCTGCGGCACCGGCATCGGCATGAGCATGGCCGCCAACAAAGTGCGCGGCGTCCGCGCCGCCGCTTGCCAGGATGTCCTCACCGCCGAGATGAGCCGACGCCACAATGACGCCAACGTCCTGTGCCTCTCCGCCGACCTCGTCGGCGAGGACCAGATGACGCAGATGATCAAGATCTGGCTCGACACCCAATTCGAGGGGGGCCGGCATGCGAGGCGCATCGAGAAAATCGCCAAGATCGAAGCCGAGCAATGCAAGCCAGAATGATCAGACAAATCATCCGCGAAGGGCACCAAGAACACGAAGGGGAAGATCTAATGATCCGTTCCGTCGACCGAATCCCGATTCTTTCCCTCTTCGTGCTCTTCGTGTCCTTCGTGGATGTTTCTGCTCAGGGGAGCGATTGGCCCAAATTTCTCGGACCCCTCGGCACCAGCGTCTCCGCCGAGAAAGGCATCCTGTCGCCATGGCCGAAGGAAGGCCCGAAAATCGTTTGGCACAAGGAACTCGGCACCGGCTACGGCATGCCCGTCATCAGCAAGGGTAAACTCTACCACTTCGATCGCAACGGTAAGAACCTCCGCCTCACCTGCATGGACGCCAAGACCGGCCAGCACGTTTGGGACTTCGAATACCCCTCCGTCTACAAGGACGCCTTCGGCTACAACAACGGCCCACGCTGTAGCCCCCTGGTCGATGGTGACTACATCTACACCTGCGGCGTCGAAGGCATGATCCATTGCGTGAAGACCGACGGCCGACCGGTCTGGAACGTCAACGTCAACAAGGACTTCAACGTCATCCAGAATTTCTTCGGCGTCGCCAGCGTGCCCGTCATCGAAGACGACCTCTTGATTGTCCAGGTCGGCGGCAGCCCCGAAGGCAGTTTGCAGCGCAATCTTTTCGATCAAACCCTCAAGCCCAACGGCAGCGGCATCGTCGCCTTCAACAAGCTCACCGGCAAAGTCGCCTACAAGATCGGCGACGAGCTCGCCAGCTACGCCACCCCGGTGCTCGCGACCATCAACAATCGCCGCTACTGCCTGGTCTTCGCCCGCGGCGGCCTGCTCGCGTTCAACCCGAAGGACGGCAAGATCGACTTCCACTTCCCCTTCCGCAGCGACGACGTCGAAAGCGTCAACGCCAGCAACCCGGTCGTCGTCGGCGACAAGGTCTTCATCTCCGAATGCTACGGCCCCGGCAGCGCCCTCCTGAAGATCAAACCCGGCGGCTACGACGTCCTGCGCGACGAATCCAAGAAGTTCAAGAAGAGCATGGCAACCCACTGGATGACGCCGATCTACCACGAAGGCTACCTCTACGGCTGCTCCGGCCGACACACCCAAGGGGCCGACCTGCGCTGCATCGAGTTGGAAACCGGCAAGGTCATGTGGTCTGAACGCGGCCTGACCCGCACGTCGCTCCTGATGGTAGACGGCCATTTCATCTGCCTCGCCGAGGACGGCACGCTGCGCCTGCTGAAGGTGAACCCGCAAAAGTACGAGGAGATCTCCTCGGTCGAGTTGAAGGACCCCAAGACGAAACAGCAACTCCTGGAATACCCCTGCTGGGCCGCCCCCATCCTCTCGCACGGCCTACTCTACGTCCGCGGCGAGGAGCGGCTGGTATGTTTGGAGTTGATTGCACAGAAGAAGTGAGCGCCCCGCGTTTTCTTCAACGCTGAAGGCGTTGCACAACACAGCCCAGGGTCGCGAGCGCAGCGAGCGCACCCTGGGTTGCGAGTTGACGTAGCAGGCCGATTGGCCGCGATACAGAAGGGATAAGCGTGGCGCCATTGAGAGTCGTGTTGGACACAAACGTTTTAGTCGCGGCGGCGCGCTCGCGTTATGACGACCGCAGGGACGCTACCGTGCGCAGGATGCGCCAGGCTGGAACAACAGTTTAAGGAACTCCAAGCTCGGTTTGCGCAAGTGGAGGCGGAACTTGCCGCCGCGAAGAAGAACTCGCGCAACTCTTCCAAGCCACCCT
>SHZY01000085.1 GCA_009692065.1 Gemmataceae bacterium
TCGTCAAGTCCTTTCCACAGGCATTCGTGGAAAAGTCTACGAGATTCCGCGCGGGAAAGTTGAAATCGATGCAGATGGAAATTCGTCATAAAATAAGCCGCGGCAAGAATTTGCATCTGGTCAGCAATGTCTCAACGGGACATTAGTGTGGAGGAAGAAGGAGAAGGAATTCAACCTGGAAGCTGCACGCCGTGAAATGGAAAAGGAAATTCCATGACCCGGCGCTATATGCTCGACTCGGGGCCTGCGTTCGACTTTCTTTTCAAACGCAAAGGGGTCGATGCTCGCGTTGCTGCGCTGAGGCGAAAGGGTCGCAAGGTCGGCATTTGCGTCCCGGTGCTGGGCGAGATTGTCGGCGGTCTGGAAGCCAGTGGCAGCCGAGATGCGTCTTGGAAAATCTCCCGCCCACGCCTCGCCAAACTCTTATGCTGGCCGCACGAAAAGCCTGCGGCATACTTTTACGGTCAAATCTTAGCCGAGCTAAAAAAAAAAGTGGCCGTGTCATACAGCAGATCGACAAACAAGTGGCCGCAATCGCTCTGGCACTCGGAGATTGAACGGTTGTCAGTTACGACGCCGACCTGAAGGCAATCCCCGGCTTGGCTGCCGAGGATTGGTCGTCGTGATCACGCCTGGGCGCGCCGCCCAATCCAGAACTCGTCCGCGTTGCCGCCGTATTCCAGCAAACAACGCCATCGAGCATTTTGCTACTTCGTCCCCTGCTTCAAGAACCACGCATACAACTCCGCGGTGCCGTAGGCGCGGTCCCACGAGTTGTGGCCGACGCCGGGGTACTCGTCGTAGCGCGTCGGGGCGCCGGCGTCTTTCAAGGCCTTGGCCATTGCGCGGTAGTTTTCGACGAGCTTGGCGTTGTCCTTGTCGCCGCAGAAAAACCAGGACGGAATGTGCTTGATGTCGTCGATCGATTTGACATTGCCGCCGCAAATCGGGGCGATGGCCGCAAATCGCTTGGGATGCGCGACCGCAATGCTCAAGGTGCCAGAGCCGCCCATGGAGAGGCCGGTGAGGTAGACGCGTTTCTTATCGGTCTTGTACTCCGTTTCGACTTCTTCAAGGATGGCCAGGGCGCGTTTGCCTTCGGCGCTGGCGGCGCCCCAGCCGCCTTTCTGCGATTGCGGGAAGATGGCGATGAACGGGAAGTTCTCCTTCTTGTCGCGAATCGCCTTGCCGAGGCCGGTGCCGGCTTGCTTCTTGCCGTCGGTGCCTGATTCGCCGGCGCCGTGAAGGAAGATGATGACGGGAGATGGATTGTCCGCCTTGAAGTCCTTGGGGACGAAGACGATGTACTTGACGTCGCCGTCGGCGCCCTTGTGGATCTTGTTGATGAAGCCCGTCTTGGTTTCGCCGGCTTGCAGGCCGGCGGCGGTGGCGCCAAGGAGGCTGGCGCAAACGATCAGGGTGGCATGGAGCTTGGTCATGATGGGGTCCTCGGGTTTGCCAAGCCGACCGCTTGACGGTCGGCCGCCGTCGCCCAGGGCGACGGCTTGGTAATACAATGATGCTGGTTAGTTTGTCGAAACCTGCCGCAATTGCAACGATAAATCGGACGTTATCCCATGTCCCCATTTGAAACTCCCGTCGTCTGTGCCGTCATCGGCCGCACGCGCCACAAAATGATGCAAGCGGAACTCGAGGAGGCAGGCAAGCAGGGGGCCAAGCTCATCGAGCTGCGGCTCGATTTCCTGTCGAAGCCGCCGGACTTCAAGCGGTTGCTCGAAGGTCGGCCTTGCCCGCTGATTGCGACGTTCCGCCGGCCGGCCGACGGCGGGCAATGGCGCGCTAGCGAGGACCAGCGTTTCATGCTGATCCGCCAGGCCATCGTCGCCGGCTTTGATTTCGTGGACCTCGAGATCGACATCATCGACAAGATTCCACGCTTCGGCAAAGTGCAGCGCATCGTCAGCTATCACAACATCCAGGGAGTGCCGGACAACCTCGAAGAAATCTACAAGCAGATGTGCGCGGCCGACGCCGATGTCGTCAAAATCGTCGTGACGGCCCAGACGCCGGCGGACAACTTGCGCGTCATGGCACTTTTGAAGAATGCGCCGAAGCCGACGGTCGCCTTCTGCATGGGTGACATGGGCACGGCGAGCCGGGTGCTGGGCATACGGCTCGGCATGCCGTTCACCTACGGCGCTTTCAACAAGGAACGCCAGATCGCGCCGGGGATTCTGTCGTTCTCGGAGCTGCACAAGACCTACAGCATCGACAAGATCAACGCGGAGACGAAGGTATTCGGCGTGATCGGCGATCCGATCGGGCATAGCCTGAGTCCGCTGATTCACAACGCAGCGTTCAGGAAGCTGGGGATGAACGCGATCTATCTGCCATTCCGGGTGCCGCGCGGCGAGCTGGCGTCGTTCCTGACGGGCTACCGGGAGATTCCGGTGCATGGGTACAGCGTCACCATCCCTCACAAGGAAGCGGCCGCGAAGTGTGCGACGGAATGCGATGAGCTGGTAACGAAGTTCGGCGCGGCGAACACGCTGGTCGCCACCGAGACCGGCTTCCACGCCACCAACACGGACGCCCAGGCGGCGCTTGATTCGCTGCGTGCCAATCTGCCACTCGGCGCCGACAATCAGCAAGTGCCGCTCTCCTCGCGCAAGGTACTCGTCCTCGGCGCCGGCGGCGTCGCGCGGGCCATCGCACATGCTCTGCACAAGGAAGGCGTTTACGTCACGGTCACGAATCGCAGCGAGGAGCGCGGCGCCAAGCTGGCCGAGGAGGTCGGTTGCAAGTTCGTCAACTGGACTGCGCGCCACCAGACCGAGTGCGGCACGCTCATCAACTGCACGTCAGTCGGCATGCACCCGAACCTCGACGAGATGCCGGTGCACCAAAGCTTTCTGAACCCCGAGTTGATGGTGTTCGACACGATCTACACGCCGGAGACGACGCTGCTGATCCGCGAAGCCCGTACGCGTGGCTGCCATTGCTTGACGGGTGTCGATATGTTCGTACGCCAGGCGGGCCTGCAGTTCGAGCAGTTCACCGGCCAGGCGCCGCCGCTGGATCTGATGGCGATGGTGGTGCGCAAGGCGCTGTCGCCCGTACACATCAAGGAAGAGGGAGAATCCGCCCCGTGAAGCGTCGCTTGATTTTTTTGATCGGTTACCGCGGCGCCGGCAAGACGACCGTGGCGAGATTGCTTGCGGAAAAGTTCGGTTGGTCCTGGCTGGACGCCGATGCGGTGCTGGAAGAGCGGGCGGGCAAATCGATCCGGCAAATTTTTGCAGACGACGGCGAGGCGGCCTTTCGCGATCTGGAGTCCGCCATCCTGGGCGAGTTGTGCACGCTGGAGAATCACGTGTTCGCCACCGGCGGCGGCGTGGTTTTGCGTGAAGAGAATCGCGTTTGCCTCAAGCAGGGCGTCGTCGTTTGGCTCCGCGCTTCTGCCGACGTGTTGTGGCAGCGGATGCAACAAGATATCACGACGGCGGAGAGGCGGCCGAACCTGGGGCAGGGCGGATTGGCCGAGATTGAGGAATTGCTGCGCGCACGTGAACCTCTGTATGAGGCGTGCAGCGACGTGACGGTGGATGTCGAAAAGCGTGCGGCGGGCGACGCGGCCGATGCGATTCGATCGGCGATTCTTAGTCCCGTAGGGACGGCTGAGAATAGCCCAGCACTTTAGTGCTGGGACCGCGTGTTCCGAGAACCATTGAGTCCCGGTAGGGACGACTGAACCGGAATGTTGCTTTGGTTCAATCGTCCTTGTCGGGACTCAGATTATTGCCAGCGGCGGGGAGGCCCAGCACTGAAGTGCTGGGCTATTCTCAGGCGTCAGTTCGGGACTCGGCGCGGTTACTCCTCTTCCTCCTCCGACATCTTCGTCTTGCTGACAATCTGCTGCTGCACGTTGGCGGGCACGATGTCGTAATGGCTGAATTCCATCGTGTAGCTGCCTTGCCCCTGCGTGATGCTGCCGAGCTGGGCGGCGTAGCGTGTCATCTCTGCCAAGGGTGCGATCGCCTTGATCACAGCAAGGTCGCCGGGCAGGCTGTCCTGATCTTCCACGCGGGCACGTTTGCCGTTCAGGTCCTTCAAGATATCGCCGGTGTATTTCGTCGGCAGCGTCACCTCCATGTGGACAATCGGCTCCAGCAAGACGGGGCGTGCTTCGCGGAACGCTTTCTTGAAGCACATACGCGCAGCCGTCTTGAATGCGGCTTCCGAGCTGTCTACGTCGTGATATTTGCCGAAAAAAAGCTCGACCGCGACATCCTGCATGCGATAGCCCGCCAGGGCGCCCTGGTCCAGCACTTCCTTGCAACCCTTCTCGACTGCCGGAATAAAGTTAATCGGAACCGTGCCGCCGACGATGTGGTCGATGAACGCGAAGTTATAGGTCGGATCGTAGTGAGCCGAGCGCATCTTCTCGAATTTGGATTTGTTGGCGAATTTTTCGAGCAGTTCCTCCTCGCTCTTGATGCCGAGATCCTTGAGCGGGTAGACGCGAAAGTGGACCTTGCCGTACTGCCCACGGCCGCCCGACTGCTTCTTGTGCTGATACTCTGCCTCGGCCATCGCCGTGAGAGTTTCGCGGTAGGCGACTTTCGGCTCATGGGTAATGATCTCGAGGTCATAGCGAGCCTTGAGGCGTTTCTGCACGATATCAAGGTGAATTTGGCTCGTACCCGTGATGACGAGTTCCTTCGTCTGGGCGTCGCGCGTCATTTTGAAGGTGGGATCCTCATCGGCAATCTTGTGCAGACTGCCGGAGATCTTCTGCTCGTCGCCGCGCGCCTTGGGCTCGACGGCGAGGCCGTACATCGGCGTCGGATATTTGGGTACGGGGAGTTTGGGAGCATTCGTGTTGAGTGCGACGGTGTCACCGATGTGCAGGTCCTCGACCTTGGCGACGGCGATGATGTCGCCGGGGATCGCCTGGGTGATCGGTTTGTTCGCTTTGCCCTGGATGAGAAGGAAGCCGCTCGCGCGGTGGCCGTGGCCGGTGCGCAGGCTGATGAGCGTCTGTTCCGGCGTTGCTTTGCCGGAGAGGACGCGGAAGTAGCTGAGTGAGCCGACGAACTTGTCGGAGATGGTTTTAAAGACCTGGCCGACAAATTCGCCGGTTACGCTGGGTTCGATGACGACCTCTTGCGCCTTGTCGCCGGTTCCCTTCATGCCCTTGTGGCGCGTCGCAGTGGTGGGGGACGGCGTGTCCTTGATGATTGCCTCGAGCAACTCCTCCACGCCGAGGTCCTTGTCCTTCTTGGCTGCGGTGCACAGGATCGGAATTACCGTACCGGCGGCGAGCGCCTTGGGAAAGGCGGCTGTCAATTCGTCGGTGGAAACGTCGCCTTCGCTGAGATATTTTTCCATGAGCGATTCGTCGGCCTCGACGATGGCGTCCAAAAGCAGCGAGCGTGCCGCGGCCAGATCGACCTTGCAGTCAGCCGGTGGAGAGGCCGGCGGGGTGAGCACGCTGACGACGCCGCTAAATCCAGGCCCAACGTTGAGGGGCGCGTTGAGCAGGACGCATGCCTTGCCGAAGGTGTCGCGGATGACCTTGAGCAAATCGTCGAAGTGGACATTCTCGGAGTCGAGCTTGTTGATGACGATCATGCGCGCCAGGTTGCGTTTGCCGGCTTCGTTAAACATGCGGCGGGTGTTGACCTGGATGCCGGCGGTTGCTGAGATGACGACGATGGCAGTATCGACGGGATTGAGCCCGCCGAGGGCCTGACCGATGAAATCGGGCTTACCGGGCGTGTCGATCAGGTAGACGCGTTTGCCCTGGTAATCGAAGTTGAGGAGGCTGGAGTCGATGGAGTATTTGTGCTTCTTTTCCTCCTCGTCGAAGTCGGAAACGCTGGACCCGTCCTCGACGCTGCCGCGCCGCTCCACGGCCTTGGCCTTGAACAGCAAGGCGTCGGCGAGCGACGTCTTGCCGGCAACTTCATGCCCGACGAGTGCCACGGTGCGGATGTCATCTACTTGATGTGCCATAAATGCTCCGGGAAAGTTCAAGGATTTTAGCCCGAGTTATTCACCACCGAGGCACAGGGGACACAGAGAAAGCCAATTGGAACAAGGAGTTGCGTCAGTTATTCCGTCCCGACAACACGGACATAGTGTATTTAACCTCTTTAGCCTTTTCTCGGTGTCCTCAGTGCCTCTGTGGTTCAAATTCTCTTCGTAGAATTATCCGGGTAAGTCGTCGTCATCGCAGGATCAACGCAGCTTGGATGGCCGACCGTAGAGGTCGTCGTCATCGATGCGATGGGATCGTCGTTTCCTCCGGGGCCGTTCGTCATCCACATCGACGGGGCGTTCTGGCTTCTTTTCTGGCTCTGCTTGCTGCTGGTGTTTGACGGTGTCGATGATGAGGTACATGCTGGCGCCGAACACGAGCAGGCCAAACAGCATGGCGGCCGTTTGCCAAGCTTAAACGGCCCCCTCGCCTTGGGGACCGCCCACAAAGGCGAAATAAACCACTATAGCCCCGCCGCCGAGACCGCCTACCGCTCCAAATATTAACTTCAACATGGGCGCCCGCCTGAAAACGCCCCCCCCCGGTTGTGGATGCAAGTCGGTTATTATGCGTGATCGGCGCGCGAAAATCATTTTATTTACCAGAAATAATCACAATAACTTCGCGCAGGTTTAATTGCCCTTCGTAAAGGGCTCGGCCGATGATGCAGCCGGCCAGGCCGCTCTGCTTCAACTTCTTGACGTCGTCAAGCGTGGTAACGCCGCCGGAAGCAATGACGGGAAGCGAAACCGCGGCCGCCATCTCGCTCATCGCGGCCACGTTGGCGCCTTGCATCATGCCGTCGCGGCTGATGTCGGTGTAGATGATGGCGGCCAGCGGAAGTTGGGCGGACGATTTCGCCAGGTCGAGAGCGGTCATTTCCGAGACCTCAAGCCAACCCTGGGTGGCGACCTTGCCTCCCTTGGCGTCGATGCCGAGCGCGATCTTGCCTGGAAATTGGCGGGCCATCTGTGCCAGCCAGGCGGGAGATTGCAACGCCTTGGTGCCCAGGATGACGCGCGTCACGCCCCATGACAGCGCGTCACGCAGGTGCTCCTCGTTGCGCAAGCCCCCGCCGAGCTGGCACGGCACGCCGCTGGCTTGCACGATGGCGCGAATGCTGGGGCCGTTGATCGGCTTGCCTTCCTTGGCGCCGTCGAGATCGACGAGATGCAGCCAGGTGGCGCCGTCGGCAACCCAGCGCTGGGCCATCTTGGCGGGATCGACGCCGAAGACGGTTTCCTGGCTGTAATCGCCTTGCCGTAGGCGGACGCACTGGCCGCCGCGCAGGTCGATGGCGGGGTAGATTTGCATTTACGGTTCTCCTCCCCTCTGCCCTCCGGGGCAGAGGGGGCTTGCGTTTCCAAGTAACAAAATGAGGAACGAGGAACGAGGAATTAGGAACGGAGAAGTCAAACCGGCCAAAATCACTTCCACATCCGCCATTCCTCGATCTTCGATCCTCGTTCCTCTTTTCTTCGGGAGGACGCAAAGCGATAACAACCGATGAAGAGTGAATTTATTGCACACGCCGCCCCCTCACCACCGGAGGGGAGAGGGGAGAAAGACCATTTACCACTCCGCAAACTTCCGCAGCATCGCCAGCCCCACCTTTTGGCTCTTCTCCGGATGAAACTGCGTCGCCACCACGTTGTCGCGCCAGATCGCCGACGTGAACGGCGTCGGATAATCGGTCTCGGTCGCGATGATGCCCGCATCCTTCGGCTTCACGTAATAGGAGTGCACAAAGTACACGGCTGGATCCGGCGGCAGGTCGCGAAAGATCGGCGCCGCCCGGCGGATGCGAAGCTGGTTCCAGCCCATATGCGGGACCTTCAAGCCGGGAACGTTTTCGAAACGCACGACCTCGCCGGGAAAGATATCCAGCCCTTGATAGACGCCGTCCTCGTAGCTGGTCGTGAACAATAACTCCAGGCCCAGGCAGATGCCCAGGAACGGCTTGCCCGACCGAACGTGATCTTTGATCGGTTCGACGAACTTCGCTTCGTGCAGCCTTGCGATCGCATCGCGAAAGGCGCCGACGCCCGGCAGCACCAGCTTGTCGGCTTCAGCGAAGCGATTCGGATCAGCCGTGATGAGTGCCGGCACGCCGACCTTCTCGAACGCCTTCTGCACGCTGCGCAGGTTGGCCATGCCGTAATCGACGATAACGATCGGTTTCATGGCTGGGGTTCCTCGGGTCTCCGCATAAGCTTCAGCAAGAATGCCATCACGAACAGCAGCCCAGCGCCTCCGACCGCGGCGTAGATCAGCATCTCGCCGGCGAAGAGATACGGGCGTGCCGCATTGCCAATCGGCTGCCAGGCGAGGCAGGTGGCCATGACGCTCAGCGACAGCGATGGACCAAAGGGGAGCGAATTATCCTTGCGCACCACCAACTGAATGATACCAAAGAGCAGGGCCGGGAAGACGCTCAAAAAAAACGCAACAACGACGATCTGCCAGCCGAGAAAGCTGCCGGCCATCATCATCAAGTCGGCATCGCCGAGGCCAAGCGCCTCCTTGCCAAGCCCCTTGCTGAACAGAAATCCGATTGCGCGTAACAGGAAAGTCCCTACCAGAGCCCCGATCAAGCCGGTCGCCAGACCTGTCTGCCAGGTGCCGGGGCCATCGCACCATGCAGGGATTGGCAGCCAAACGGGCCAGGGGTAGACTCCTTGCCGCAGCGGCAACGCGGGGTTGGTGTTGATGCCGTCGAGGGATTGCGGCCACGGCCACGGCATCAGCACCGAGCCGATCAAGCCGATTGCCGTGCCGGTCAACGTCAAGTGCAGTGGAATCTCCCGGCTCCGGAGATCGCAGACCGATGCGACTATCAGGAACGAGAAGAGCAGGGCATGCCACGCGAAGCCGAACCACGAGGTTCCCGGGATGTTGCCGAGTCGGGAAAACGCCCCGTGACCTGGCCAACCATGTACGTTCTGGACGGCTTCGAGCCAAAAGAGAGCAACGAAACCCAGTGCGGTGCCCAGTTCGACGAGAAAGTAGGTGATCGAATAATGTTGACGGCAGGTTCGGCACCGGCCTCTGAGGATGAAGTAGCTGATGAGCGGAAGGTTGTCGTACCAGTGGATCGATTGCAGACAGGCGCCGCAGCGTGAGTTGGGCCACAGCAGACTTTTTTCGAGCGGCAGCCGGGCGATCGAGACATTCAAGAAGCTCCCAACCGAGGCGCCGGTGACGAACACAAAGATCACGAAGATCGCCAGCGCCATGCGTGATTTTCTCCCCTCTCCCCCCGGGAGAGGGGTCGGGGGTGAGGGTGAGTGTAAGTGAGCAAACGGCTCTGCTGGCAGTATATGGAGGCGCGCGCTGGAACAAGAAAAAACCGCTCGCAAAAGGTTGCGAGCGGTTGGTTGATTACCTGAGAGAGAGTGGGGCGTTAGCCGCCAAAGGGCCGGAAGCCGCCGAAGCCGCCACCCATGCCGCCGCCGAACCCGCCTACGCCGGGGGCGAACATGCCTGGGTTGTTGTTGCCCCAGGGGTTGTTGAAGTTATTGTTGCCCCAGGGGTTGTTGAAGTTATTGTTGCCCCAGGGGTTGTTGAAGTTATTGTTGCCCCAGGGGTTGTTGAAGTTATTGTTGCCCCAGGGGTTGTTGAAGTTATTGTTGCCCCAGGGGTTGTTGAAGTTGTTGTTGCCCCAGGGGTTGTTGAAGTTGTTGTTGCCCCATTGGTTTCCCCACTGATTGTTGTTGCCCCACGGGTTGTAGTTCTGGTTCCCGAAGTTCATGTTCTGGTAGGGATTGAAAACATTCTGCCATTGGCCGGACTGATACGGGTTAGCGTTGGGCTGCCAGGGATTGATCGGCATCCAGGTGTTCAAGTAGGACGCACTCGCGGAGGCGACGATCGAATCGCTGTAGGCTTTGTTGGCGAGGTAATTGCGGAGGCTCATGTTCATGGTGGGCTGATTGGGGGCCCGATCGACGGCGGTGCCGCCCTTCTTATTGTTGTTGGAAACTCCCGAATTGTTGTTGCCACCCTTGCCAGGTTGCGACGTTCCGGAACCGGAGCCGGAAGTGCCAGGCTGGGACTTTCCTTTACCGGAAGAGCCGGTGCCCCCCGAGGTTCCAGGACCTGTCGGGGGCGGGGTGCCGCCGCCACCGGTGCCGGGGCCTTTCTTACCGCCTGCCTGTCCGGACGAATCCGCCGTCAGGAAGCCAATCAGAGCGAGGGAGAAAAAGCACGGCAGCAAAAGATGTCGCTTGAACATAGATTCACCTCCGGCGCAGATAGTTCAGACAACCCCATTTTCTAAAATTCAGACGCGACACACAACCTCTCTTGCGCAAAAAAAAAAAAAAAAACGCGAAAGATTTCTGTTTTTACCGCCGTTTCCCGTGGTTTCCGTGTACAACCTTCGAAGTTACTTGAACCTGACGGCCCTATCCTGCCGAGGTCCTTCGCTCCATGGACGTATTTCTTCAGAATGCCGCGTATGATCGCGATGAATCGCTCGAACCAGTCGATCTGGGTTTGCAAAGTCCGACGGTGCGAGAGGCCAAGGGTGATGACGTCGATATGATCCCGCTCATCGATGTCGGCCCGCGTGCTGCTCATCTTCTTCATGATGACGGCCGCCATCAACTCCGGCAGTTTCTCCAAGAACCCGACCCTCGAGGCCAAACACTAGCTGGCGAGTATCTCCACCGACATGTAACTGGATTGGCATCGAGATCGATCCAAAGATCAAGGAGATTACGACTCGCTATTCGCGGGGCAAGGATTCGGAAAAGAAGGGCTGCCTCGTGGAGCCGACCAATGGCGAGGTTCTCCTCGAAAAGCTCGCCGAGGAGTCGGACCAGCCGAGTGGCGAGATCAAGATACGGCTGCTCGCCGACAAACGCTTACCGATCGACACGATCAATGGCCTGCCGCTCGATTTGCAAGAACTGGAGACGCGCATCAACAGCGCGAGGCCGGCGGCCCAGGGCCAGCTGCAACTCACGGTGCTCGGCGAGGTGAGCGAGCCGACGAAGTAAGCAAATCGCCATCCAGAAATGAACCACGGGGGCAGACGGGGAGTACGGGGAAAATGCAGGAGAGTAAGAGCAGCGATCCTCTCCTCTCAGTCTTTTCCCCGTGCTCCCCGTCTGCCCCCGTGGTTCAATCTCCGCGCCGTCAAACTCCGCCCAAATTCCCAATGCAACTCTGCCCAATCCGCTCAAGTCAGGCAAATTGGATGACGATATGGAAATAACCAAGAGGCGGTAACTATTACGCCAAGGAGAACTATCCGCGTCAGGCCAAGTTTGCTTGCTTCCGTGTCGGCCCCGCGCTGAGCCCTGCAAGATGCTGAAAATAAACGACTTGCGGGTTTCGCTCAAGGGAAGGTCGCATTGACACGATTTGCAAGGTGGTTATAATCCACACCATCGGCAAGGTTGGCAATTCGTTACGGTACGGTCGGGAACGCCGAATTTCGGGATTGATTCGAATAAGGCACTCTCGGTATCTTAGCGGAAAGCCTGACTCGCCGAACGGGAAACCGAAAGAGGCTTGTCAAGGAAGATCTCGGTCCGCCGCCTTCTTGTGGAAGAGAGGAACCGCGGGCCTGTCCTCAATCGTCGGCTGGGCGCCGACAGGGATGGATGTACCCATGAAGACCGTTTTCACGACAGGCGAAGCTGCGAAGATTTGCAAGGTCAGCCAGCAAACCATCATCCGTTGCTTTGACAACGGGCAACTCAAGGGCTTCCGGGTCCCTGGGTCGCGATTTCGCCGCATCCCGCGAGAAATGCTCTACAAGTTCATGAAGGACAACGGCATTCCGACCGACGCGCTGGAATCGGGCCGCCGCAAGGTCCTGCTCGTCGATGATGACACCGAGCTGGTCGAAATCATGACCAAGTTCCTCGAAGAGGATGGCCGCTTCGATGTCAAGATTGCCACCACCGGCTTCGACGCCGGCATGCTGGTGAAAGAGTACCGTCCTGACATGCTCGTTCTCGACGTCATGCTGCCGGACATCAACGGCAAGGAAGTCTGCCAGCGCGTTCGTGCCGATTCCACGATGGAAGAAGTGCGAATCCTCTGCATCAGCGGCATGATCGAAGAGGACAAGATCCAGGATCTCCGTCTGGCCGGGGCTGACGACTTCATGCACAAGCCGTTCGACGCCGAACATCTGATCGAACGCATGTGCAAGATGCTCGACATGGAAGTCGCGGAACCCGCGCACGCGTAAATTCGTGAGTGGGTGAGTAGGTGAGTGGTGAGTGGTGAGTGGTGACTGCTGTCAAACCACTCACCACTCGCCACTCGCTACCCTCCTGACATGGATGTCCCATGAAAACACCTGGCGAAGCGGCGATGGATCTGCGCTGGTTGGCCCCCGGCGTCGCTTCCTTGACGATGCTGGCCCGCACGCCGTTAGTTTCGGCGTGGACGCAAATCCGAACTGATCCGGGCGTCGTTCTCCTCCATGCCCGATTGCTTGATTCCTGCAAGTCTCCGCATCTCCTCGACGCTGCTGTTCTGGAAGCTGTTCTCGCTCATCAAGCTAACTTCGATCACGGTTTCGTGGACTGGAGCCAGCCCGGCCCGGCGGCGGTGCAGCGTGCCTGCCATCGGCAGGCGATGCTGGCGACGCGGTTGGCGGAAACCGTCGGCGCCGATCCTCTGCACGCCTGGATCGCGGCATTCTTGGCACCGCTCGGCTGGCTGGCCCTGTCGGCTCTAGCGCCCGCGAAAATAGGCGACGCTCTTGAATGTGTCCGCACCGGCGCCAATCCAGTAGTGTGGCAGCCGGAAGTCTGGGGCTGCGATCACGCTGCCATTGCGCGCCGCCTGAGCCGAGCCTGGCGCTTGCCCGTTTGGCTGTCGGCAATCGTCGGCCACCTTGGCCTGCACGCGAGCATTGCCCAGCGTCTCGGCGCTGAGCGGCAACTGTTCCAGGTCGTGCAAATGTCAGTGCTCTTGACTCAGGAACGCGACGGCGGGCTCGGCTTGTCCATCGACGCGGACGTGAACGACTTGCTTGCCGAGCTGAAGCTGAGCAAGGAAACGGTCGAAGCGATCACGACCGAAGCGTTGCAAGCCGAGTTGCCCGCAGGGAAATGGGAGTCGCCGGCGCGCTGCCCACTGCTGGGCGATTTGTTGCAGATTGCCCTCGAAAATCGCCGGCAAGACGACAGCGCCTGGATTGAACACTTACAGCAAAACCTCGATCGCATGCAAGCCGCTCTGGTGCAGCAATGTGCCGAAGAGAAAGAGCGGCTACAGACGCTCAAGTTGTCCGCCCTCGCGGAGTTTGCAGCCGGGGCAGGGCATGAGATCAACAACCCGTTGGCTGTCATGTCCGGCCAAGCCCAGTACGTGCTGAAGCAAATCGATTGCCTCGATGTGCCTGCCGACGAGATTGACAACCTCGGCGAGTACCTCGACAACCTGCGCAGCAGCATCAAGCCATCCTTGCACAAGATCATTGGCCAAACGCAGCGTGTGCACACGATCTTGATCGAATTGATGCAATTCGCACGGCCGCAGCCGCCGAAATTGCAAACCCTGTCCGCCCGCAGCGTGACGCTGGAGGTTGCCTACGCTCTGCAAGCGCTGGCCCAGCAGCGGAAAGTGCGCGTGGTCCTGCTGGAATGGGCGCATGACGAATATCTGCACGCCGACGTCGGCCAGGTGCGCACCGCCTTGACGGCGTTGTTGCGCAATGCCATCGAAGCCGCCCCCGCCGACGGGTGGGCCGGCATTCGCATCGCGAAGACGGGCAAGCAGTCGCTCGACTTCATCGTGGAGGACAGCGGGACGGGACCGTGCCAGAGCGCTCGCGAGCATCAGTTCGATCCGTTTTTCTCGGGCCGATCAGCCGGCCGCGGACGTGGCATGGGGTTGCCGCTGGCCTGGCGCTTGACCCGACAGCAAGGCGGCGATGTTCGCTTTGACGGGCATCACGCCGGGGTCACGCGCTACATTCTGACGCTGCCCCTAGCCGCCACGCCCAGCTATGGCAGTGGACCGCATGCGGAGACTAAGATTCGGCACGTTTCGCACGCGCGGCACGAGGGGCATCTATAGCTCGGATCGTGTTGTATTGCAGCCCCGTAGGGGCGGAAGTAAATAGCCAGGGGCGCAAGCCCCTGGTAGGCCGAATTTAACCCGTCTAAGGGCCCTGGAAGGGCGAAAGTGATTGGCCAGCAGACACTTTAGCCCCTCCGGGGCTTTCGGGCCAGGCCGCGTCTGTCCAGGGGCTTGCGCCCCTGGCTATTGACTTTCGTCCCTCCGGGACTGACACAGCCAGGGACATGCGATGACTTTCACCAAGAATTCACTGGAAGAACGCCTCGAACTCGGCGAACTCGTCACCTTCACGCCCTCTCCGTTCAGGTTGCCAACGGGGGACGATCTCGCATTCCTCATGCAACAGCAGCTCAGCAGCACGGCCCACAAGAACATCAGTTACAATCCAGCCGAGCACTCCGTCTCCAGTTTTGTGCAACATTCCTCGGAACAGGCCGATCGGTTGCGAACTCTGATGCGCGATTTTTCGCAACACGTGCAAAGCTGGCTGGCGACATTGTTGCCGCGCTATGCCCAAGCCTGGCAGCCGGATCGCGCCAGTCTGCGAACCGCGGAGGAAGCAACGCGCAAGCTGCGCATGACGGCGCGCAACGATCTTCTGCACTTCGATGCCTTTCCTTCACGCCCAACACGCGGCTACCGCATCTTGCGCTGCTACGTGAACATTAACCCAATCGATGACCGCGTCTGGACGACGTCCGAAACCTTTGCGCGCGTGCTGGACAAGTACGGCGAACAGGTCGGCTTTCCGACGCATGACTCGAACACCTGGGTCCGCAAGATAGGGCAGGGGATTCTCGGCTTGTTTCAACCCAACGTCCTGGAACGCACCGGCTACGACGACTTCATGCTGCGTCTGCACCATTTCCTCAAGACCAACGAGGACTTCCAGGAACGCTCACCCCGCCGGCTGTGGCATTTCAAACCCGGGACGGCCTGGCTGCTGTTCTCCGACACCATCAGCCACGCGGAGCTGCGAGGCCAATACGCCCTGGAGCATTCTTTCTTCGTCGCGCCGGAGACCTTGGCGCTGCCGGAGGAGTCGCCGCCAATGCAGCTGGAGCGCCTGTGCGGTGCCAGCGTCCTGTCAAACGCTGCCTGATCTCTGGTCCAGGCGAGTTGAGCTCCGTCAGGAGCTGGGTTGAGCATTCATCGACCGGGCGCCTCAACCCGGCCGCTCACTCGGCTCGGCTCGTCAATCCCACATTCTTGGCCGAGTTGAATATAACGAGTGCAGGCACGGAGCCTGCACCACGGGGGCACCTCATGTCGAATCTCGGCACTCTTGGCCGCGGCATCCTGAGCGGCTTCACGCAACTGATTTATCCTAACACTTGCTGGACGTGCGGCGTGGTCATGCCGCCGGAGCAACGTGCCGTCTGTGCCATCTGCATGCCTCGATTGACAGTGGATCCCTTTCCGACGTGCCCGCGCTGTTCCAGCACGGTGGGTCCGCATCTCACGCTCGAACATGGCTGCCCGGCGTGCACGGACGAGTCGTTTGCCTTTTATCAGGTCTTCCGCATGGCGCCTTACGAGGGTCTGCTGCGCGAAGTCATCCTGCGCATGAAACTCTGGACCGGCGAAGATCTGGCCGAGGCGATCGCCGGCCTGTGGGCGAAACACATGGCCAATCGACTCGCGGCGTTTCAGGCGGATGTCGTGATTCCGGTCCCGCTCTTCTGGACGAGGCGCTGGCGGCGAGGCTTCAACCTGGCAGACATCCTCGCCGCTGCGCTGGCCCGGGAACTCGCTGTCCCGTGCTGGCCTCGGGCTTTGCGGCGAGTGCGCGCGACGCCGCCGCAGACTGGGCAAACGTCCGCCAGCGGCCGCCGCGAGAACGTCAAGCACGCTTTTCAGGCGGCGGGCCGCTCGACCTCACTGGCAAGAGCGTCCTACTCGTCGATGACGTTCTCACCACCGGCGCCACGGCCAGTGAGGCCGCCAGACCGCTACGGGCGTTCAAACCGAAGGCGATCGGAGTCGCCGTGCTTGCCCACGGCCGGTAGCCCCTGGGACACCTTGGTTTCAGCTGCCGTTTGGTAACTTTTGACGCCTGGGTAGAGATTGCTGGTGCGTGAAGCTGTCCGAATTGTGCTTGGCACGAAGATGACAGAAGTAGGCGGAGTAGCGACATTTAGTCAGTTGCCTTCCTTGCGTTGCCGAGTTTAGTGGTAGTTGTGAATTTGGGCTCCATGCAGTTGCTTTCGTAGGCAGCGTACGACATACAATTAAGTGACTCTCATTTCGTGCTCGGTCCCGTGGCAACAACACAACCTCACGAGGGCGCGAAGGGGAGGGGTGAGAACAGCAGGGAAGAAACTATGCATCGCTATGCTTTGATATTTGCCGTCTTGATGGGAGTAGCTAGTCAAGCACATGCCCAGTCGTGGGCGGACGGCATGTTCGACGAACTCTCGCGTGATTTTGGTTCTGTCCCCCATGGCCAGGTCGTATCGCACCCATTTCGCCTTGTGAACAAGACGAAAGAGCCCGTGCGCATCGTCAAGATCGACGTGTCGTGCGGGCGCTGCTCGTCGGCACGCGCCCTGAAGATGTATCTGGAGCCTGGCGAGGAGACCGCCATCATCGTCACGATGGATACCAACCGGTTCCCCACCCCCACCAAGACTATCGAAGTTTTCGTGTACTTCGATAAACCGAGCCGGGAACGGGTCCGCCTGTGGGTCCAAGCCGCCAGCCGGAATGACATTACGTTCAACCCGGACAATATCGCTTTCGGACGCGTCAAGCGCGGCGCCACGCCGGAAAGCAAGATCACCATCGCCTTTCTCGGCGGGGTCCAGGCGGAGATCCTCGAAGTGAAGAGCGAGAGCAATTACGTGCAGCCGACCTTCAAGAAAGTGGAGCGCTCCGGCGGAGAGACCGCCTACGAAATCACCGCCAAGCTGCGCGGCGACACGCCGGCGGGCAAATGGTACACCGACATTTGGCTCAAGACCAATAACTCGGCCATCCCCAAGCTGCGCGTGCCGGTGACCGTTGAAGTCGAGTCGCCGTTGACCGTCAACCCGAGCACCATCTCGCTCGGCCAGGTCAAGGCGGGAACCGACTCCGATCGCAAGGTGATCATCCGCGGCGTGCGGCCCTTCCGCATCACGGGCATCTTCGGCACCGACAAGCAGGTCCAGGTGAAGGCGGCGAGCGACACCAGTGAGACAGTCCACGTCCTGACCGTGACGTTGAGCCCGCGCGAGGCGGGCGAGAAACTGGCCCGCAAGATCACCGTCGAGACCGATCTGCAAACCGACGGCCGCATCGAGTTCTATGCCCAGGCCGAAGTGATTCCGTGACCCGTGTTTTCGTTTAGCGCCACCCGGGCGCTAAACGAAAACTAGGATAGCCGCTTGCGGAACTTCATCGCCGCCAAGAAAAACGACACAATTCCCATTGTCCACAAGATCACCGAGTGCAGCCAAAGTTCCGAGAAGCCGGCCCCGCGCAGGATCACGCCGCGCGCCGCGTCGATCAGCCATGTCGTCGGGAAGACTTGCGCGACATACCAGAAAAACACCGGCATCGAATCGAGCGGGAAGACATAACCCGATAGAAAAATCGACGGCATCATCGTCCCCATCGCCATCTGCCCCGCCGCCTCGCGCGTATTCACCTGCGTCGAGATGTACAGTCCCATGCCCAGGAATGAGAATGTGAACGGCAACGTCAGCATCATCAGTGTCATCACGTAGCCGTGGATCGGCACCTGAAAGACGGACCACATCAAGAACAGGATCGTCGTGAATTCGATGATGGTCAACACGAGGTATGGGATCAGCTTGCCGAGAATCAACTCTCCTGCTTTGACAGGCGTCATGAAGAGTTGTTCGAGCGTCCCTTTCTCCTTTTCGCGGACGATCGCGTTGGCCGACAGCATGATCGCCATCATCTGGCACATGACGACCATCAGGCCAGGGATGAAGAAGTTGGCTGAGCGTGTGTCGGGATTGAACAGGATGCGCGGCCGTGCGTCGACGGCGAACTGCGTGTTGTCGTTGAGGAACTGCTTGAGCGATTCCTGCAGCGCGAGGGCATTCGAGACGTGGAGCGCCTCACCGGCGACGCTGGATTCGGAGCCGTCAACGAGAATGAGGATTTGCGCCGACCGCTTGGCCTCGATCTGGCGCGAGAAGTCTTCGGGGATCTTGATGCCGACTTTCGCTTTGCCGGAGCGGATCATCCAGTTCATCTCCTCCTCGGAGAAGACATACTTGACGACGCGAAAATCCTGGGAGTTCTCGAACATGCGGATCATCCGCTTGCTTTCTTCGGTTTGGCACTGGTTCAAGACCACGGTCGAGATGAAGCGCACATTGGTGTTGATGGCATAGCCGAGCATGAAGAGTTCGATCACGGGAATGAAGATGGCAAAGAACAAGGTCGCTGGATCGCGGATGATGTGCAAGAATTCCTTGCGTGCGACGGCGTAGGTGCGCTGGAAGGAGAAGCCGTTGTTCATGGGTAAATCCTTCTCTTCGTTTAGCGCCCGCGCGGCGTCGCGCGGGCGCTAAACGAAATCGAATCAGATCTTGGCCGCCTGCGCCCGCGAGATCGTGACAAATACATCCTCGAGCGACGGCTCGGCATCGACGACTTTTACGTTCTCCAGCCCCAGTTCCGCGAGGGACCGGTCCTTCTCCACCAGGGCGTGGATCGATTGGCCGAAGATCGTTGCCTGCTGAATCGCCGGAATCTTGCGTAGTTTTTCCAGTAGCCCGGCCGTGTTTAGATCGTAAATCTCCAGCCAGCGCGTGCCGGGCGGGGTGACGCCGGGCATCTCCTTCAACTCGCGCGGCGTGCCCACGGCGAGCAGGTTCGCCATGTAAATATAGCCGACACGGGCGCAGCGTTCCGCTTCATCCATGTAATGCGTGGTGACCACGAGCGAGATGCCTTCGGCGGACAGGCGAAAGAGCAGGTTCCACAGATCGCGGCGGGCGACGGGATCGATGCCGGCGGTCGGCTCGTCGAGGAAGATAAGTCGGGGGCGGTGCAGAAGGGCACACAGGAGGGCGAGCCGTTGCTTCCAGCCGCCGGAGAGTCGGCCCGCGTACTGGTCCATGTATGGTCCCATGCCGGTCAGGGCGATCAGCTCGTCCTCCCGGTCCATCGCCTGCTTCGCGGTCAGGCCGTAGATGCCGGCGTAGAAGTCCATGTTCTCGCGGGTGGTGAGGTCTTCGTACAAGGAGAATTTCTGCGACATGTAGCCGATCTGGGCGCGTACGCGTTCCGATTCGGTGTTGACATCATGCCCCAGCACGGTCGCGGTTCCGCCAGCGAGCGGCACCAGCCCGCACAGGCCGCGGATGAGCGTCGTCTTGCCGGAGCCGTTGGGACCCAGGAGGCCGAAGACTTCGCCTGGAGCGACGGTGAGGCTTGCGTTGTTCACGGCGGTGAATTTGCCGAAGCGAACGGTGACGCCGCGAGCGTCGATGGTGAGTGGGGGCATAGGGTTCAATCCAGCGGGATCGTCACCTCCGCCGCCATGCCCGCGTTGAGAACGCCGCTGGGATCCTTGACGAGGATTTTCACGCCGAACACTTGATGCCGGCGTTCATCGACGCTCTGCACGTTGCGCGGCGTGAACTCGCTGATATTGGAGCGTTGCACGACAATGCCCTTGAACACTTTGCCCGGATGGCTATCGATGGTCACGTTGACCTCTTTCTTGAGGGTGACGAGGCCATATTGCGTCTCCGGCACGAAGATTTTCACCCACAGATCCTCGACGCGCAGCACCCGGACAATCGGTTGATTGGGCGCCACGAGATCGCCCGGCCTGACGGCGACCACCTCGACGACGGCCTTGCCGAGATTGGCCGGCACGCTCACCGTGGTCTCGGCGAGACTGATCTCGATGGCTACGAGGTTGGCGCGGAGTTCATCGACCTTGGCCTTGGCCAGGTCCTTGTCCTCCTTGCGTGTGCCGTTCTGGAGTTGCAAATAGTTGGCGTACGCCCGATCGCGGTCGGCGCGGGCTTCGTCCTTGTCTTCCTGCCGCGAGCCTTCCTGCACGACCATCTTGAAACGGGCCCGCGACGAGTTCATACGCCCCAGGGCGCGATCGCGTGCTCCCAGGGCCGTGTCGTACTCCAGCCGCGAGGCATTTTGCAGGCGGTACAGCCCCGCCACACGGTTCCACTCGCGCAGGGCTTGCTCGTAGTCGGCCTCGGAAGTGTCCAGATCGCTTTTCGCCTGTTGCTGCTCCTCGATGCGCCAGCCGTTCAGGACGCGATCGTACTTAGCCTGGGCGGAGGTGAAGCCGGCAAAGGCGGCGTTGATTTCTTCCCAGCGCGGGCCATTCTTCGCTCGGTCCCAGTCCGCCTCCGCCGCCTGCAACCGCGCGAGCGCTTGCTGCTTTTGATTCCTCAACTCAGGCGCCTCGAAGACAACCAGCGGTTGCCGGTGGTAGGTGTCTTTTTCGAGTACGTCCCCTTCCTTCACCAGCACCGCCTCGACACGGCCGCCGACCTTGGAGCCGAGCCGCACCTCCTGAATCTCGACGATGCCGGGGAAACGCAGGCCGTGGTTGTCGTGAGAGAACCAGTACACCGCCCCACCGCCAGCGGCGACCAAGATGACGACGAGCGCAAGGATGACGAACTTGTTCTTCATCACGGGCCTCGAGTGAATTCATTCGACGTGCACGCCTTCATTATAGGGAAGGGTCCGCGGTGCAGATGCAACATTTGGACTGTGAGCCGGCGTTCCGGAGGGCGAGACTCCTGCCCAGCCGTTTGTAAGTGCATTGCTATGGGCTCACGGCTCGGCAGGAGCCTCGCCCTCCCGACCGCCCGCGTTTCCAATTGCCGCATTGTTCATAAGAAAACCTGTCGGAGAGTGATTGTCGAGAAGAGGCCCCATCGTCACGATTGGTCATTTATGCCGGAAAATCACGCGACCGCAGCGCCAACGTTCAAGTCGATTCGCAGGCTGATGGTCGCCAATCGCAGCGAGATCGCCATCCGCGTGTTCCGCTCGACGCACGAGCTCGGCGTCCGCACGGTCGCCATCTACGCTCACGAGGATCGTTTTGCCTTGCACCGCTTCAAGGCGGACGAGGCCTACCAGGTCGGGACGCCGGGCGAGCCGCTGCGGTCCTATCTCGATATCGACGCCATCGTCGCCCTGGCACGCGCCCGTGAGGTGGATGCGATCCATCCTGGCTATGGCTTTCTCTCGGAGAACGCCAAATTCGCGCGGGCATGCAGGGACGCGGGCATCATCTTCGTCGGCCCGCGCGTGGAAGTGCTCGATCAACTCGGCGACAAGCTCGCGGCGCGCCGGTTGGCCAAGCTCGCTAAGGTGCCGATCCTGTCGGGTGGCGACGAGCCCGTCAAGGACAAGGCCAAGGCGCACAAGCTGGCGAAGAGCCTCGGCTACCCGGTCATCGTCAAGGCGTCGATGGGGGGCGGCGGGCGCGGCATGCGCGTTGCCCGCGCCGCCGAGGAGCTGGATGACGCCCTGGAGCAGGCGCAGCGCGAGGCTGGCACGGCGTTCGGCGTTGCTGACGTCTTCCTCGAAAAATTCATCACGCGTGCTCGCCATATCGAGGTGCAACTGCTGGGCGATCGGCACGGCAACCTCGTCCATCTTTTTGAACGCGATTGCTCGCTGCAGCGGCGCCATCAGAAAGTGGTCGAGATGGCGCCGGCGCCGAACCTGGACGATGCCACGCGCCAGGCCATTCTCGATGCCGCCCTCGCCGTTGGCCGCGAGGCAGGGCTGGACAACGCGGGCACCGCCGAGTTCCTGCTCGATGTCGAGAGCGGCAAGTTCTACTTCATCGAAGTCAATCCGCGCATCCAGGTCGAGCACACCGTCACGGAGGAGATCACCGGCTACGACATCATCAAGGCGCAGATCCTGATCGCCCAGGGACTGTCGCTGGCGGATCCCGAACTGGGACTCGGCGAGCAAAAGAAGATCGTGCAGCACGGCTTCGCCATCCAGTGCCGGGTGACGACCGAGGACCCCGCCAACAACTTCATGCCCGACCATGGCCGGCTGACGCATTACCGCTCCGCCGGCGGCATGGGCATCCGCCTCGATGCGGGGACGGCGTTCTCGGGCGCCGTCATCACGCCGTTCTTCGATTCGCTGCTGGTCAAGGTGTCGGCCCACGGTCTGCGTTTCATCGATGCGGCCCGACGGATGGAACGCTGCCTGCAAGAGTTCCGCGTGCGCGGCGTGAAAACCAACATCCCATTCCTGATTAACCTGGTGCAGCACGAGACTTTCCTGTCGGGCAATTGCACGACGCGATTCCTCGACGAGTCGCCGGAGTTGTTCCAGTTGCCCGAGCGCAAGGACCGGGCGACGCGCGTCTTGACCTACATCGCCGAGGTCATCATCAACGGGCATCACGAAGCGGCCGTGCGAAACCTGACTGCTGAGAAGCGGAAAGCGATTGCCCGTGAGGTTGTGCCGGTACCTGCGCATGCCGATGCAACTCCCCCCGGCGCCAAGCAGATCCTCGATAAGGACGGCCCCGCCGGCGTGGCACGCTGGGTGAAGAAACAGAAGAAGCTGTTGCTGACCGACACAACGTTCCGCGACGCGCATCAATCGCTGCTGGCGACGCGCATGCGCACGCACGACATGCTGCGGATCGCGCCGGTGTATGCGAGCCGGCATGCGGACTTCTTCTCGCTGGAGATGTGGGGCGGGGCGACCTTCGATACGTCGATGCGCTTTCTCAAGGAAGACCCCTGGCAGCGGCTGGCCGACCTGCGGGCGAAGATACCGAACGTCCTCTTGCAAATGCTGCTGCGCGGCAACAACGCGGTCGGCTACGCAAACTATCCGGACAACGTCGTCAAACTGTTCGTGCACGAGTCGGCCCAGGCGGGCATCGATGTCTTTCGCATCTTCGACGCGCTCAATTGGCTGCCCAACTTGCAGCTTGCCATCGAGTGCGTGTTAAATGAAGGCAAGATTTGCGAGCCGGCCATCTGCTACACGGGCGACATCCTCGATTCGAAGCGGACGAAGTACAGTCTCAAGTATTACGTCGATCTCGCCAAGAAGTTTGAGAAGCTCGGCGCCACCATGCTCGGCATCAAGGACATGGCCGGCCTGTGCAAGCCCTACGCGGCCCAGAAGCTGGTGCGGGCGCTGAAAGAGGAGATTGGCATTCCGATCCACTTTCACACGCACGATTCCGCCGGCGGGCAGATCGCGTCGCTGCTCATGGCGGCGGAGGAAGGGGTCGATATCGTCGATGCCGCCATGGGGCCTCTGTCCGGGGTGACGAGTCAGGCGAACCTCAACACGCTGGTCGAGACCTTGCGCTTCACGCCGCGCGACACGGGCATGGATTTCGACGCTCTCAATGACACCGCGCAATACTGGGAAGGTGTGCGCCGCTATTATTTGCCGTTCGAAGCGGGCCAGTTCGCCTCGAGCGCCGAGGTTTATCGCCATGAGATGCCCGGCGGGCAGTATACGAACCTTTACCAGCAGGCGCAAGCGCTCGGCATCGAGCCACGCTGGGCGGAATGTTGCCGCGTGTACGCCGAGGTCAATCGACTGTTCGGCGATATCGTCAAGGTGACGCCGACGTCGAAGGTAGTCGGCGACATGGCCCTGTTTATGGTCGCCAACAACTTGACGCCGGACGATGTGACCAGCGGCCGGCGTGAGTTGGCTTTCCCCGAGTCGGTGGTGGAGTTCTTCGAGGGCAAGCTAGGCCAGCCGGAGGGCGGGTTCCCGAAGGACTTGCAGGAGCGCGTCCTGAAGGGGCGCAAGGCGATGACGACCCGCCCCGGCGCCAACCTGCCCGACGCGGATCTGGACGCCACTCGGCGCGAGCTCGAAAAACTCACGAATCGCCCGGCGACCGATCGCGAAGTGGTGACGCAGTTGCTCTACTCACGCGTCTACCCGGAGCTCCTGGCGCATGAAGCAAAGTGCTCCGATGTCAGCGTGCTGCCGACGCCGGTGTTTTTCTACGGCATGGAAAAAGGGGACGAGATCAGTGCCGACATCGAGGAAGGCAAGACGCTCATCATCAAGTTCCTCACCGTCGGCGATGCGCATGCAGATGGCAGACGGCTGGTGAACTTCGAGCTGAACGGCCAGCCGCGCGAGGTGTCGATCGTCGATCATAGCCTGGTCGGGGTTGTGCCGGCGCATCCGAAGGCGGAGGCGGGCAATCCGAAGCACGTCGCGGCGCCGATGCCGGGGCTGGTGGCGCGCGTCAATGTCGCCGCCGGGGAAGCCGTGACCGCCGGGCAGAAGCTGGTGACGATGGAAGCCATGAAGATGGAGACGACCGTCTACGCCGAGCGCGCCGCGAGAGTTGCGGAAGTGCTGGTGCAGCCCCATGTGCAGATCGATTCGGGCGACTTGATGATCCGGTTTGAATGAGGATAAGCCGCCCACGCCCAAGGCATCGGTGTGGTTGGGCACCATCGGCCGGTTGCTGACGGGGTTCGTTGGATTCGTTTATTCATTTATCGAGGCCCTCCTCTGCGCTGAATGAATCTTGATGAATGCAGAAATATTCATTCTGAATCAGCAGTTCCCGGCCATCAGTTTGCCGCCTGAAAAACGGTCCCTTCTGACCTTCCTTTTCGTAAACGCAGCTGGCACAATATCTGCCTTAAGCCCCCATCTTATCGCTCGGGCAAACGGAGTTGCCGGCCATGTGTTTCTCCACCAA
>SHZY01000086.1 GCA_009692065.1 Gemmataceae bacterium
GTGGAGGCGCCGGGAATTGAACCCGGGTCTCGGAGTACTTCAGCGCCGGCGTCTACGTGTGTAGCTCATCGATCTTGAAGGGCCGAACCCTTCGTGTTCATCGCATACGCTCCGACAAACAAAGGTAGCATGCGACTAATCGGCCAGAAAGTTTAGCGATCACCGCCGCCGATGGCGCCCCCTCACCCCCACCCTCTCCCTTTGGAGGAGAGGACAGAAAATGAAGAGACTCAAGCGATCGCGAGCCCGAATTAACGACCGAACTGGGACCTCTCAGGCGAAGCTCCCAGGATCGGGGCAGCCGTTTTATTAGGCTGCCATGCTGAACTGAGTTTCAGCAGTTAAAGTTTTGATCAGCTTTTTACGTGGCCTACTGATCAACCACGACACGCAACCAAACGCCTCAACTTACCCGATCGATACCAGGTCGCCCCCCAAGAAAGAGAGCCTGCGTCGAGGGCAGGTTCAACAATGTATTATATCGGATGGAGAGGCCGGAAAAAAGAGAAAGTCGGAAATGCAAGCCCAGGGACTCGCTGTGCTCGTCCCTGGCCCTTGGGCAATGTCGGTCAATTCGACCGGATATCGGCACTATCCTGCTCGATGCTCTTTTGCACCAAGCGGCGCAGGAACTGGGCGACGCTCATGCCACGGGCGCAGGCTTGCTCATCCATCGCCTCGAACTGGCGCCGCGACATCATCAAGGAAAGCTCCACGATGCTGTCGTCGCCGAGCGGCGACACATACGTTTCAGGTTCTTTGATCGCGAGCATGCGTGTCTCCATTCAAGATAAGGCTGGCTTTGCATCGATTGGGGAGTTGATGAGCAACCAGGATGCCAGCCCTTCGACTTCCTGTCTTATTCGCTCAACTGGTTACTTATTCGTCAGTCATAGAAACTTCGACCGCGGCCGGCAGCGGGATGTAAAAAAAAACCAACTTTGGCATCTCCCTTTGCCCGCTTTCCAGGCAGATGTCACCCCTCCCACTTCGTCCCTTTGCGCCTCGTTGCTGGGCTGGTGTCGGACAAGCAATCACCGTTTGTTACCGTTTGGTGACGGTGACTACCCGTCAATGAAGCTGTGGCATGGCACTGGCGTGTGTGGCAGTTTGCAACGAACCAGTTCACGGTGTGCCCGTCAGAAATGGTGGGTTATATACTGATTCCATGACCAGTGTGATCGATACGCCGCGAGTGGCGCCGCACGTCGAACCGCTTGCGGGGCTGACGCCGTGGGAGGTCTGTCGGCGGCTGGCCGATCGGGACCATCTGTTGTTTCTTGACAGTGCGCGGCCCCCTCACCCCCGACCGCTCTCTCGCGGAGTGGAGAGTGGAGAAAATCTGGCACGCTACTCCTTCGTGTCGGCTGACCCGCTGACCTGGCTGACTTCGAGTCGCGGCTGGATCAGCGAGAACGGGCGGTTCGTGGCCGTCGCCGATCCGCTGACGGTGCTCGCGGATCGGCTGGAGAATTTCGCGCTGGAGCCGATCGACGAGCTGCCGCCGTTCCAGGGCGGAGCGGCGGGCCTGTTCGGCTACGAGTTGTGCCATCACATCGAAGTGCTGCCTCGCCCAATCCACGACGACTTTGCCTGCCCCGATCTAGCGGTCGGCATCTACGACTGGGTGATCGCGTTCGATCACCTGACGGACCAGTCATGGGTGATCTCGACCGGCTACCCGGAGCCCGACCCGCGCCGACGCGACAAATGCGCCCGTCAGCGCGCTGAGCAAGTAAAACGCTGGCTCGACCGTCCGCTCCCCTCTCCCTCCGGGAAAGGGGCCGGGGGTGAGAGTGCTGGGCGTGATGTTACTGCCCGCCAAAAAACCGCCATCGAAACCCCACAATACGCCATCGACGGCCTGCCCGGCATCACCAGTAACTTCGACCGCAGCCGATACTTGCAAACCATCGCGCGAGCCATCGAGTACACGCACGCCGGCGATTGCTTCCAGGTCAACATCGCCCAGCGACTGTTGACGCCGGCGCGGATCTCGCCCCTCGAACTCTACAGCAAGCTGCGTGAGCGCAACCCGGCCCCGTTCGCGGGCTACTTCGATCTGGGCGACCGTATCCTCATCAGCGCGTCGCCGGAGCGATTCTTACGCGTCGATGGTGGCGAGATCGAAACTCGCCCCATCAAGGGCACCCGCCCGCGCGGCAACACGCCCGACGAGGACCGGCGCCTTGCCGACGAACTAATGGCGAGCGAGAAGGATCACGCCGAGAACGTCATGATCGTCGATCTCCTGCGCAACGACCTGGGCCGCGTGTGCGAGTATGCCAGCGTGCGCGTCGAGGCGCTGTGCCGACTGGAAAGCTACCAGTACGTTCATCATCTGGTGTCGGAGGTGCGTGGCCGTTTACGCGAGGGAATGAAACCGACCGATTTGATTCGTGCGGCATTCCCGGGCGGCTCGGTCACCGGAGCGCCGAAGATCCGCGCCATGGAAATAATCACTGAGCTGGAGGAGACGGCGCGCGGCCCCTACTGCGGCTCGCTCGGCTACCTCGGCTTCGATGGCGCCATGGATTCCAACTTGCTCATACGAACGTTCGTCCAGGGCGGCGGCTGGCTGCACTTTTCCGTCGGCGGCGGCATCGTCGCCGATTCGGTTCCGGAAAAAGAATACGCCGAGACCTGGCACAAGGCGGAAGGGTTGCTGCGGGCGTTGCGGGATTGACATGTTTGCCGCTTGCGGCTTCGCGCTAGCGAGGCGCCACGCGAACGCTAACCCGCAAGCGGCGGGAAACGACCGATGATCCTCGAAGGCATCGTCACCACTCTCTCCCCGACGGGCGAAATCAACATCGCCCCGATGGGTCCGCGCGTCGATGCCGACATGAAGCGATTCCTCCTGCGGCCCTTCAATACCTCGACGACCTATCACAATCTCCGAGCCCACGGCGAAGGCGTCCTGCACGTCACCGCCGACGTGCTGCTCCTGGCACGCACGGCATTCGGACAGTTGGACCCGCTGCCGCCGCTGATGCCAGCCCGAACTATCCGCGGCTCGATCCTGCGCGATGCATGCCGATTTTACGAGTTTCGCGTGGTCAGCATCGACGACCGCGAAGAGCGCGTCAGTATCGAGGTCGAGGTGGTACACCACGAGACGCTGCGCGACTTTTTCGGCTTCAACCGCGCGAAGCACGCCGTGGTCGAAGCCGCGATCCTGGCGACGCGCACCGATTTCTTGCCACTCGACGAGATCGAGGCGGAGTTTCGCAAGCTCGCTGTAATCGTGCAGAAGACTGGCGGCGAGCAAGAGAAGGAGGCGTTTGAGTTTTTGCGCGAGCATGTGGCAAAGGTGAAAAAGACATGATCCGCGTACGCACAGGTAGCCGATTGCACTTCGGGCTGTTCTCCCTGCCGAGCGAAGCCGCGGCTGCGTGGCTGAATCAAGAGGGCAAGCCAACGGTGCCGCGCCGTCAGTTCGGCGGCGTCGGTCTGATGATCGACAAGCCGGGCATTGAGTTGACGATTGAAAGAGCCGACCGATTTTCGGCGGAAGGACCGCTCGCCGAGCGTGCGTCGCAATTTGCGCATAGCTACTGCAACTCAGTCGGCATCAACGACGCCTTCCATTTGCGCGTCGAATCAGCCGCTCCTGAGCACGCCGGCCTAGGGACAGGCACGCAACTCGGCCTTGCCGTCGCCCGCGCAATTGCGGAGTTGACGGATCGGCGCCCGCGCGATGCCGTTAACCTGGCGCGCCAGGTCGGCCGCGGCGTGCGCTCCGCTCTCGGTGTCCATGGCTTCGACAGCGGCGGGTTTCTCGTCGAGGGGGGGAAGTTGAACGAACGCTCGATCTCGCCGCTACTTGCTCGACATGATTTTCCAGCCGACTGGCACATCCTGTTAATCACGCCGCGCGATCTGGTCGGCACGCACAGCCGGCGCGAGCTAGACGCATTTGCCGCGATTGCCAAGCAGCCGCAGGATGACCGGACCACGGAGGCGCTGTGTCGCCTGGTGTTGCTTGCAATTTTGCCGGCGCTTACGGAACGTGACCTGAAAACGTTTGGCAAGGCGGTTTACGACTTCAATCGCCGCGTGGGCGAGATGTTCCGCTCCGCACAAGGAGGCCTCTACGCCCATCCGCGCATCGAAGCGATCATCAAGTTAGTGCGCCTTACCGGCATTCACTGCGTTGGCCAAAGTTCGTGGGGGCCAACGGTGTTTGCGATTGCATCCCAGGAGAAGCTGTTGGATTTGTGCAACGGGCTGCGGGTGATGGGAGTTGCCGAGGACCAATTGCTGCTCACGACGGCCTGTAATCATGGGGCGGTCGTCAGCGCGTAGAAAAGCCCAGGGGTTCGCTGCGCTCACCCCTGGGCTTCTTCAAATCTGCAATCTGCAATTAACTCGCAATCCGAATATCCGCCAACTCTTCCTTCACCGCGGCGTAGTGGCTCGGCTCCATGCTGAAGCTGGCGGTGCCGCTGGTTGCGTTGCGCAGGTCGCTGGTGTAGCCGAACAACTCGGCGAGTGGGATGTAGGCGTGCAACATGCAGCGGCCCTTGTCGCTGGAGAGGTTGAGGATGTTGCCGCGGCGGCGGTTGATGTCGCCCGCCAGCGTTCCCTGGAAGCTCGACGGGGCGAGCACGACGACGTTCATGATCGGCTCGAGGATCACCAGCCCCGCGTTCGCCTGGGCGTCGCGGAAGCTATCGATGGCGGCCAGCTTGAACGTGTCGGCCGAGCTATCGACGTCGTGCGACTTGCCGTCGAGCAGCGTGGCGCGGCAATCCACGAGCGGGAAGCCGTACTTGGCCCCCTTCTGGCAGCCAAGGCGGAAGCCCTGCTGAACGGACGGAATATACTCGCGCGGGACCGAGCCACCGAAGATCGCGTCCACAAAATAGATGTTGTTCGGATCGGGCTTTTCGCCTTCGCCCTCCTCTTCCAACTCCATGTGGATCTGCTCGATCATTTCCTTCGAGAGTGGCTCATACTTCATGAGGATGACGGCGTATTTGCCGCGGCCGCCCGACTGCTTGATGTAGCGGGTCTCGAATTCGATCGGCTTCGCCAGGGTCTGTCGGTAGGCGACCATCGGCCGGCCGGCGGTGACCTGGACTCCGTGGTCGCGCTGCAGCTTGTGGATGGTGACTTCGAGGTGCAACTCGCCCATGCCGCTGATGATGAGCTGGTTGGTCTCCGCGTCGGTCTTGATCTTGAGCGTCGGGTCGTCGCGCACCATCTTGCCGAGCGCTTCGGCCAGCTTCGTCTCATCTACGTTCTTGGCCGGGATGATCGCCTGCGAGATGACCGGATCTGGGAAACGGATTTCCTCGAGCATGATCGGTTTGTCTTCAGCGCAGAGCGTATGTCCGGTGAAGGTGTGCTTCAAGCCAACGACCGCGACAATTTCGCCGGCCCCCGCGCTTTCGAGCCGATCGCGCCGATCGCCGAACAACCGATAGATATGGCTGATGCGCTCCGACTTCTTGACGACGGGATTCATGATCGTATCGCCCGGCTTCAGCACGCCGGAGTAAATGCGCAGGAACACGAGATCGCCGTGTTTCTCGCTGACCGTCTTGAACGCCAGCGAGGAGAACGGCTCGCTGTCGTCCGGCTTACGCTCAACCTCCTCTTTGGTCTTGGGAACGTTGCCGTGCACCGGCGGACGATCCGCGGGCGACGGCAGGTAATCGCAGATCGCGTCGAGCAAGAGCCGCACGCCGTAGTATTCCTTCGAGGAGCCGCAATGCACGGGCGTCAGCTTGCTGTTGAGCGTGCCGACGCGCAGGGCATGCCGGATCATCTCTTCGGTGATCGGCGTGCCTTCGAGGATCGCGGCCAGCAGCTCGTCGCAGCCGTGCGAGGCGGCTTCGAGGAGTTGTTCGTGGCCACGCTTGGCGTCGTCCTGGTACTTCGCGGGAATGTCGATCCACGAAAACTTCATGTGCGTCACATCGTTTGCGTCCTGCTTCCACATCTTCATGCGGATGAGGTCGATGACGCCTTCGAACTGATCGCTCTGCCCGGCCGGGATCGTGCAGACGGCGGGGATGATCGACAGCTTCTCCTGCATCTGCTTGATGCAGTCGTAGAAGTCGGCGCCCATGCGGTCGAGCTTGTTGACGAACGCGATGCGCGGCACATTGTGGTTGTTCGCCTGATACCAGACGGTCTCCGACTGCACTTCGACGCCACCGACGGCGCAGAAGACGCCGACCGCGCCGTCGAGGACGCGCAAGGAACGTTCGACCTCGGCCGTGAAATCGACGTGGCCAGGCGTGTCGATCAACGTGAAGCGATGGCCCTTCCACTCGAGCGAAACGGCCGCGCTGTTGATGGTGATGCCCTTGGCCTTTTCGAGCGGATCGAAGTCGGTGGTGGTGTTGCCGTCATCGACGTCGCCGGATTTGTGCTTGGATCCGCCGTAATACAAGATGCGCTCGGTGGTAGTGGTTTTACCCGCGTCCACGTGTGCGATGATGCCGATATTGCGAACTTGGTCGAGCATGGTTGGCGGCTGCCGTTTACGTTTAGCGTTCGCATGGCGCCACGCGAGCGCTAAACGTAAACGGCAAACCGTCTCCTGAAATAAAATAACGTGCGTCCCGCCGGAAAACCGTATTTCCGGTAGGCTCCCGCACCGTTGGTTACCTGGTTGGACTGCCGAGGTAGTTGCCGGGTTCGATCTTTTCTCCCCGGCGGAGAGAACGCCGCTAAGGGCATAGGGAACAGTCCATACGTCTAATCTCCTATCTCGCAGGGAGCGAAACAGGAGATAGTATTATAATCTCTGATGTAGTTTTGTCGAGGCGAAGTGTGAAAAATGCGGGTAGGGAACAATCGTATATTTGTCTAGCGCTCCACAGGCGTCGCGCGGGCGCTAAACGAGGATCGACATCAACTCGGCCCCAGGTTGTACGTCCGTGGGTGGTATCCCCTTGCGAAACACACGCGCCGGCGCATCGACCAAGCGCACCGTCGTGCCATCGCACAACAACACCCCCGCCTCGTGGAGGCCGACGACCGGCGTGTCGTTCATCTCGTGGAACTCCCGCAAGCGATCATCGCGCGTCTCGCTGAAGTGCTCGATGAACGTCTCGCCGTCTTTCACCCAGTTCGAGCCTGTGTAGTAATGCGCGTTGATCTGAAACGGCACCAGGCCCAGCGCCTTGAAACTCGGTGGTTGCACAATCGGCATATCGTTGGTGGTCATCATCGTCGGACACGCAACATTTGAACCGGCACTGATGCCGACGTAAGGCACTCCCGCATGGACGCGCTCGCGGATGACGTCGAGCAGGCCGTGTTGGTAGAGCGCGTTGAGGAGCCGAAACGTATTGCCGCCGCCGATATAGATCGCCTGCGCCGAGAGGACCGCAGCCCGTGGATCGGCACAGCGATGGATGCCGACAAGCTCGTAGCAAGCGTTCAGGCCGCGCTCGGTCATGGTTTGCAGGTACTTGTCGTAATCGTGCAAAGCGTAGGGGATGAAGAGGACCTGCTTGACGCCGCCCAGATGCGCTTGGAGATGCGCACGCAAATTGCGAACGCGCTCCTCCGTGCGAAAACCGCCGCTGCCCAACAAGACGCGCATGATGCCTTTCTCCCCTCTCCCTCCGGGAGAGGGGCCGGGGGTGAGGGGGCTTTGCAGTGTGCCACCCCCACAACGAATCGCCTGGAAAGAGCTCGGCGCCGGCCGTTTCCTTCGTGCCCAGAACCCTCACCCCCTACCCCTCTCCCGGAGGGAGAGGGGAGCAAGAGTTTATTTCTTGATCCGCTCCTGGATGTACTCCGAGCGGTCCAGCAGCATCTGCTTGGATCGCTGCCAGTCGGCCCGCGCATCCTTGATCGTCGCGAACATGCCGAGATCGTCGTGCTTGACGCGCGTCACGCCGGCGATGAGGTCCTGGCGCGGCATGGCCGGGCGTTTCTGGATTTGCCCGTCGTACTCCCCCTTCAGCTTTTTCCAGGCGGCGAACTCCTCGTCGCTCGCCTTCAACTTGTCGCGGACTTTCTTGTACAAGGCGTCGCTCTGATCCAGCAGCGCGTTGTTCGCCTTGATTTGCCGGGATAGCCAGTCCTCTTCCGTGGCCGCGGCTTTGCGAACGGCGGCGAATTCCTCCCGGCACTTCTGGGCCCGCCGTCCGACCGACGTCTCCGACCAGTCCGCCGGCACCACAAATTGATTGACGTTCTTTTCCAGCTCGTTGAAATTCGTCTCATTATCAAAGTGCGGCAACTTCAGCGTTGCCTGGGCCTGGTGATGGAGCTCGATGTACCTGGCGATCTCGTCGTGATAGTCCGTGACCATTTTCTGCGTCTCGTCGGGCAGCCGGTCGAAATCGGGCGACTTCTTGACCTCGGCAAGCTTGGCCTGCTTCTCCTCCAGCTTTTTCAGGCCGCCTTGCAGCCGTTCGACGATCGTCGCGTCTTTGCGTGGTAACACCGTCTGCGCCTTTTCTTCGAGCGTGGTCCCTCGAGTCGGCGGGTCAAACTCGAGGAGGAGCGTCACGATCAGACCGAGCACGACGATCAGGCCGATCAAGCCGGCGACAACGTTTTGCAAGCGGTTCGCGGAACGTTGCCGACGTTCCTGGAACTCGTTCGCCGACTGCAAACACTGGCGAAACAGCTCGGCGACGCCGAAGGGTTCCTGGGCGCGTGGCTTGCGGTCGGCGAGGGCAGGGCGTTTGATCGACGTCGCCCAGAGTTGCAACCGGACGGTGCCGAAGCCGGGCCCCTGCTCCTTCAGGTACTCGCGGAATTTCTCCTCGACCTTGCGCTTGCCGTCCTCGATGCGCAGCATCCATTCGGCATGGGTGTCCGCCTTGCTGGCGAGCAGGTCGCACTTGGTCAGGACGAGGTAGACCGGCAGGTCGGCGATGTCGGTGCGGCGGGCGCGCGTCTCGTAAAGTGCGCGCAGCCAGTGACCGAACTGGGCGAACTCGTCCTTCAACTCTTTGTTTGTGACCGAGGCATCGACCGCCAGCACAACCGCGTCTGCGTCGAAGATCGGCTTGTGCAGGGGATGTTTTTTGGCGAACGGCTCCTCGGCTTGCAGCATTTGCGCCGCCGTCTTGCCGCTGCAATCGAGCACGGTGAGGCGATGCGCCGCCCAGGCACTGGCGCGATTCTCGGGTTTCACGTGAAGATCGTAGGAATCGATGGCGTTGGTCGGCGCGATCGTGTCGGCGTAGGTGCTGTTCTTCAGCTCTTCGAGTTCGCCGCGTTTGTCGGCGACCTCGGCTTTGAGCGCCGGCGCAGCCTGAACGAGCGCGCCGAGCAAGGCGGACTTGCCGGCGCCGGGGGTGCCGAACAGGAGCAGACGCGGCGAGGACATAGGCAGATGTTTGCGTAGGGTGGGTCGAGCGCAGCAAGACCTACCAGGCGTTCGCGAAGGCTTGGTGGGTCTTGCTGCGCTCGACCCACCCTACGACTACGGTCCTTTCGTTTGCATCGTCCTGACTTTGTACTTCTTCGTGAGTTCCAGCAATTGGCTCAACGGGTTGCCTTCCCCGACCTCGCCGATGCTGTCGCGTGTCAGGATCGGGGCGATCTCGATCTTCGCCGGGCCCTTCTTGAATAGTTCCTCGATCTTCGCCAGCGTAACGGCCGGCTCAGCGAGGCGCAGCAGGTAATAGCGTTCGTTCTCGACATCCCCGAACCGCTTGACATTGATGATCTCGATCTCGATGGTTTCGCTGGTTTTGCCGGGCTTGACATCGACGTCGGTTTTGTCCTTCGCGGGTTGCTTGTCCTTGCCGTCGGTGGCCACGATGCCCTTGTCGCCTCCCTGCCCCTTGCCTTTGCCTGGGCTGCCACCCTGACCTGGGCCGAAGCCGAAGCCACCGCCGCCGCCGAGCTGAATGGAGATATAAATCAGCAGCGCCAGGCCAGTCGCCCCTGCGAGCTTGGAGAACAAGAGGACAGAGGCCGGCGTCGCGCCCTTGAACGAGACCCGATACGCCAACCGCGTCAACGGATCGCTGACCAACCAGCCGATCACCGCGCCGCCGACGGCGCCAATGATCTTCACGATCTGCAGCACATTTTCGGACACGCCGAAATCAAAAAAGCTCTGGGCAAACATCATGACCCAACCTTCACCATGGAGTTGGCCGCCCCTTTGAACCACTCGCGATAATCTTGCTCCTGCCCCGCAGTCGTCACAAAGCGCGTGCCGCGCGGAACCAGGAAGTAGTAGTACACCTGTCGGCCGTTGGCTTCTTCCTTGTGCCGATCGATCAGCGTTTGGGCCTCCTTGCGGCTAGTGATCTTGATGCTCGGCTCCTTCGGCTTGCGGTCGTCAAAGTACGAGAGTGAGCCGTCCTTGCCGTCGATGTCGATGATGCGGACGTACGCCTGTTGCTGCAAAGTATGCTGGTTCGTTTTCTGTAAAGCCTCCAGCTCGGCACGCAGTTTGGCCAATTCCGTGAGGCGGGGGCGATCCTCCGCGAATTTCTGCAATTCGCGGTTGCTCGCATCGAAGTCGGTCTGGAGCAACTCCAGCGCTGCCGACTGCTCCGCGACCGTCTCGGCTTCCTTGTCGAATTTCGATTCGCTGGTGAACTCCATCAACAGAAAGATGCAGAACAACAGAATCAGCACGTCGATGAGCGGGATGAAAAACCGCGTCACATTGCGGCGAGGCATCTGGATCATGTCGCTTCCCCTGGCGGCTGCGGCTCGGCGCCAGCAAGGAGCATGATCATGTCCCGACCCAAAAGGACGATCCACGTCGGTAAAATATTGATGAGGGCCATGAACAGGCCGGCGCCGGTGGCGGTGATGGCCGGCGCGATGACGTACGGCTGAATGCTGCCCGCGGCGCCATGGACCGCGAACGCTTCCAGAATGCCCGCGACCGTGCCGATCAGACCGAGCATCGGAAACCACTCCGCCGCCTGGGCGAGGTTCGACAGCCAGCGGTCGCAGCCTTCGTCAAAGCCGGTGCCGCGCCAGCGCAGCGAGCGCCAGCACAGGATCATTTGCAAGGCAAACAGCGCTACGCCGCCGCCGATGATCAGCAACTCCATCAGGCCGTAGTGTTCCACGAAGAAGATGACGGCCTTGCGCGGTATGCACATCAATACCAGCGCCGCCGCCAGGACGGGCAGCACGCAAAACAACAGGGGCAGAATGCCGCGTATCAGCAATGCACGCACGATGTGGTCCTTATTTTGACGCTGCTTCAATTCCGGTCTAGACCGGGAGGGCGAGGCTCCTGCTGAGCCGCGGCTGTTGCAAGCAACCTGATAACCGCGATCTCCGGCTCGGCAGGAGCCTCGCCATCCCGACGATGAGCGGTAATGAATCGGATTCTAAACGGCATCCGGCGTTCCGCGCAGATTCTCGGGCAACGGCTGCACCTTGCCGCTCTTGTCCACGCAGCCGAGAGTCGTCTCGGCTTCGGCGACGAGCACGCCGTCGCGCAGCAGTTCGTAGCGGTGCTCGATCTTCACCAGGGTGGTCCGCACGACGATGGTTCGCAAGGTCAGCAGATCATCATAATATGCCGGGCGGCGATAGCGGACCTGCACCTTTGTCAGCACGAGGTAGAACCCCTGATCTTCGATGTCGCGATAGGTCAAGCCCTGGGCGCGCAAAAGCTCGGTGCGACCCTGCTCGAAGTATACCAAATAATTGGCGTGATGCAGCAGCCCCATGCGATCCGTTTCAGCATAGCGCACGCGGATTGCGATTTCGCCTGAATCCATGTATCCATTCCCTCTTCGTTTAGCGCTCGCACGGCGACGCGCGGGCGCTAAACGCAAGCCGGGTTACACGCCGCGCGGCCTACCCCAGTGGTCGCGGTAGGTACGGCGCACCATCGGGGCAGCGTCCTTGTCGTTGAGAATCTCCTCGGTCTTCGGATTGAAGTTGATGACGCGGCGCACGCGCGTGGCGATATTGCCCAGATGGCACAAGGACGAGGCCAGATGGCCGATCTCGATGTCCGCGGCCGGGCGAATGCCGTTGCGAACGCAAGCGAAGAAATTGCGGTGGTGGGCCAAGAGGTTGGCACCGCCGGTCACGGTCTTGAGCTCCTTGTTGCGCGGGCCGTACAGGCGCCAGCCCTCAGAGTGGCCGACGATGAACATGCCGTTGGTGCCGAAGAAGGCGCAGCCATTTTCGTAGCCGCCGATCTTGTACGGAGTCCAGATGCGTTGCTCGAAGATCATTTGCTTCTTGCGGTTATTCTTGCCGACGGAGGGCCAATCGAAGATGACGGTCTGCGTGTCGGGGAACTCCTGATCGTCGTCGAAGAAGTATTTGCCGCCGAGTGCGGCGATAGTGGAGGGATGTGTGTCCACCTGCAAGCCCCAGACGGCGACGTCGAGGTCGTGGACGCCATCGTTGCCCATGTCGCCGGCGCCGAAGTGGTGCCACCAGCGCCAGATCCCGTGCCCGCGATTGGCTTGATAGGGAATCATCGGTGCGGGCCCAATCCAGTTCTCGTAGTCGAGCGCGGCAGGGGGATCGGACGGCTTCATGCGGCCGATGTTGCGGCGCAGCTGGCTGTTCCACACGCGAACCGAGAGCACTTCGCCGATGGCCCCCTCATGAATCATGCGCATGGCGGTCATGTTCATCTCGGTGCTGCGGCTCTGCGTGCCGACCTGGCAGACCTTGCGCGCCCGGCGGGCGGCTTCGATCATGAGCCTGCCTTCGCGGATGTTGTGTGAGCATGGCTTTTCGACGTACACGTGCTTGCCGGCGTCGAGTGCAAGAATGCTTGCAGGGGCATGCCAGTGATCGGGCGTGGCAATAAAGACGGCAGCAACGTCCTTGTTCTCCAGGAGGCGACGCATGTCCCCGGTTGTCGCCGGCTCGCGGCCGTCTTGAGCGGCGTTCTTGGCGGCGGCCGCCAGGCGCAGGCGATCGACGTCGCAGACGTGCGTGATGCGCACGTCCTTTTGGGTGACGAGCGTGCGGATGTGGTTCGAGCCCATGCCGCCGGGCCCGATGATGCCGACGTTGATACGCTCATTCGCGCCTTGCACGGCCGCGTAGCTCGTGGCCGAGAGCGCCGCGGTGCCGACGCTGGCGGCGCCGGCAGTTTTCATGAAATCGCGCCGAGTCGATTCTTGCATGGTGATCCCCTTGGAAAAGAAGAGCAGGCGACGCTGCCGATGATATACCGGCGCTGGTCGAATTGCAAATGTTTGCTAGAAATCCATCGTCAATGCGGATCTCCTTTTTGCCGCTTGCGGCTTAGCGCTCGCGTGGCGCCTTGCGAGCGCTAAGCCGCAAGGCTGGGAAACCACCCATGAAACAACTCACCGTCGTCGTCCGGCCGATCACGGCGGAAGCCGTCCTCAAAGCGATCAGCGAACTTGACGTCAACGCCGTCGTCGTCCAGGAAGCAAAGGGCTTCAGCCGGCAGAAGGGCTACCTCGCACGTTATCGCGGCAGCGAGTACAGCATGGCGTTTTTGCCCAAGGTCGAGATCCGCCTCTGGGTCAGCGATCAACGGGTGCAGGAGGTCGCGGAGAAAATCACGAAGGCGGCACGCACCGGCCGCATCGGCGATGGCAAAATCTTCATGATGGACGTCGGCTGGCCGGGGGCGATGGAGTTCTAACCGGTTTTCGTTTAGCGCCCGCATGGCGCCGTACGGGTTCTAAACGAATGCCAGATTCGCCACCGGCAATACGCCCGGCAGTATTTCAATCTCGAGATCCTGAATCCCATCCTCCGGCACACAGAAAAACTCCCCATCCGCGTGAACGATCAGCGGCATCTCCGAGTGCAGCTTCACACGCCGGCAGCGGCCTTGCCGAATCTTCGGATAGACTTCCGGCGGGCCGAACATCGCCAGTCTGGGCAAGAACTGTGCGATCTCCCAGCGCGACAGGTCGGCTGCATGGACGAAATCGAGCCAGCCGTCATCGACCTCCGCTTTCGGCGCCATCAGGAACCCTCCCTCGCGTTTGCCCAGGAGCACGCTCAAGAGCAGCGTCGGCACCGTCCACGGCGGCTCGTCGTCGATGCGGAATGTCACGTGCGGAGTTTGGTAGTGGTACATCATCGCGCGCAAGGTCGCCAAGCCGTAAAGGAAAACCCCTTGCAGCCGGCGAATGCGGCGTGCCTCGCGCGTGACAAAGCCATTCAGGCCCATACCCAGACAGCAGCCGAAGTACACGCTTTCCCCGTTTAGCGCCCGCACCAAACCAACATCGACATGGCGTTTCGGCGGAATCTCCTTCTGGCCGAGACCAAGGCTGAAAGCATAATCGTTCGCCGAGCCGATCGGGATGATCGTGAATTGAACCGCCGGATCGCCCACGCGCATCAGCCCGTTGAGGACCTCGTGGGCGGTGCCGTCGCCGCCGGCGGCAGCCACCACGGCGAAGCCTTCACGGGCGGCCTGCTCGGCCAGCTCAATCGCATGTCCAGCGTGCTGGGTCGGACGAAAGTCAACGTGCGTGCCCCAGGATCGGCGGATCTGTTCCAGCCGGCGTTTGCCGCGGTGCTTGCCGGCCGTCGGGTTGAAGATCACGCATAGTTCTGCTGAGGGCATCCGAACCTCTTGGCGTGATAAACCCATCGATAGGAGGAATGGTTCTATCATTGTACAAAGGGTAGTTTGGCGCGAGCGCTAAACGAGGACCGGGCAGCTTTTATCCATGACAACCATCGACGGCCTGCTGGTGATCGACAAGCCGCGCGGCATGACTTCGCGCGACGCCGTCGATCGCGCGCAGACGTGGTTTCCGCGCAATACGCGCATCGGCCACACCGGCACGCTCGATCCGCTGGCGACTGGTGTGCTCGTATTGTGTATTGGCACGGCTACGCGCTTGACCGAATACGTCCAGCAAATGCCGAAAGTCTATCGCGCCGGCATCACGCTCGGCGCCACCTCGGACACCGATGATGCCGACGGCGCCATCACGCCGAAGCCTGACGCCATGATCCCAGATCGCGACAGGATTGAACAGGAGTTGGCGGCCTTCCTTGGCAAGATCGAGCAAGTGCCGCCGGCTTACTCCGCGGCAAAGGTGCAAGGACGCCGGGCCTATGCACTGGCGCGCAAGGGGAAGGAATTCGACCTGCAACCGCGTCAAGTCACGATTCATCGGATCGACGTGCTTCATTACGAATCGCCGCATCTGGAGATTCTCGTCCGCTGTGGCAAGGGGACCTACATCCGCTCGCTCGCGCGAGATCTGGGCAAGCAGCTACAGTGCGGAGGGTACATCGCGTCGCTGCGCCGCCATTCGGTCGGCTGGTTCACGGCAACAGACGCGGTCCACATTGACTCCGAGGCGACGCTTGCCCGCGAGCATTTGCTGCCCCCGTGGCGCGCCATCCAGGATTGGCCGCCCACGCTGGTGTCGGATGCCGACGCCGCCAAGCTTCGGCAGGGGCAGTCCATCGCTCACGTTCACGCTCACGACGCCTACGACGAAATCGGTCACGTCGCCGTCGTAGACAACGCACAGCAAATGGTCGCGGTCGTCAAACCAGTCGATGGGTTCTTGCAACCGGTCAAGGTACTTGTCGGCAAGGAGTCGGGCTGAGCCGCGATTCCTTGCTTTTGCCCGACGCGACTGATAAACCGACAACATGAATCCGCATGAACTCGTGCTGCTGAGTCCCTACAAGTTTCCCGCCCAATATGCGATGACGCTGGCCGACGAAGACATGGCCGCGTGGTTGAACGGCTACACCGCACTCTGGCATCCGGCACTTCTCTGGCAAGCAAAAGGACCGCCGCGTTGCGAGGCGACCTACGATCACGAGACGCCGAAAGCGGGCCACATCTACGCCTTGCCCGAGACTCCGCCCACCTATTTGCCGGAGGATTGGGAGGAGCGTGTGCGTCAGGCCGGCGCCTTGATGTTCAAGACAACTGCCGATCGCGAGACCACGTTGGCGAATCTCAAGGCGGCCCTGATCGGCGAAAACGCGCCGGCGCTCGGCTGGAAAGCCGGGCTCGATCTGTCGGCGGACGAACTCGGCCCCTTCTTCGGGCTCGCGTGGGGGCAGCAGATGCTGGCATCGCTCAGCGAGGCGATGGAGCATGAAAACCTGCTCGATCAAGATTCCTTCTGGAGCGACGTGCAAAACGCGGTCGCTCTCCTGGCGGGAATTCCTTACACGCCCAGCCCGCCGCCGACGCCGAGCGAGCCAGACCCGCAATACTATGTCGGCGAATCGCCGGATGGGTTTGATCCCTCTTCCTCCCCTCTCCCTCCGGGAGAGGGGCTGGGGGTGACGGCCGACGCGAGTGATCCCAGTACGTTTACCGCTAACCCTGCTACCGAAGAGGGAGCAGAGAATCCGGAAACGCCAGCGCCCAGCACCCTCACCACCGGCCCCTCTCCCACGGGAAGTAGGGAGGAAGAAGGGCTCCATTCTCCCGAAGGGAGAGGGGAGAAACCAGACTGGCGCGAGCCGTTGCGTACAGCTGCCGGGCGGTTGTTGAGTGCGCGCGAGGTGCTCTATCCAGTCGCGATTCATTTGCTCGATGTCAGCTTTCTCGATGAGACGACGATGGCGATGAGCTGGCCTGCGGGCTTCGAGTTCGGCGTCATCACCAACTTTATCGCCGCCACCTCGACCCTCGAAAAAATGGCCGAGCAGGAGCCGAAACGATTCGAACAACTTCAGACTGCCGTTCAGAACGATTTGGCCGAAGTGTGCGGCGGCAGCTATGTCGAGCGCGAGGATCCGCTCTTACCGCTCGACTCGCAGCTTTGGAACCTGCGCCACGGCCTGGATCGCGCCAAGGAATTGCTCGGCGTCGACATCCGCATCTACGCTCGCAAGCGCTTTGGCTTCCATCCGCAGATGCCGCTCCTCTTGAGTTCCAACGGCCTCGTGAAAGCGTTGTTCTTAACGTTTGACGAGAATTCTGCGGTGCCGAACTATTCCAATCTGGTCGTTAGCTGGCCCTCACCGGACGGCAAGCAGGTCGATGCGTTCGTGCGGCCGCCGAAGTATGCCGACAGTGTCGAGACGTTCTTCAACCTGGGGCACACCTGGTTCAAGACGACGCGCGAGGATCACACAGCCACGATTTTTCTGCTGCATCGCGACAAGCCGACGGCGATCTGGCATCGCGATCTGATGGAGCTGGCCCGCCTCGCCCCGCTCCTGGGCGAATGGACAACCTTCTCGCGCTACTTGAGCGCCGTGATGCCGGGCGAGTATCCTTCGACGATGACGGCCGACGACTTCCACTTCGATTTCCTCAGCGAGCGAGTCACCGCGCATAGCGAGGAGCCGGTGAGCGTCTTCCCGCGTCATCTGCGCACGCGCCGCCGCATCGATGCCTGCTGGACCTACGCGGCTCTGCATCGTTCCCTGAGCGGCGTGCGCGATACGCTGGACATCGACGAGCCGCTTCGCGCCATCGAAAAGCAGGCCGAGTGTACGCTGACCGTCCCGGCCGAACTCGACGAACTGGAAAATCGCGTCGCCGCCGCCCTGGCCGAGCGGTTGCAATCCCGCGCTGAGCCGAACATGCCGGGATACATGATCCTCAACCCATGCGGCTTCGCCCGGCGTGCGGTGCTCGAACTCGACGGCGGGCCCACGCCGCTGCCGATCGGCGGCATCGTCAAGGCCTGCCAGATTGACGGCGGCAAGATGCGCACCGTCATCGAAATCCCCGCGCTTGGCTTCGCCTGGCTGCCGCGCGAGGGCCCACGCGGCACTCCGGCGATGACAACGAAGTTCCGCGGAGGCGATCCGCAGACCAACACCATCCGCAACGACTTCTTCGAGGCCGAAGTCGATCCCGCGAGCGGCGGCCTCAAGGCGATCCGCGATCACAAGACCCGCATGAATCGCCTCGGCCAGATGCTCGTCTTCAATCCCGGTAGTCGCATGGTCGCCAAGGAGATCAAGGTTACGTCCACCGGCCCGGCGCTGGGCGAGATTGTCACGGAGGGAGTGTTGCTTGGCGAACAGGACCAGGTTCTCGCAAACTTCCGTCAGCGCTTACGTCTCTGGGTCGGCCGGCCGCTCCTGGAGATGCGTATCGAGATCACGCCGCAACAGCCGCCCGCCGGCTATGGCTGGCATGCATACTTCGGCGCTCGCTTTGCCTGGCGAGACGAGCGGGCCATGCTGATACGCGGCTTCAACGGCATGGGTTACATCACCAACCACCCGCGGCCCCAGACGCCCGACTATCTCGACATCCGTACGCCGCCGATCTCGACGACGATCCTCACGGGCGGGTTGTCGTTCCATCAGAAACAGGGCGGTCGCATGGTCGATGTGATCATGATCCCCGAGGGCGAGAAGGCGACCGTGTTCGAGTTGGCCATTGCCTTCGACCGCGACGTGCCGGCACAAACCGCCTGGGGCTACGCGTCGCCCCTGGCCATCGTGCCGACGACGAAAGGCCCGCCACACATAGGCGCCAGCGGCTGGCTGTTCCACATCGACGCCTCGAACTTGCTGTTGACGCGCATGACCCCCGGGCGAGCCGAGGGCCGTAAGGCCCCGGGTGATGCCGCGGAGGTGGAAGACGCCATCACCGCCCGCTTCCTCGAATGCGCCAACTACAGCGGCCTGGCCGAATTCCGCTGCGTGCGCGACCCGCAGCGGGCCACGGTGCTCAACGCCCAGGGGCAGTTCATGGTGGAAGCGAATCGCAGCGGCGACACCGTGCATCTGGAAGTGACGCCGAACGACCTGGTGCATGTGCAGGTGGAGTTCAGCGTGCCGCAAGAAACCAAATCCGAGCCTGAAGTGTGAGCGAAGATTGAACCACGGGGGGAAACGGGGGAAAACGGGGAAAGAGAAGAGAAGACTGGAGGACCTCCTTGCGTTTCTCTCTCCCTCCTTTCCTTCCCCGTATTCCCCCGTGCTCCCCGTGGTTCAATTGATTTGACGTGCCCCCAATTTCAACAGCTTGCGCCACGCCGCCGCTGTCGGCTCCGTGTCGCGCCCCGTCAACTCACGCGAGCGCATAAAGGGCCGCGCGATGGTACGGCGACAGCCGGCCCGGTTCTTCATCTTCGCAGCAGGGCTCATAGGCGCGGGCCTCCATTGCCGACCGTTGGCGAGTGCGCACCAGGAAATCGAAGCGATGCATCTCCGGCCACGGGGGCGCATCAGACACCGGCATCATCAGTGAGAAGTCTTGCCGCAGGTAGGTCATGTCGAGTCGCACCACGATGTCCGGCGGCGGCGTGCTCTGATAGCCGCCCCCTTAAGCAGTTGCGATGGTGATTGACCTTCACCAGCTCGCGCACGAAGGTCACGTCCTTGCCCCCCTGTTTCCCCTCGTTCCCAAGCGGAGCTTGGGAACGAGCCCAATTCGCGGTGTTTGTCCGAGCCCGAGCGCCAAGCGAGAGGCACGGTCAGCGCTTGGCCAAGAGTGTTTCGACCGCGGCGCCGAGGCGGTCGATTTCTTCTGCGGTGTTGTAGAAGTGCGTCGAGACGCGAAGCAGCAAGCCCTCCGGCCGCTCGACAATCGGCGCCTCGATGCGGTATCGTTCCCACAACGCCTTGCGCCAGCTCGGCGCATCGACACTCGGCGGCAGGCGAAATGCTGTCAAGAAGCCGTGCAAGTCCGCGTGCGTCGGCGTCGCCAGGCTCACTTGTGGAATGCGGGCAAACCGGTCGCGCACCTTTTGCGCCAGGCCTTCGTTGTGCTTGCGAATGATGTCGAAGCCGAGGGCTTGCTGGAAATCGATGGCAGTCGGCACCGTGAGCCAGGGGCAGATGTCGCGGGTGCCTTCGAATTCGTAGAAGCGGATGCGTGGGGTCGAGCCGGCGTCGTCGCGCTCGTCGAGCTTGGTGCGGTCAGGCCGCCAGCCCCAGCTCACCTGCAAGGGTTGCAGGCGATCCTCGTTGCCTTTGCCGAGATAGAGGAACCCGCAGCCCGTCGGCGCCAGCAGCCACTTGTGGCAATTGGCGCCGTAGAAGTCGGCGCCGAGGTCGTCGAGATCAAGCGGCACCATCGCCGGCGCATGGGCGCCATCGACGACGGTGAGAATGCCGCGCCGGCGCGCTGCCGCGCACAATTCTTTCGCCGGCAACACCAGGCCGGTGGGGGACAGCACATGGCTGAAGAAAAACAAACGCGTCCGCGCGGACATCGCCGCGCTGGCGGCATCGACGATTTCCTGCGGCTCGCGGGCCAGGATCGGCAAGGCAAAAGTGCGCAGCGTCAGGCCGAGCGCTTGCGCGGCGCGTTCCCAGCACCAGTGCATGGCGCCGTATTCGTGATCGGTGAGCAGGATCTCGCCCGGCGCCGATAGCTTCAAGCTCGATGCAATCAGGTTGATCGAGGTCGTCACGTTGGCGGTGAAGATCAGTCGGCACGGATCGGCGTGCAGGAAATCTGCGAGGGCGGTGCGCGCCTGCCAGAGATGGTTGGGCATCTCGCGAATCAGGAAATCCATCGGCTCCTCGGCCAGCCGATGGCGCAGGTGGGTCACACGCTCAAAGACAGCCTTCGGCAATGGACCAAACGAGCCCGTGTTAAGGTTGGTGACGACCGGGTCGAGCATCATGGCCAGGCGCGCCTGGGCGGCGTTCCAGCCGTTGGCGAAGCGGGTGTTCAAGGGGTCCTCGGTTTGACCGCTTGCGGCGTAGCACACGCTGCATGCTACGCCGCAAGCGGCTCAGATAGGCAATTCACCCTGGTGCAGCGTACTGCCTGCGGCTTGCAATTGGAGCCGGGCGACGCCGGTGGAGGACCAGGCCCACGCCAGGCATTCGGTAAGCGCGTCGAGGTCTTGTTGCGCATCCTCGGCAATCAGCAGCGTGGTCGTGCCGGCGCCGGCGCAGGCGTGCAGCTTGCCGGCGATGTCGAGCTGCTTGCGAGGCGGATTCGTCACGTCGGCGCCGGAAAGGGCATCGCTGGCCATGCTCGCGGAACTGTCGAGCCGCAGATCGAGGTTGATCGCTCGGCCCGCCGTCTGCAACGTGTCGGTCAAGGTTCGCAGAATCTGCAGCGCGAATTCAAGCGCCAGCGGGCTGCGCGTCAAACTCGCGCCGGTGATCGCCCGGACTACCTCGTGCAGTCCGATCGGCACCACCACGGCCGACGCGCGGTCAACGAGGAAGCTGCGCTTGAGCGGTGCGTCGTCCGGCAAGGCACACAGGAAGCGATACTTCTGCTGCGCAGCGCTGACGGCCATGCGGGCCAAGCTCGGCAGCCGCTTGAGGAAGGTGACGCCGTCGGTGCCGATCTCCAGGCGCCGGGCGAGCATGGCGAGGTCGAGTCCGATTTCCAGCAGCACGCCGGGGCATTTTCGATCGACCCCCTCGGCCAGCATCGGCACAGCGCGCGGGCGGTCGAAGATGAAGCGGATCGCCCTGCCTTGCAACGCTTGCCGCAGCAAACCGTGCAGCTGACGCCGCTGCGGCTCCTCTTGAAAAGACTGCTCGCCCAGATGCCAGGCGAGCGCCGGAATCCTCGGGGCCTCGAGTGCTTTCCAGCGTTCCAGCAGGCTGTCGCGGAAGCTTGTGCGCTCCTGCTGGACGACGTCTTCGTCGTCGAGAGTGAACAACGGGCGGGCGGCATGCGCGGGCGACCAGGCGGGTGGATTGGCAACGTTGAGGTGAAGCTCGACATTGCGCTGGGCAAACGTCGGCAGGGCGAGCAACCGTTCACAGAGGTGAGCGGTCAGGGCCGGGTGCATATGGGCGGTGCAGAGCCATTCGGGGCTGTCCACGATCCACCACGCCCCACCGGCCGCACGCCAGTCGTCGAGCGCCAGCCACCACGGCAACTCCGCCAGGCGCGGGGTCTCCAGCACCAGGCTCGAAAGCGTGCCGGGCGATTCCAGCCCGCCCAACCAAAGCAACCCGTCGGCGACGGCGGCGGCCACGTCGGGCGTGTGAATCGCCTCAAGGGCATACGCTTTCAGACTGTGATTCACGAATTGATCGGGCATCGCTCCGCAGTCGATCGTGATGCTCCGCGCCGGCGGGTCACTCGAACGGCGCTGGCTGTCGGCATAGCGGCGCGCCAGCTCCGGTTGACCGACTTCACGAACGATCTTTTCGACCTGTTCCGCGATCTCGGCCGTGGTGGGAACGGCGTCCCAGTGCTCCCGGGCGAGGAAGTGGCAGACCACCTCGGTCAGTTCGCGGCTGAGGAACGGACTGGCCGCTCCCAGTGAGGCCGCGGCGGCGTAAAGCGATTGGCCGATGAAGTCCGCCTCGAACGGGACCTGGCTGCCGTCCCAACGCCGAACCCATACGGGCAGATGTGCGATTTCGTTCGACACGCCGTTCATCCCTTCCTGGTGATGGATTGCATGACGTTAGTTTCGCTCCGGGCATTTTACAGTTACCGCGGGCGAACGTCGCAGAGAATTGCGCGCCGTCAAGCAGCGCGCGATAAACAATTTCCCGATTTCGCCGCTTGCGGCGTAGCATTCGCAAGCTGACACGCGAACACTACGCCGCAAGCGGCAAACAATATAAATGCGGCGGCCGATTGCGAGAGCGTAAAACAAGAGGCGGTAGTTCGTTTGCCCCAGGGGTTGGTTGACCGAGGCCTTATGCGTTCCGAACGCCTACTCCGCGGCATGCACCAGGTGGTCAGTCACGATCTTCCCAATCAGATGTTGGCGGTGAATGCGGCCCTCGGACTGGCACCGTCCAGCGGTGACGAGGTGCGTTTTTCCATGCTGATTCCGAACCAGTGAAGCCATGCCTGAATCACTGCGGCTATTTCTGGTCGAGGACAACGACGACATTGCGTTCGTCACGCGCGTCTGTCTGGAGCACGCGGGGCACCAGGTTACCATCTGCCACAACGGGACCGACGCGATGATCGTCTTGAACCAGTCGTCGTTCGATCTCGTCGTCCTCGATTATTTCCTGCCCGATCTGAAGGGGTCCGAACTGCTGCAGCGGCTGAGGCAGGAAGGCAACCGCACGCCGATCCTCATGATCACCGCGTACGGCGATCAGCAGCTGGCGGCCCAGGTGCTGCGTGAAGGAGCGCTCGATTACGTGGTGCGCGATGAGTCGAGCGCCTACCTCACCGAACTCCCCAAGCGCGTTGCCGAGGCCGCCACGCGCCACCGCTTGCAGCAGACGAACAATCTGCTCATCGCCGCCTTCGAGTCGGCCAGCGACGGCATCATCATCACCGACCTGCAGGGGGTCATCCTTCACGTTACCGGGGCCCTTGAGCGCATGTTCGGTTTCAGTCGGGCGGAACTGGTTGGCCAGAATGCGGTCAGCGTCTTCCGCAGCGAGCAGCAGCCGCGCACCTACGTGGACGATCATGTGGAAAGCCTTGCACGATCGCCGCAGCTGGCAGGGCGAACTCGTCAACCAGCGCCGGGACGCCACGCTCCTTAGAACCTCGCTGACAGTGTCGCCGATCTTCGACGGGCGCGGGCAGATGACCAACTTCGTCGGCATCTATCGCGACATCACCGAGCGCAAGCAGATGGAGCGCCAGCTCGTGCAGGCGCAAAAGATGCGGAGCGTTGGCACGCTAGCCGGCGGCGTCGCTCATGAGTTCAACAACTTGCTCGCGGGCATCCATGGCTACGCAACCCTGGCCTTACGCGAGCCGCACCTGGCGCCTTCCTTGCGTGAGTTCCTCGATTACATCGTGCAGCTAACCGACCGGGCGGCCAATCTCACCTGGCAGCTGCTGGCCTTCGCGCGCAAGCCGTCGTTGATGCGCAACCCGACCAACCTGACGAAGCTGCTCGAGAGCACGCGCGATTTCGTCCAGCGCACGTTGAACATCGAGGTCGCGCTCGATGTCGAGTCGGCGCCCGAGGAGGAGAAATGGATGGCGCTGGCCGACGCCAACCAGGTGCAGCAGGTGCTCGTGAACTTGGCCCTGAACGCCCGCGACGCCATGCCCAAGCCGCAGCCCGCGCCGGTCATCTTTCGGCTGCGGCACCGCGTGTTCGTCGGCGAGATGCCGGCCTTTCCGCAGAACATCCCGCCTGGCGCCGACCTGGCGATCGAGATCGAGGATCGCGGCTCGGGCATGCCGGCCGAGGTGCTCTCCCAGACGCTCGATCCGTTTTTTACAACCAAGGAAGTAGGCCAGGGGACCGGCCTGGGGCTGCCCGTTGCATTCGGCATCATGAATGGCCACCAAGGGGTCCTGACTTTGGCCAGCGAGCCAGGCAAGGGGACCATCATCGGGCTCTATTTGCCTCGGCTAATGCAATACGTTCCCGACGTGACCGCATCGAACGCCACCGTGCTTGAGCCGGAAGCCGCGCCGCGCCGCCGCATCCTGGTGGTGGACGACGAGCAGGCAGTGCAGGACGTGATTCGGCGTTTCCTGGAGATCGCGGGGCATACCGTCGTTTGCGCCAAGAACGGCCAGGAGGCGGCGCACATCCTGAAGGACCAGCATTTCGATCTCGTGGTGCTCGACTGGATGATCCCGAAGGAAGAGGGGCGTGCCAACTTCTACTTGCTGCGCCAGACGCGTCCGGGGTTGCCGATTCTGCTCTGTACGGGGCTGGTCCAGGCCGAGCAGGCCTCGGCCCTGATGCACGAAAACCGCGTGGACCTCCTGCGCAAGCCGTTCCGCATGAACGAGCTCTGGTACGCCGTCAATAACGCACTTCAGCAAGACGTTTAGCGATCGCGTGCCGCATTGCGAGCGCTAACAGCCCGTTGATTAAGTCGATATTTCGGCACCGATCACGTCGAGCGCGACGGCGACGGTCCAAAGGTCGATCGTCGGAACATTTTCACTTCGGTGCGACCGACGGCCGCAGGTTCGACTCCAAAGCATCTCGGTGGCAAAAT
>SHZY01000087.1 GCA_009692065.1 Gemmataceae bacterium
GCCCCGGCGGCGGTTACGGCGGCCATGCCATGGACCATGAGGGCGTCCAGATCGCCGATTGGCTGAACTCGCACGGCATCACCGCGGTCGTGCTCAAGTATCGGCTTGGTGCGAAGTACAACCACCCGATCCCGCTCGGCGACGCCCAGCGGGCCATTCGCTTTGTCCGCAAACATGCATCGAACTGGAAGACTGATCCGGAGCGAGTCGGCATCCTCGGTTTCTCCGCAGGCGGGCACCTCGCCTCGACGGTAGCGACCCGGCCTGAACTGGTCGAGAAACTTGACACAGGATTTGACGATCCAATCGATCGGTTGAGCGGTCGGCCCGATTTCGCCGTCCTGCTCTACCCCGTGATCACGCTGGAAGGCCCGTTCGCCCACGTCGGCTCGCGCAACAATCTGCTCGCCAAGAATCCGGACGCCAAGCTGGTCGAATCGCTGTGCAACGACAAGCAGGTGACCAAGGACACGCCGCCGACGTTCCTGGTGCACACCAGCGCGGACTCCGGCGTCCGTCCCGAAAATAGCGTGCTGTTCTATCTGGCACTCAAGAAGCATGGCGTGCCCGCCGAACTGCACATTTACGAGAAAGGCCAGCACGGCCTGGGACTGGGGCAAAAAGGAACGCCGTTCGCCAGCTGGCCCGATCGCTGCGTCGCCTGGATGAAGGGCCGCGGGTTGCTGGACGCCGCCAAGTGATTTTCCAAGTTCGATGATTACCCATCCTATTCGCCGCTTGCGGCTTAGCGATCGCGTGTCGCCTTGCGAGCGCTAAGCCGCAAGCGGCGAAACCGGGAAGAGGAAGACAATCGGCTGATGGAAGGTTTCCCCCTCAAAGAACTGGTGGAGCAGTATCCCAAGACGATCGCGTCGATCTGTGGCTCGTTCGCCTTGTTTTTTGTACTGGTCCTGGTCGGCGCCTGGCTGGTGTGGGGCGGGGGCCCGCGCCGCCGCCGGTCCATACGCGCTGCCCGCAAACTGCTCCAGGCCGGCAACTGGAAAGGCGCGCTCGATCAGCTCAAGCTCGTGCGCGCCATCGGCACGCCGTCGGCCTCCTGGAGCAAGACATTCGAGCAGTTCGAGGCGGAATGTTTGCAATTCGCCTTTCAAGCCGCCCTGAACGACAAGAAGTTCGAGGACGCTCTGAAGTTCGGCGGCCAGGCAGCCAGGACGCGCGAGGAGCCGGAGCACGAAGTCCACATGAAGGTGCAGTCGGCCATGCTGCAGGAGATCCGCCGGCTCTTCTCCAAGACTGGCGAAACCGACGCGACCATCGACATGGTCGTGCGCACGCTGCAAGTGCAGGCGCCGTGCCGTGAGGCATCGTTTTGGCAAGCGATGTGCGAGATTCGACTCGGGGCGCTGGAGCCGGCGCTGACCCACTTGCAAGTCGCACGAACCGGCGAGTCGAAGGCGTTGAACCTGGACGACGGCAACGGCGAGGCGAACCCGCGCGGCGAGGCGCCGCCGTCGCCGTTCCTCGATCCGCCGCTCTATCTGGGCGCGCTGCTCTTGCGCACGGGGCAAGCCAAGGATGCGCTGCGCTTCCTCACCGAAGCCAACCGCATGGACGCCAACTGCCCGTTCATCCGCTTGCAGCTCGGCGCGGCCATCGTCACGGCCGGCGGCGACACCAACATGGCCGTGCGCGCCTTGCAATTCGCGCTGGGGCCAAAAGGGCTCGGCCAGTACCTCGCCAATCCTGGCCGGGCATGGGTCGGCGGCTTCCCCGAGAACCGGTCGTATGTGCGCAAGCTGGCCGAGGAGTTTCCCTTCACCTGTCCGCTCTTCGGCGAGGACATGAAGTACCTGCTCCACCAGGGCAACCTTGCACTGGCGCAGGGGCAGTTCAAGCTCGGCAATTTTCAGGAGTCGGCCGAGTTGTTCGACAAGGTGCTCAAAGAGGGGGCGCCGTCGTTGCCGGTACTGCGCGGGCTCGGGCTGTCGCTGGCGAAGCTCGGGCGCTTTGACGATGCGTTTATCCACTTGCGCACCGCCCACGAGATGGAGGAGGTGAAGGACCGCTTGACGGCGGGCTACCTCGCCCTGTGCGGGGCTGCGGGCAAGGCGCGCGTCGAGGACAAGCTGCAGAATATCGCCTGGGCAATCCGCCTGGTCACGCAGTTCAACGTTCCCGGCGACGCGGAGTGGATCGGGCTGCTCAATCGCATTTTTGCCGAGGCCCGCCAGAACGCGATCCCACTCACCAGCGACGATCAGCTCTACCTTTGCGAACACCTTGTCAGCGCGAAAGCTCACGATCCGCTGTCGGGCCACGCGTTCCACTATCTGATGGCGAGCGAGCCGGCGCTCTTGCATCCCGAATACGCCTGGCTTTATTGCAAGGCCGACGAGGAGCACAACGTCGGCGGCAGCCATGTGCTGGCGCTTTACACGCGGATGTTTGCCGACCAGGACGGCGCCCGCGCCTTCTACACGGAGCAAGGCTGGAACTTCGACGGCGTCGAGTTGATGTTCCTGCGCCGCGCTGCCGAGAAGGAGCTGGGGCGGTTCCCTGCGATCCTGGGCCCCGACTACTTGCCTCGCGGCGAAGCGATTCTGCTTGCGAAGGCCCAGCAGCTCGAAGAGGACGGGCAGCAGGAAGCAGCGTTGCAGGAAATCGAGATTCTGGTGAAGCTGTCGCCCAACAACACGAGCGCGATGGACCGGGCGGCCGGCTTGCACTACCGCGCCGGCCGCCGCGAGCCGGCCAATGACCTCCTGGAAAAATGGCACCAGACGCAGCCGTCCGAGCCGTTGCCGTTGGTACGTCAGGCGATCTTGCTGCATCAGCAAGGGCGCGCTGCGGACTCGTTCAGCAAGCTGCAGCAGGCGATGGCGCTGGCGGCGGGGAAACGCCGGGCCAACATCGCGTTTCTGGGGGCGCGACTGGCACTGCAAAGTTATCTGCTGCCCCGGCCGGACGAGGCAAGCGAGGTGACCACGCTGCCGGCCGTCCACGAATTCTTGCATGATTGCCTGGCCCACGATGCCGGCCATCCGCACACGCTGTGGTGTTTGGCGGCGGTGCGCTGGCTGCAAGGAGATGCGGCGGCGCTGGCAGGTCAAGCGAAGAAGATGCAAAACCCCGCGGTCCCAGATCCACGCTATCAATACTTCGCGGCCTTGTGCCATCTGCTGGGGGGCCAATTCGAGCCGGTGGTGGCCGCTTGCCAGCGCATCACGCAAGCGGTTGGCAGCAACGGTTCGCGCACGCAGCTGGAACTGGCGCTGGAAGCTGGGTATCTCGCCGGTCTGGCCCACATCGGCCTCAACAATTTGCCGGCAGCCATCGACGCGCTCAAGCCGGTGACTTGCAATCCTGCCAGCCCGACGCTGAGCTTGGCGCAGGCCCAGCTTGCCGGCGCGCTCTTCCGCGCGCAACGCCACGACGAAGCCATCGCCGTCTGGCAGGCGCTCGACGCGCAAAAGCGGCAAGCGTGGAATCTGGCGGAGCCGCTGGCGCAGACAACGTTTATCAGCGCCCTGGAATCCATGCAGCGCGCTGACTTCGAGCGGGCCGCCGAGCAGCTCCGCCAGGCCGGCAAGCTGGGGCAGCGTGATCGCCGCCTGGGCCCGCTCCTCTTGCTCGCACTGTTCAAGGCCGGACAGAAGGCGGTCTACGGGGAAGAGACCGCGCTGGTGGTGGCGAATGAAGAAAGTTTGCCGGGATGATATAGCCCGCCATTTATGGCGGGTAAACCACGGTACCCGCCATGAATGGCGGGCTCTATGACCGAAACGCCGTCGTTGATTTGGTTCCCTCGGGTGTCGAATGTCAGATGTGCTGTCCGTAATACCTGTCGCCGAATCGGATTGGCCGACGGCGCTGCGCTTCCTGGAGCAGGCGGTCAAGGCCGGCAGCCAGGACCCGCACGCGCTTTACCTGCTGGCAATGGCGTACAAGCACCAGCAACGCCCCGCCGAGGCTCGGCAGATGCTCGCCAGGATTGTGGAGCCCGATGCGAACGTTCTTCTGCAGCGCGGCGTCCTGGCGTTCAACGACAAGGACTGGCCCGCCGCGGCCGGTGAATTCGAGAAGGCCGCGCAGCTCGATCCGGCTTCCTATCCGGCCGCGTACAACTTGATGCTGACCCGCCTGTGCCAGGGGCAGCTTGACGGCGCCATCGAGATGCTCGACAAGCTGCTGGCGCTGGCGCCGTCGCCGGCTGAGAATCGCTTCTTGAGTCTCTTACGCGGTCTGCTGAGTCGAACGGGAGCCGAGGCGAGCGCCGAGCAGGTGTATCTCCTGGGCTCCATTTCCGACGAAGAGGAGCAACGGCTGCTGGACATGATCGTGGGCCTGAGCCAGTTTGAGGTGGTGTATCGGCTGCTGGTCAAGCTGGTCTCCGCGCGGTCTACGAGCCAGGCGGCGTTCCACGCCTACATCGGGGCCGCGCTGGTGCAGGCGAAGCTGCTCGTGGAGCGCTGCCAGTGGTCGGATGCGGAGTTGTTGCTGTCGCCTCTCAAGCGCCGGCTCGAATCGAGCCAGGTTCGCGTCGATTCGTTTTATCTGATCTCCATCCTCAACATGCTGGGCGTGGCGGCCACCATGGCGCAGGATTTCGAGCGCGGGTTGATCCATTTTCGGGCGGCGTCGAATGCCTTCCAGCGCGATTTTTCCAGTCCCGGCCCGGGCAACAAGACGGAACGCTACCTCAGCCCGCAAGGCGTCTACCTCGGCGCCTGGCTAGAGCAAAACCTCGCCCTTTGCAACGAATGGCTCAACCGCATGGACGTCGCGGAGACGCACTGGAACCGTTACTTCGATTACCTGGAACACTATGTGCCGCGCTCGCTGCCTCCCGATTATCTGCCTCATCTGGCGTTCGAAAGCGCCAGCCGGCTGGCGGATTGGTTTTCGCGCAAGGAGAAGTGGGGCTCCGCCGCCCAGTTCTTGCAGCGTGCCCACCGCATTCGGCCAACCGATTACGAAACGCTGGAACGTCTGTTTCACATGTACACCCAGCTCAAGCGCACGGAGGAGGCACGCAAGATCCTGCGCCGCCTGCGCGAGGTGCGCCCCAACGATCCGCAAGGGGAGCTGTTCGAGCTGGAAGTCCGCGAGGTTCGCAAGCTCAACGAGGTCGATGCCCTGTTGAGCGATCTGCGCCGCGTGTCGCAGCGCTTCCCGAACGATAGCCGGGTGGAGGAGCGCGGCGCCACGATCGTGCACAACTCGATGCCGATCCTGGAGCGCATTGCCGACCAGTACGCCGGGCAGGTCAACAAGGTCGTCGATCAGATGCGGCGGCTGCCCAGTTACCAGATCAATTGGCCAACGGTGCGCGACATCATGCGCGACATGGAGGACAAGTACCTGTTCCTGCGCCGGGTGGCGCAGAAGTGCCTGGCCCACGTGACCAGCGACGAGGTCCGCCGCGAGCTGCACCGCTTGATCAGCCATTGCGACCGCAAGATCGATCAGTGTCATTCATTAGGGGAATAGTCCGTAGTCCGTGGCCCGTAGTCCGTGGTCGCAACGGACTACGGGCCACGGACTACGGACCGAGGTTTTGCGATGTCATCCGAACCGATCGTACTTCAGCTCGCCCCGTTGCCGAGAACGCAGATCGGCCCGTTCTTGCTCCTCGGCGTCGAGAAGGACGCCTCGCGCGAAGCGATCGAGGCGGCGTGGGCGGAGAAGATCAAGCAGGCGAGGCGCGGGCAGATCAAGACGCCGCTCGAAGACATCAACTGGGCCCGCGAGATGCTCACCAGCAGGGAATCGCGCATCCGCTGCGACGCTGTCGGCCTGAACGTTGACACCACCGACGGCACGCTCAAGAAACTCAAGGAACACTACCAGGGCAAAGGGCAGGTAGAGATTCGCTGCAAGCCGATCGACACGGAAAAATGGCTCGCCGACTACACGCCCCAGGTGCCAGTGCCGAGCGTGGACGAAATCCGCCAGCTCGTGAAGTTGCCGGAGATCCCGCGCGAGGTGCCGGCTGTGCGGGTTATGCTGGAGAGTTTTGTGCAAGAGCCGATCGATCCCTGGCAAGTGGAACTTGATGCTTGATTTTCCAGCGAAATGTGGGTTTCATTGATTGGATTGGTGTTTCGTTTGCGGCGTAGCAATACAAGGAAATTCTCGATGAACGACGACTTCAAGATATCCCTCAGCGCCCCCGCCGATCCGGAACTGCCGACCATGGGCATGTCCTCGGTGTATCGACTCTTCGAGGCGTTCATCGCCCTGCGCGAGAAGAACGAACGGCAACACAAGCTGTTCGAGCAGACGCAGAATCGCGCCCGCGACTCTCTGCAATCGAGCTTCAACACCTTTGCCGGCGATACGCAAAAAGCGTTTCAGAGTCTGCGGCAAGAAATCCTGGGCGAGAAGAAATTCAGCCTGACGCTCCTCAACGTGATTCTTGATCTGGGCATCGAGATGAACCACATCCTCGATTCGAAACCGAGGCACCTGCCGACCGGTGCCGAAGGCGAGGCGCTTGAGAGTTGGCTCAAGTCGCTGGACGTGCAAAACCGCAAGCTCTGGGACGATATCCGCAAGCTCGGCATCAATCTCTACGAGGCCCCGGTCGGTACGCCGTACAACCCCGCGTTGCATGAACGCGTCGGCAGCACGCGCGTGGATGGGCTGCCCGCGTTGATGATCGCCGAGACCAAGGAGAAGGGCTACGCCAGCCAGCAGCCGGAGTTCATCCTGCGCCGGCCGAAGGTGATTGTGACGGAGTGAGGCTGACGCCCAGCCCGGAAACGATCTGATTGCGGCCCGCAATCACCTGCTCGTCATGGCGTTCCAGATGAATCGCCAGGCCAACGGCCGCGCCTAGCGCGGCGATGATGCACGCCGCCACGATAAACACAAGCACAGGATTGGTGGACCCCGCAGGGGCTGACGGCTGGGCGGCGAGATCCGCTGGAGCTTGGCGAGGCATTTCGTTCTTCGTCTCCACGGGGTTGGGGTCTTGCACGGGTTGTCTTGGCCGTTCTTCCAATCCGGTGACCACTTCTGGAATCGCCTTTGTCTCGCTGGGCGGAAGGTCCTGCACCGGCGCGTCGAACTTGTCGTGCGGCGTCGGATTCTCGACGGTCTTCACCGGCACGAAGGCAACTTCCTTATCCTTGAGTTCCCGAGCCAGCCGGTCGAAGTCGCCAAAGCCGGGTTTTTTGTCCTGGATTCCATTCTTCAGGGGTTGATTCCCAGCCCCTTGCGGCGCTTTGCCGACGAAATCTTGCGGATTCGCGAATTGTCCCCCGGGCAGGTCATTGTTCGGTCGGTTTGGCGCTTGCGGCTGGACTCCGGGCGCAAACGGATTGAAGCCGGGGCCCCCAGGAATGAAGGGATTGAAGCCAGGTCCGCCCCGCGCAAACGGATTGAAGCCGGCGCCCGCAGGCACAAAGGGGTTGAATGCAGGCCCGCCGGGCACAAACGGATTGAAGCCTGGACCTCGCGGAATAAAGGGATTGAAGCCGGGTCCCATTGGCGCAGATGGCTTGAAGCCGGGGTTCGGGTTCCCATTCCGGCCTGTCATGGTGCCGGGCCGCGATTGGCAACATGAATCCCGGTTCTGTGCCGGTTGGCTGGAGCCGGTCCACGGCTTGCCCGGCGGAGCCGGCCGACGCCTGCCGGCCTGAGCCTCGGCAGCGGACGGCGCGAATACACAAGCCACAACCACGATCAAAAGCAGACGGAATGAGCCGCTCATCGGTCAACCTCTCACGCGAATCCAGGGAATGCTCCAAAGGGTAAACACATTCCCCCGAAATAAATGTCGGAAGTTTGGGAGTTCTTTCAGAGAAACAAAGGATTTTGCAACAAAATCTGTCGTGGCTGGGTTGCTCGTCAGGCCCCCAACGAAGGAGCGAACGACTAGCGAAACCCGCCGAAGATCCGAAGTGATTGGAGTGCGATTTCGTCTCGTGAATCATTAATCCGAATCCGTGGATTTCTCCGGCGCCCTGGGTTCGGGAGATGGGGTGTTGGCGACGATGGATCCTCCTGCGCGTTGTCGTCGGACCTCGCAGCATAACGCGTCGATTTCGTTCCTGGCAGAACGGGGAACCTCCTCACCTCGACCTCCACAAACTCGCTGGTCGAAAATATTTCTGCCATGGAATAATCCTCTCAAGTAGGATCCTGACTGTATCGCGCCTACGGCATCGCTGGCTACAACTATCGCAGCCAACATTGCCATGGAGGATGCATCTTCCTTTGCGGCGATCAACCTCGGGAGCGCCTGCGCTGCTCGCAGTGCGGCTCCGAAAATGTTTGGATTCGCGGAAAGAAAGAACGCATGTTTCACACGCTCCCCATTGGTGGCAAACCGACCAGCATCGTTCTTGACGTCCCACGACGCCCTGGAGTTGTCGCGACGTATGGCCATCCAGAATGTTGCCGAGCATCGCAAAATCCGCTGGGGCACCATCAAGGCGATTCAGTCCAAGTACCTCCGCCGCTGTTGCGCAAATCCGAAACTGAACAAGCTCAAGCAGATCGCCATCGATGAAATCCACATCGGCACAGGGCATCAATTCCTGACAATTGTGCTCAACTTGTTCTCCGGCACCGTCGTGTTCGTGGGCGACGGCAAAGGCGGTGAAGCCCTGGAAATCTTCTGGAAACGTGTGCCTCGGGTGCGGGCCAAGATTCAGGCCGTGGGCGCCGACATATCTGCCGCTTACATCCACGCCGTGCGTGACAACATCCCCGCGACCGTGCATCTCTGCGACCACTTCCCTGTGATCAAACTGTTCAACGACCGGCTCAGCACTTTTCGCCGCCAACTCTATCGTGAGGCCAGTACGGATCGCATACGTCGCATCCTCTCGCGATTTCATTCACGCCCGATTTTAATAAGATGTCTATTCTTCGATCCCGCCACGGCTCGCATTCCCGCCAAGAGTTTTCCTTCCCATGAAGCACACCCTCTTTGCCTTCGTCATCGTTTGGTTGATCAGTCCCGGAATCAATCATCATGTTGCCGCGCAGCCGAAAAACACGGACGCGCAGCCAATCGTCGTTGGCCCCAACGATTGGCCGTGGTGGCGTGGTCCGGATCGCAACGGCATTGCCGACGCCAAGCAAAAGCCGCCGCTCAAGTGGAGCGATACGGAGAACGTGCTGTGGAAAGCGCCAGTGCCGGGCCGCGGGCATGGGTCGCCGATCGTGGTGGGGGACCAGATCTTTTTGGCGACGGCCGATCCGAAGGAAGAGACGCAATCGGTGCTTTGCTATGACCGAAAGACCGGGAAGCTCGATTGGCAGACCGAGGTCCACCGCGGCGGTTTTGAAAAAGGGGGCAACGGGAAAAGCTCCCTCGCCTCCGCAACGGTCGCCTGCGATGGCCAACGCGTCTTCATCAATTTCCTGCACAAGAAAGCGATCTACACCACCGCCTTGAGCCGCGCTGGCAAGCAACTTTGGCAAACGAAGGTTGCCGACTATGTCCTGCACCAGGGCTTTGCATCCTCGCCGGCCGTCTATCAATCGCTGGTGCTCGTTTCCGCCGACAACAAGGGGACCGGCATGCTGGCGGCGCTGGAGCGAAGCACCGGCAAAGTCGTCTGGACCGTGGAACGGCCCAAGCTGCCCAACTACGCGTCGCCGACGATTCTGAAAGTCGCCGGCCGCGAGCAGCTCTTCTTCATTGGCTGCAAGCTCGTTACCAGCCTCGACCCGCTCACCGGCAGGAAACTCTGGGAAACCGAGGGCTCGACCGAGGAATGCGTGACCTCCACCGTCACCGACGGCAAGCTCATCATCACCAGCGGCGGTTACCCGAAGAACCACGTCGCCGCTGTACACGCCGACGGGTCCGGCAAGACAGCCTGGGAGATCAAGACCAAGGTTTACGTCCCATCGATGCTGGAGAACCGTGGCTACCTCTATGCCGTGCAGGATGAAGGCGTCACGCTCTGCTGGAAATTCGATACGGGCAAAGAGGTCTGGAAGGGACGCGTCGACGGTCCGTTCAGCGCGTCGCCCGTGCTGGTCGGCGACCATATCTTCGCAACCAACGAGGTAGGCCGCACGTTCATCTTCAAGGCAAGTCCCGCAGCATTCGAATTGATCGCGGAAAACCAACTCGTCGGCGAAGTGCTGGCCACGCCGACGATTTGCGGCGGCCGAATCTATCTGCGTGTTGCCGTCAATCAGAAGGGCCAGCGCCAGGAGGCGCTGTACTGCGTTGGAACTAAGGAATAGCAAGTCGGGCCGATGGTGACCGTGGTGGGCAGTGCCGCGCATGTCCGTGGTCAAACGAAGCGACCCGTTGACACTTGCTGTCAACGGGCCGAGTGAGTGGTCGCTGAGGGCCTCGAACCCCCGACCTCATGGGTGTGATTCTGAAACAAGTGTTCGGTTTGTTCGGCACTTCTTTCCTGAGAATTGGACTGACCAAAGGAACGTCGTCGTCTCTGCGGTAGCTCCCCTTTTGCCTGACACTCAGCTCATAAGTTCGGGCAAACCATGAGCCCCATTGGAGTCTAGTACTTTGTCACAGCTAGAATGTCGGGTCGGCAAATTCGGGCGAATCGGCCACGCTGCATGGCACAAGGAGGTGTGCCATGCAGAAGTTGTACGTGGTGCGGCTGACGGAGCAAGAACGCGATGAACTTCGCAGCGTTGTCATGAAGCTGAAGGGAACTGTCCTGCGTGGTTGCGTCGCACGTCGCGATGCGTAGCTAGAAACCTCGAACAAGGCCAAGGCGGCCAAGCCGAAGAAGCTCAGCGCCCTCGCCGCCGCCGCCAAGGTGCTCACCGACTCGGGCAAGTCGATGAACCTGCACCGAACTGATCGCGACGATGACCGAGAAGGGCCTCTGGACCAGCCCTGGCGGCAAGACGTCTGCGAACACGCTTTACGCCGCGATCATGCGCGAGGTGAACACGAAGGGCAAAGAGGCCCGGTTCAAGAAGACGGAGCCGGGTGTTTCACGTCGCTGATTTGGTTCTTGAGGCCATTGTTTTGACGTGGCAGGAGAACGACGGTAGACTCAGCTCGCCGGCACCGTCGTTCCAGCCAACTACAAGGAGATGACATGCGTCCCCTACTCTTCACGGTTTTTCTCGGCGTGTTTGTCACCGGCGTTGATTTGGCACAGGCCCAGGGCGATAAGGCGGGCAAGCCGGAGCGGATCGCGCTCTGGAACCAGCGAGCCCCGATCGGCGATGGGAACTTTCAGAAGATGGAAGTCTGGATCACCGTCCATCATCCCAAGAAGCCCAATGGGACCGCGATCGTGATCAGCCCGGGCGGTGGTTACGGCGGCCTGGTCACCGGCGCCGAGGGGCACGGCATCGCGGCGTGGCTGAATCGTCACGGCATTACCGGGGTCGTACTGGAATATCGCATGCCGGGAGGTCGATCGTTTGTGCCGCTGCTCGATGCACAACGGGCCCTTCGGACGGTACGGGCCAATGCGAAGGACTGGAACCTCGATGCCGAGCGTATCGGGATCATGGGATTTTCCGCCGGCGGCCACCTGGCTTCGACGGCGGGAACTCATTTCGACATGGGGGATGCGAACGCAACGGATCCGATTCAGCGCGTAAGCTGCCGACCCGATTTCATGATTCTGGTCTATCCGGTTATCACGATGGGTGACAAGGGCCATCAAGGCTCGCGCAATAATCTCCTCGGCAAGAACCCCGATGCCAAGCTCGTGGAGCTTTTCTCCAACGAGAAGCAGGTCACCGCGAAAACGCCCCCGACCTTCCTCGCTCACGCCAAGGACGACCGCCCCGTGCCGCCCGAAAATAGCCGAATGTTCTACGACGCTCTCCGCGCCAGTAAGGTCGCGACACATTATCTCGAACTTCCGTCCGGCGGGCATGGCCTCAACGGCTACAAGGGCCCAATGTGGGACGCGTGGCAGGAGCGATCGCTGTCGTGGCTTGCGGAAACGAAGCTCGTGCCCACGACGAAATAAGGTTCTCCTTGGCGATCTGACGGGCTGAAAACGGAATCCGAATTCGAAAGGACTTGCAGATGATGGCGCATTTTTTCGCTCGCGGATACCTCCCCGGCGTGTTGGCCTTCATCATTGCCTTGACGGGCACTGGCCTCACGCAGGCTCAGGAGCCGGCAAAGACCAAGGACCTCCACGTCCTGTTCATTGGCAACAGCCAGATCTATTACAACGACCTGCCCCGCATGGTCGAGGCCTTGTCGGAGTCCGCCCCCGCGGATCGGCCGCGCATCCGGGCCGACAGGTTTGTCGCTGGCGGCGCGAGCCTGGAGCGGCTGTGGAACGCGGGCGCGGGAAAAGGCACGGCACGCGCCAAGATCCTGGAGAAAAAATGGGGCTTCGTGATCGTGCAGGAGATTTACTACGCCAAGCCGGACAGCCTCACCAAGTACGCCCCGCTTTTCCATGAGTTGATTCAGAAGAACGGCTCCAGGACCGTGCTCTTCTCTACCGCCAGCGTCAGTTCGCAGTATCCCAATGGGTTCCATGAGTTACATGACATGCACATCGTCCTGGGAAAAAAACTGCAGCTCCCTGTCGCCGCGGCCGGCAAAGCCTGGCTGTTGTACTGGGGCGAATCGCCGACGGCCGAAGCGCGCCTGACTCTCTACGACGCGGACAAGGCGCACCCCGGCAAGAAGGGATCGTACATCTATGCCTGCACTCTCTACGCGGCTTTGACAGGGCACACCCCGGTCGGGCTGACCACTCATATCCCGAAACAGCCAGCAGACACGGTCACCGCAGCGGAAGCCAGGAAGTTCCAGGAGGCGGCATGGCGAGTACATCAAGAGGTCAATGCACAGAAGGGCCCGCCCGCCAAGCTGGAACGGCTGGCGAAAACCCGCACTGATCTGAAAAGCCCCCAGGCCGAAATTCGGCGCAGCGCCATTCGAGCGCTGGTCCACTCCGACCTTTCCGAACCGCTGCGCGAGGAGATTCAGGCGGCCCTCAAGGACGCCGATGCGGACGTGCGGGCCACGGCAGCGACCGCGATCGGCAACCTCGGGGCCGCTGCGGGCTCGGCTGTGCCGACACTTATCAGGCAGATGCAAATCGATCCGAGCAAAGAGGCGCGCGAGACCGCAGCCCGGGCGCTGGGACGAATCGGCAAGGCGCTCCCGAAGGATCGCCAGGCAGCGCCGCCGTTGCGCCATACTGCCCTCAAGGACGCCGACCCGGTGACGCGCGTGGTCGCTCTCGGGGCGCTCGCGATGATGGAGGTGGATATCCCGGAGCAAATCACGGCCTTGCGGAAGTTTCTGCACCATGACAACGACCTGGTGCGGATGAAGTCAGCCCATGCCCTGGGGATGATTGGGCCGGCTGCCAAAACCGCTGCCCCGGAGATTATCACCGTTCTCGAACGCGCAACCGACTCGCACCAGCGCGGCTACATCGCCCGCGCCTTGGGCAACACCGGCGATCCCGCGTCGCTGTCGGCGCTGTACAAGGCGATTCAGAAAGAGACCGATGCCGGTGCCCGCGGGGAAATGCGCGGAGCCGTTAGTCGACTGGGAGGAAAGGCGCCCGAAAAGGAATGAGGCCCACGCCGTCGGCGGCCAGGCGCATCTTTCTTGAATCTGAAGCCCCCATTCAAGGAGTCTTTCTGATGTGTGCGCATGGCAAGATGTGTCGACTAACGTCTATCGTGGGGATTACTTGTATATTTCTGGCAACGCGCACGGTAATTGCTGGTGAGCAATACGGAGCGCAGCGCACGACGATCGACATTGGCAAGCACAAGGGGTTCATTCTTCAACCCGCGAAATCCGCGGCGGAGGGAGCCCGGCCATGGGTCTGGTACGCGCCGACCATCGGCAGCCATCCGAACCAGAGCAACGGGTGGGTTCTTCGAAAACTTCTCGAGCGCGGATTCTACGTGTGTGGCGTCGATGTGGGTGAATCGTACGGCAGTCCGGCGGGTCGGAGAGCCTATACCGAGTTTCATCAACATGTGGTCCGCGAATACAAGCTTGAATCCAAGGCGAGGCTGCTGGCGCAAAGCCGCGGCGGGCTGATGTTGTACAACTGGGCGGCGGAGAATCCCGACAAGGTCCGCTGCATCGTCGGGATCTACCCGGTGTGCGACCTGCGCAGCTACCCCGGGCTGAAAAACGCGGCGGTCGCCTACGGGATGACGCCGGCAGAATTGGAGAAACAACTCTCGCAACACAACCCGATTGATCGACTGGAGCCGCTGGCGAAGGCGGGGGTGCCGATCCTCCACGTCCACGGCAACGCAGACGTGGTTGTCCCCCTGGAAAAGAACAGCCAAGTCGTGCTGGAGCGCTACACAGCGCTGAGCGGAAAGATGAAGCTCATCGTCGTCCCCGGCAAGGGCCACGCGGAAATCCCCGAGTATTTCCAGGAGCCACGGCTCGTGCAATTTTTGAGTGACGGCGGGTTTTCGCAGACGGGGAATCGAAGCGACACGGAGCATATCGACTCGCAACCGAACGCGGGCACCTCCGCGGCAGTGATCGTGGCTGACTCCGTGCCGCTCATTCATACGCAGCAAATTCTCGCGGAAGACTCGGAAGCAAAACCGGTGCAATCGGTTCGCAAACGCCTCCAGGCGATCTTGAACGATGCCGGCTCGTCGCTCGATCGAATGGTCAAGCTGAATTTCGTTCTGAGCAGCGACGAACAGCAGGAGGCCCTTAGAAATGAGTTAGCGCGCTGGACTTTCGGCAACGCTAAGCCTGCGGTGAGCTTCGTTACCGGCAAGCTGCCGAAAGGCGCATCGTGGGCCGTCGATGCCGTCGCGTTGGGTACGCGCTGCCCTGCCTGGAAACAGGTGGAGCATGGCGATGGTTTTGCGATCCTGCCTCCAGGGACACGCGTCTACGTTTCCGGCCAGGCTGTCGGAGGCAAGGATCTTGCCGAAGCGACACGCAAGACGTTGGCAGAGCTGCGCGAAACGTTGAAGTACCTTGGCTTGAAAGAAACCTCGGTCGTTCAGCTCAAGGTTTTCCTGCAACCCATGGCACAACACAAGATCGTACAGGAAGAGATGGCCAACTTCTTCGGCGCCGCGAGGGCGACGGTTCCGCCCCTGGTACTCATCGAATGGCAATCGTCTTTGTCGATCGAAATCGAATTGATCGCCTGGGGCGGACGCGAACGCGCCGGCGAGCCCATCGAGTTCCTCACGCCGCCCGGGATGAAAGCCTCGCCGGTCTATAGTCGGGTTGCTCGTGTGAATGACGGTAAGCTGATTTATCTTTCGAGTTTCCACGGCAAGGCGGAAAACAACCCCGCGGCCGAGATTCCCGATATTTTCGAGCAGATGGGCAAGGTCCTGGAAAAAGCTGGCAGCAACTTTTCCCACCTTGCGAAGGCGACCTACTATGTGACCAGCCCCCAGGCGACGAAAACAATGGGGGAAGTTCGGCCCAGATACTACGATCCCAAACGGCCGCCGTCGGCCTCGCTGGCCATGGTCTCAGGCACTGGACGCGCGCATCGCACCGTGACGATGGATATGATCGCCGTTCCCTCCCCGCGCGTGAAGGTGAACGAGTACGGGCCGGCGGAACGTGGACACGGGCTATCCGAGGCGGACCTTCGTGAAGGGTTCTTTGCTTTGTTCGACGGAAAGACGACGTTCGGCTGGTCCGGCGCTCAAGTCAAGGACGGCATCCTTCTGGAGGGGCAATCGAACTTCATGCCAGGAAGTGGTGCGATCCGGTTCGACGTGGCAAAACCCGGCACTCTCGGGTGGGTCGCAAGTGCCAGAATCAAGAAAATCGGCCCGACAGGATTTGACACGAACAGCACGCCGGAGTTGCGGATGCCGATTCGATTGAAAGATGGGCTGCAATTGCGTTCGATCCACTTCAAGCCAAGAAGTCTGGCGGATATTAGCCCACGCATGATCGGCGCCGACTGGAAACCGATCAACCATCCGAAGCTCACCAAGGAACGCCACCCCATCTGGACCGTGAAGGATGGGATTCTCAGCGCGATCGGCGGCCCCGGTTGTCTCGAATACCAGAAGGAGCAATTCGCCAACTTCATCCTGCAAATGGAAGTGCGCACCAAAGTGCGCCGCGCCAACAGCGGCGTCTTTTTTCGCGCGATCCCCGGTTCGTTTATGAATGGCTACGAGGCGCAGGTCTACAACCGCTGCCACGACGGCGATGTGGCCAGGCCATGGACCTGGGCAACCGGGGCCATCGACGATCGGCAAAACGTCCGCCGCCTCGTCAGCCGCGACGGCGAGTGGTTTCACTACACCATTCTCGCAGCGGGCGACCGCCTTGTAACCTGGGTCAACGGCCAGCAAACCGTCGATTGGCAGGACGACCGCAAAGAGCACGAGAACCCACGCCTCGGCAAACGCACCGCCGCCGGCACGCTTCAGTTGCAAGCCCACGATGCCGGCACCGAGGTCGAGTTCCGCAACATTCGTATCGCGGCATGGAAATGACCACGGATGCCGATCACACGGAACCGCCAACCCGATTGGATAGAGTTGCGTCGCGCTTTGTTTGCGAACGCCAATCCCACCGGACCCGCGATAAAGGGGATTGAGATTCGCGGATTACCGGCACTGTAGTCCAACCGAGTCCAAAACCAGACGTGACGACGGCTTTCCGGCCGTATGGGAAGCCGCCTTCACGCCGATTACGGCCACGACCTGGTCCCGACGATCGGCCCCTACACCATCAATTCCGTCAGCGGCCCGCGCAGGTTCAGGTCGCGCAGGTTGGGGTCGGTTTGACCGAAGTGATCCTGCGGACGGAAGCCGGTCGCTTGCAGGATGCTGTTGTACCAGTTGCCGATGGTGCGATGGCCGTTCCTGCCGTAATTCGCGTAGCGCAGGTATCGGCCAGCGGTGCGAAGGCGGAGATTGCGGCCGCCGACCACGACGAATGGCCATTCGTGTCGGTTGGAATGGTGGGCTTCGCCGGTGTCGGAGAAGTAGAGGATCATCGTGTTGTCGAGCATCGTGCCATTGCCTTCCCGCACGGCTCGCAGGCTGGCGGCGAGTCGAGCGATTTGTTCCACCTGGAAGCGGATGATCATGTCGGTGGCTCGTGCGGCGGGGACGCCGTTGTCGGTGGTCATGCCGTGGCCGATGTCGTGGACGCTGGTCGTGCGGAAGCCGAGGCTTTCGTACTTCACGCTCAGCCAATCCATGCGGATCGAGATCACATTCGTCAACCCGATGACGAGGGCGGAGGAGGCCATTTCAAAGAACGTGCGGATGCGATCGGCGAACCCGGTCGACGTGTACTGGTCGGTGAGCCTGGGTGCATGCCGCCGAATCGCGGGGCGCATCGCGCGGAGCTGATCGTTGCGGGTACGCACCGTGTCGAATGCGTTGAGATAGCTGTCCAGCTTCTCACGCTCTTCTTGATTGACCTGTTTGGAGAGGCGACGCGTATCCTCCGCGAGGAAATCGAGGAGATTCGTCTGTAAGTCGAATTCTCTCTCGCCGCCGGCGCGAAGACCCAGGGCGCTGCCAAAGAGTTGGCGATACGCTTTTTCGGCGCTGGCCTGATAAGCCATCGGCCGGTTCTCCCCGTAGGCGGACAGGCGCGGATACACCGCGGTGTCTTGCACTGTGGGTCCGAAGTTGCTGCCGATGACGTGGCCGTTGGGGGCGAAACCGTAATTGTTGAACGGAGCCGTGAGTCGGCTGCCCAGCATGCAATCGATGGTCGGCGCGGTAGGCTTATCGGGGGCGTTGTAGCAACTCATGGCGCCGTAATAGGACGAATGGTTGCCGGCGAAGTTGGCCCCGGAAAGCCCTTCGAGAATCATCATCTGATCCTTGAATGGATCCAGCGCCTGGAGATTTTCCGGCAGTCGATGGTCCCTGAGATTCAGGTCGATTGTCCGGCTACCATCGCCCATGTTGACGCCATTGGGGCGCACGGCCGTGGGCGCCAGCCCGCTCGACTTGATGACAAAGACAAAACGCTTAGGCAGCGCCGCCTGGTCGCCGGAAGCGTGAATGTCGAGTTGGTTCAGCAAGGGCGCTAACCCCAGACCGCCGGTGGCGAGGGCAATGCCTTTGAGGAAGGATCTGCGTGATTTGGACATATCCATCGACTCCGTGCGGTAAAAACCAAGCTCACGCAAAGGCGCAAAGGAAAACAGCCGTCATTCAGCGACTCTTACTTCTCACTTTTTATTCTTTGCGTCTTTGCGCCTTTGCGTGAGCTAATTATTTTCGATACAGAAACGAGTCCGAGGTCACGAGCGAAATAATCACTTCGCTAAAGCTGCCGCCGCTTTTCGCGTAGGCCTGCTCGGCGGCGATCAACGTTCTCGAGTCGCTCAACGTTTCATTGCGTCCCATCCAGTACCGGAACGCATGACGGATGATTGACTGGTGCACCCGCGCTGACTTCGCCAATCGTTGCACGAGATCGACGGCGTCCTTCACTTCGCCGTCGAGTGCCGGGTCGCAGGTTCCCGACAGGTAGCCCGTGGCATTGACGGGATGAGCGATCATCCCGTTGTTCTTCACCTTGGAAATCTTATCCCATACGTGCTGTTCGATGAAGTCTTTTCGTTTCGGATCGTAGTAATGCCCAGTGCGGTAGCGGCCAAAATCATCGAAGCCCTCGAAGGCGTTGCCCAGTGGATTCATCAGCTTGTGGCACTTCCAGCACGCATCCTGTCTGACAATCTCGAACCGTTGACGAAGGGTCTTGTCGTGATCTTCGGGAACTTTCGCATCGACGCCGATCGGCAGCTCCGGCACGCTGCCTGCGAGAAGGCGTTCGCGGATCCATTTGCCCCGCCGCACCGGATCGTTGGCGACACATTTCGCATGGACCATCAACCAGCTCGGGTCGGTGAGAACGCCCGCCCGAAATGTTTCGTTCTTGGCGCGCGTCTCGATCTCACGCCGTTTCTTCTCGTATTCTTTGATGACATCAGCCTTGCGATTCTCCGACGCCTTCTTCAATCTTTCGGCATGGTTCGCTTCTAGCAGAGTAAGAAGCCGAGCGCGGCTATCGTTGAATCGCGGCGATGCGAGTAGCTCGGCGAACACGTTCTTGTCTTCGTTGACGATCGATGCGATGGTCCCTTGCGTGACGCCCGGCGTCGCCCGCGGGCCAAAGGAACCACGCTTCGCGTCCTTGAAGACGCTGGCGACCCGCGGATACTCAAAGAACTCCTCAAAAAAACGTTGCACCCGCGGCAGGTAGGCGTAACCCCGCTTTCCCTGAGCCCGCAGCGAATCGTGGAAACCAGGCAGCCCCAGTTGATTTGGCGGGGCACCTTCGGCAAGCAACCACCTGACCACGCGCTCCACATCGGCCCTGGTCGAAAGCTGTTTCTTCTCCAGTGCCTCCTGAATGATCGGCACTTTGTGGGGAGGCAAATCGGTCAGGGCATACGAGACGGCAAACGCAATCTCTCGCGGCGACAACATCCGCCGGCCATGTTCGTCCGGTTCCCCCATGCCGAATTCCATGCGGTAGATCGCTTCCGGCGCCAGGTAAATCGCCATGATCGTGATCTTCAGGCCGCTCTCGTTGCCAGCCTGCTTGATGTTTTTGGCCATGAAGTTCCGATACCGTGTCAGTTCTTCGTCATCGATCGACCGACAGCGGACACGGAAGAATTCCTCGCGTATCGCTTTCTCCATCGCTTCTTTCGCTGGCTCGCCCTTGGCCTCGGCAATGGCCTTGAACGTGGGATTGCCAGGAGCATTCTTGTCATCATGCATCTGTTTGGTGATGATGTCGTCGAACGTCATCATCAGAGTCAGGAAGCCGGCCTCGCCGACGATTTCCTGCGACGAATAATCACGAACACCATCGGTCTTCGTGGAGAAAGCAAGCGGCTGAGCTTTTGGTCCGGGGCCGGACTGGTAGCCTCGGCCGGCAAAGATGTAAGGGCTAATACGCCACAGACGAGCCGGCGACTCGGGCAGATCCTTGATCGATCCGTCGAAGAGCAACTCGTGATTGACGCGGTTGCCAAACTCCGGCAGGAGCGTTTTCGACCTGATCTCGAAACCCTTGCCGGCTTGAATCAGATAGTCCGTGATCCATTGGATCGCCTCAACTCGCTGACGGGGGGTTGGCTGGGGTTTGCCTTCGGGAGGCATCATGCCGATCTCCAACTGCTCAAGCACGCGCTCCCAGTGCGCGACGACTTTGACGTCCTTCGGATCGGCCCGCATCTCGTGCAACGCCACGTCGCCGCGCTGCTTTTTCGGCCCGTGACAAGTAACGCAATGGGATTTCAGAAACGGCAGGATCGTGCCTTCGAAACGAGCCTGCAGCTTCGGCTCCGCCTTTTCTCCGGCTTGTGCGTTACCCAGGAAAAACAAAAGCGAGGCGAATCCGGCGAGCCACGCCAGGCGAAATGGGAACTTGATGTAGGGCATTCGTTATTTCCCCGAGGCGTTGAGGTTCCGTCCTTCGGTCACGTCATTGTACGCTTCGAAGGACGTAATTGCCGGGGCGCCTTTTGCCGTCCGCATTACAACCATCCTTGCTTTCGTCGTGGTACGGCCAACGATCGGAGCCACGAACTCCTTGCCGATGTCCATGCCATTGAAGCAGCCGACCCATCGGCTTGCCTTGTCGTCCCAGCATTCGATGCGGTAGCGGCTGATCGACGATGACGGGTCTTCCTTGAGCTTGAACTCGTTGACGGCGGTCGGGGCGCCGAAATCGATTTGCACCCATTGCTCGTTTTCCTTCGTCGAACTGGCGACCTTTGCCTTCGCCGCCAGATTCGGCGAGGTGCAGGCGTCGCTCAACTTCCGCACCACGCAATTCACGAACGATGATCGCTTATCCTTCTCCGGGTCGGCCACATGCATGAGAGCGTTTCCCTTCGACACATAGAAACGGCAATCCTTCCACTTCACGTCATTCCAATCGGTGGTGTTGAAGATCTCGCACCGATTGTTGGGCCGAATCGGGCGTTTGCACTTGCCGTTCAGGACGCAATTCTCAAACAGCAGGTCCTTGTGCGCCTCCGGTCCCGAAGCGTAACAGCAGAGCAACATTGCGGCGCCGTCGGTATCGTGGAAGAGACAGTTCCGCATCTTCATGTGGTCGCAGTTGGACTCGAAATCGAACGCCTGCCCATCGCCGCTGCCCAGGCCGATACTCACATAGCCCCACTCGCTGTCCTCGAAGACCCAGTGCTTGCAGCGGGCGAACATAGCGCCGGCGACGCCGTTGAAGGCGCGGAAGTTGCGGCCGATGTCGTGCGTCACGCAGCGGCGCACGGCCCCGCCATCGACGCCGCGCATGCCGAGCTGCCATTGATAGCCTTCCTCGAACAGGCAGTCCTCGACGACGAAGTTGCCGAAGTTATAGATGTTGCCCTTGCTCTTGTTGAAGTTGTCCGGGCTGTTGGTCCAGATGCCGGAGGCCAACCTGCGGAACTCGCAGTTCTTCACGGTGATGTCGGAGGCGACGATCTTGTTCTTCCTCTCATGGGAAAAGAGGCAGATGCCGAGGCCGATCTTGCGCTTGGGATAGGTCTGGTAGGGCTGATAGAGAAGCGAGTCATGGAAGTAGCAGTTCTCGATCCACAGATACTTCCGATTGGGCGACCCGACAGCATACTCCGCATAGATGCCCGTCTGGCAACGGTTAAACTCGATGCCGACGATCTTAAAACCTTCCTGGTCCACGAGATGGATGCCGATGAGGTCTTGCTTGAAGTCCTCGCGATCGATGACCGGCCGCTTGCCTTCGCCATAGGACGAGATGACGATGGGATTGTCGGGCGTGCCGTTGCCCTTGGGGCGAAATTCTTCGTTCCAAGTATCGCCGCATTTCAGAAAGATGCGATCGCCGGGTTTGTACTCGATGGACGCTTTGGCCAGCGTTTTCCATGGCCCGGTTTTGCCGTCCGAGGTTCCGGCGTCGCCGCTCCAACCGTCGTTGCCGGAGGATTGGCTGACGTAATAGGTTTTCGCGTGCGCCGGCATCGCCGCGAATGCCAGGACGAGCACGGTCACCGCGCAAATAGTGGATAGATTTCTCATACATTGTGCTGCTTTCATAGTTTTGCACTCGCTCGCTCCGACTCCGCCCGCTGGGCTGCGCTACGGCCTACGCAGGCGTTCACTCTTGGCTTACTTGTCTTGCTACCGGACGGAAACTCGGGCAAGTCGGAAGCCGAAGTCGAGGTCCCCGTTGTTCGCCGGCGCGTACCAGTTGCGGTCCGCCGCTCGGCAGCTGGTGCCGAGGCCGCTCCGGCCGCTCCAGCAGCCGCCCCGGCTCACCCGGTCCGAGCCCCCTTTTTCCCAGAGGTCTTCGCACCATTGCCACACGTTGCCATGCATGTCGTATAACCCCAGCTTGTTCGGCGCATACGACCCCACCTTTGTCGTTCGACCCAGGTATGGCCCCTTTTCGCCCTTGCCGAATGGAAAACCGCCGTCGAAGTTCGCTTCCTTCGACGACAGGTCGTTCGTCGGCTTGGCGAAGTAGAAATGGTACGAACACTCTTCCTCTGACGTGGCCCCACCCCGACACGCATATTCCCATTCCGCCTCACCCGGCAACCGGTACTCGTAGCCCTTCCCCTTCTCTTTCTCATTCAGCTTCTTGATGAACTGCTGCGCCTCGTCCCACGACACCGTTTCTACCGGGAAGTGCTTCAAATCCTCATCCTTGATGTCCTTGACACTGTCCTTCCCGTTTCCCGGGCGCGAAAAGTAGCTCGGATTGTTCCCCATCACTTCCTGCCACTACCCCTGCGTCACCGTGTGGATGGCGATCTCGAAGCCCTCCTTGATCTCCGTCTTCTTGGCAGAACCCTTTTGACCATTCCAGCCCATGTAGAACGTCGCCTTCGGCAGCGGCACGAATTTCATCCCCAGCGGGCCGTCCTTGGGCTTCGCGGGCTGGGCCTGGGCGGCGTGGGCGGTCAGAGTGATGACGACGAGGCAGGACGCAACCAGGACGCGATGAGACAACATGAGCTGGCTCCTTTCAAGGACGCGATGACAAGGGAGAACATGCCAACGCAACCACATTATCGCCGTGGTTCAAAACGGGGCGCATTCGGGCTGCATGTTTACTTCGTTATACTTGATTCGTTGCACGGCGGGGGTGTGTGTCTGCAACGAATCATCACAACATGCTTTGGAATAACAAGTTAGCGCCTGAGGATTCGTTGCACGCTTTTTTGCCGTGTGGCCACGCAGCGGACTGGTCGCTTTTCGGTTGTGATACCCGCGTTTGAACCATGCCAGATTATCACCCGCAGCATGATCCGCAGCAATCCAAAAAGTTCATTGATGGCCTTGATCTTGCCTGATGCTACTTCGCCGCCGCCCCGCCCAGGGCCGCGACGCGGAAGCCGTAGTTGGGCCATTTGGCGCTGAGGACATCGTAGCGAGTGCCCGAACGCAGGTAGCTTTCGTTGTCGTTGATATAGAAAGAGCCGCCGCGCAGGCCAACTTTGCCGCCCTTGCGAGATTCGTTGTATTCCCACATGTTGCCCCCCTGGTCGTAGGTGCCATACGGGCTGACGGCCTTGGCGTGCGAGCCCACGTCGGAGGGGGCATTGGTGTTGATGTTGGTGTCGGGAGCGGAATCGCTCTTGGCGGGATAATTCCAGTAGCCGGCGCCTCCCTTCTTGTTGGGATCGTAGTAGGCGGCCTTGTACCATTCGTCCTCGGTGGGCAACACCCACCTGGTTTCCTTGCCGGCAGCCAGTTTGGCATGATCGGGGACCGTCACCTTGCCGTCATTGATCTTGTAGCTGCCGGTCTCCGTGTCCCCTTTGCCCTGGCCGTTGGTGAGCCAGTTGGTGTAGCGGACGGCGGTTTCCCAGGTGACGTAATTCATCGGCTTCTTGCCCCAGCCATCTTTGACGGCGAAGGTGTAGCTGCCCGAGTCGCCGCTGCGCGTGATGCCGCCGTATTCGCCGGCCATCCTCGCGTCGTAAAGCTTGTGGGTGTTCGTCTTGTTGACGGCGTTGAGAAACGCGCAGAACTCGGCATTGGTCACTTCGTATCTGCCGATTTTGTACGCGTAAGCCACCGCGCCGAAGCCGGTGGTGTCCGCCTTGTTGGGCGACCCACCGACGGGAACCGTCTCGGGCAAGGTCGGTTGGGCTTGCACGGCGCCAGCGGCGAACGCAAGCGCGCCGACCGCCGCAGCCCAAATCGAAGTCTTGACGCTCATCTTTTCTCTCCTTGCAAGAATCCGTTAGTACCTGTTTTCACTCACTCAAACGATGAATCGTGTTATGGACGATGCCTTGCACGGTTGCGCCATTCGCCGCCGAAAGGGTATAGCTGATTTCCATGCACCAGGTCGGCTGCATGTCGGCAATCTCCAGCGTGACCGTCTTTCCGTCGGCGGATTCCTTCGCGCCCGTCACCTTAGGGGCTGTCCGGCGATTAGTGTTACAACTTCATCCGGACGGCCTGATGGTATAGTTCCACTCGCCGTGGAACTTTGCTGGGCGAAGATTCACCGACGCCAGTTCGTCGTCGGTGACCTTGATGCCCGTTGGGTAACTGTTTTT
>SHZY01000088.1 GCA_009692065.1 Gemmataceae bacterium
ATAGCACATCAGAAATGGCCATCGACGGAGCGCCGGATTTTCGGCGCCGGATTTTCGACAGCCAGGGTCAAAGGCCGAAAGGCCAACCTTCGTCCGAGATTCCCAGCGCCAAGCAATCAAAAAGCCTGTTCGCCGCTTAGTTTCGAGCGTGGCTGAGTTGTTTGACCATACGGGATCAGCAGTGCGGCCACGAGGAAAAAGCCGACCAGGCACGCCGCACTGGCCTTCCCGGAAAGCCGGGGCAATCGAAGAGCCCGCGCCAGGGATCGCCGGCCCTCGGGTGGTGTCGGGGTGTCACTCATGGCAATGGCCCATATAGCCCGCCGTTTACGGCGGGTGACATGCGAACCCGCTGTAAACGGCGGGCTAAATGGTCACTGGGTGACGTCCACAATGATCTGGCGGGCGGCCTTGTACGCGGCGCGCAGCGTCGTCGCCCGCGCTTCAAGTTGGCCTTCCGTGAACGGGCGAATCGATTCAGAAGGCGGCAAGCCCGCCAGCGCCAGTGTCAACGGCAACAAGGTCATGAACTCTTTCGCCTTCTGCTGCTGGCGTTCTACGTCGGGAGTCATGGTTGTTTCTCCTTCACCTTACGCGAATTTGTTAAACCAGAGCGGAACTACACCGGCTCACGGCCTCACCAGGACGATGGGCTTCTTTGGTTCGTACATCTCACGGCGTTTCTTGAACGCGATCACCTGTTCAGCAAAACCATCCATCTTCCACATGCCGAATTGATTCATGAGCTTCATCAGGTCCGTATTCGTGCCCAGCTGGTCCTTGAGCTTCTTGAGCGTATCGGCCTTGTTGACGAGGTCGTCGAGCTTGGGAATTAGTTTCTGCGGGTCAACTTGCGGGTTGGCCTCGCCTTTGCGTTTCAGCTCCTTGACCTCGGCATCGATCAATTGCTGATGCAGATCGCGCAGCCGGGTCATCTCCAGGGCAAAGCGTTCCCGGTTGATCTCCAGTTCGGTGAGGTACATGTGCACCCCTTCGGATTCGAAGGTTTCCGTGATGATCTCCTTCTTGGTGCGATTGATAACCAGGATGCTCAGCTTTTTGTCGATGCGGTCGTAGCGATCACCCATCGGCTTGAAGATGCGTGCGGTCAGGCCGTCGGCCTGCGACTCCGAGGTGACCATCATCATCGCGTCAACGGCTTCGTTGTTCGAATTGCGGTATTCGCGAAACACCGAATCGACGCTGTCAACGCAGCCCGCGAACACCAGCACCAAGAGGGTAAGACACAAGTGGATTCGCGTCATGGCTGCACCCTGGAAAAAAGGCCCGGGGCTCGAGATTGGAACTGGCTCAAAAACTCCTCGCCGCCTGGCAGTTCCTTAACCTTCTTTACTACCACGGCAAGCTGGCGGATCTCCGCCTGAATCACGAATTCATCCTCCTGCCAACGCTTGCTCACTTCTGCCGGCGGCGGTTTCGGCAGTGCCTTGGCCTTCCTGGCAATGGCCTCGAATTGTTTCGCCTTCTCGTCGAGCGCCGTCTTGGCGTCGGCCATCGACTTCTCGTCCTTGATGGTCTTGAGGATGTCGGTGATCTCGTGCAAGGCAGCGCGTTGCTCGCGCGCGACTTCGAAGTATCGCTCGTTGCTGGTGCAGCCGACCACGATCAACAGTATCAAACAAGGGCCGGCTAGAGCGGCGCGGACCATGTCAGCACTCCCCGCGAGATTTCCTTCATTATTTGCTGTCTTTTTTCAAAACGCCAGCGATTTCTTTGAGTGCGTCTTTACCGCCCGGGATTAGCTCGACGCGGCGGATCTCCTCGAACATGGCTTTCATGGCTTTCTCGAGCTTGGTCTTGAACTGTTTCTCGAGCCGAGCCTTCTCGTCCTTCTCGGGCGGTTGCATCTTGGCCGCCCTGGCGCGGGCGTCGAAGAAGCCGTTGGCCGACTTGCGCAACACTGGCTTGGCAGCGCCGGCGCTGTCCTCATCGGTGATTGTCTTCAGCGTCGTGCCGATCGTACTGATGCTGTCGACCGCCTGCTGAAGCACCTTTTCGTAGGGTGAATCCTGACTGGCGCCGACGAATCCGACGGCCAGCGCGACGATTACGATACTCCAGGCGGGCTTGCTCATGATTTTCATCCTGAAAAAAAGAACAAACGTAGGGCGTACGACACCCACTAGTTGACGCGTGACAGCGACGTGAAGGGCCCCTCCGCGTCGGTAATTTTCTCACGCAGCTTGGCGACTTCGGTCTTGTTGTAGGTTTCGGCTTCCAGCAGCACCTTGCGCAGGTCTTCACGATTATCGAGAAGCGCCCGGAAGGCCGCATTCAGCTTCGTCTTTTGATTTTCCGCGAAGATCTTCTGATCTTCCTTGGTGACCTGCGACCGCAACTCTTCGATGCGCTGCTTCAGCTTCTGAAGGTCCTTGCCGGTTTCCTTCAGCTTGACGGTCGCCTCGATAGCATCGGCCAGGTCGAGCACTTTGCCCTCCTTGGCCTTGACGATGGCGTCGTCAACACGGGCCTTGATGTTGCCGACTTCGGTGGCGGCCAGGCCCATGCGCGCGATCGTATCGGTGATCAGCCTCTCGTTGGTATCGCCGCCGCAACCGACCAGTGAAAGACAGAACGCGACGAATCCACCAAACATCAGCAAACGCTTCATTTCAAGAACTCCTTGGAACCGATTTCACCGTCCCACATCATCCTGCGCGACGGAAGGAACACTCTATTATAACAAGCACCCGCGTTTTAGGCGATACCGCGCATCACGCGTCACAGCACTCCCTTCGTCGAGGGTACGCCGGCGCCGCGCGGATCGAACTCAACCGCCTGGCGCAGCGCCCGGGCCGTGGCCTTGAAGGTCGCCTCGATGATGTGGTGGCTGTTGCGCCCATAGTGGCAAAGCACGTGCAGATTCATCAGCCCGCTACCGGCCACGGCACGCCAGAACTCCTCGGCCAACGGGGCGTTGAAGGCGCCGAGCATTTCCACCGGCACCGCGACATTCCAGACGCAGACCGCCCGACCGCTCAGATCAAGCGCGGTCGTGACCAGCGTTTCGTCCATCGGCACAGTCGCCGAGCCGTAGCGGCGGATGCCAGACTTGTCGCCGAGTGCCTGCGTGAGCGCCTTGCCGAAACAGATGCCGACGTCCTCGACGGTGTGATGGGCGTCCACGTGCAGGTCGCCGTGGGCTTCGACGTCGAGATCGAGGAGGCTGTGCCGGGCCAGCAAGTTGAGCATGTGATCGAAGAAGCCAATACCGGTAGACAGCTGAGCCTGTCCCGTGCCGTCGAGGTTGAGGCCAAGCGTGATCTTGGTCTCGCCGGTTTCGCGATGGATCTGAGCCGTGCGTGCCGCGGTCATAAGTTGGTCAACCAAGGGAATAAGGGCGCCAGGATCCCCAGGAATCGCTGCGCACATCCTGGGGCTTGCCGGGTATCATCTCATCATACCAGCTTTTTCAACTCCTCCAGCAACCGATCGACCTCCGCATCGCTGCCGACGCTGATGCGCAAGCCGTCGCCATGGCCGGCATAGAGCATGTAGCGGACCAGGATCTTCCGCTGCTTCAACTCCTCGAAGATCCGCTTGACGGGCCGATCCGCCCGGGTCGCCCAGACGAAGTTCGCCTGGCTCGGCAACACCTCGAAGCCGAGCGTACGGAGGTCCTTGGTCATGCGTGCCCGCGTCGCCAGAATCTTGGCGCGTGTTTGCCGCAAGTGATCCTGATCCTCCAGAGCCGCCTGCGCGCCGGCCAAGCTGAGGGCATCGCAATTATACGAGTCCTTGACCTTGACGAATTCGCGCACCAGCGCCGGCGCCGCGATCGCAAAGCCAAACCGCAGGCCGGCGAGGCTGTAGGACTTGCTGAGCGTGCGCGTCACGACAACGTTCGGCAACCGCGTCAGGGCGATGGCATGGCTGTCCGCGAAATCGACATACGCCTCGTCGATAATCAACGGCCCGCGCAGTTCCTTGGCGAGCGATTCAAGAGCGGCGTTGGCGACCATTGTGCCAGTCGGCGAATTGGGGTTCGCGACCAGCGTCAGATTTGCGTTGGGTTTCGGCCAGGGCATCGGCAACTGCCAATCGCGTGTGTAGGGGACGCCTTCAAAGCGCGCCCCCTGGATTTCTGCCAGGGTCGCGTAGAGCAGATAGCTCGGCGTGGGCGAGACGACTAGGCCGCCGTCGGGCACAAACGCGCGCGTCAGGATCGTCAACACATCGTCGGAGCCGTTGCCGATCAGGATGCCGTCCGGATCGACGCCGAACAAGTTGCCTGCCGACTTGCGAAACGCCGTGCCGAGCGGATCGGGATATTTCCGCAGTCGATCGGTGCGCAAGATTTCCGCCATCGCCTCCAGTGCTCGCTGCGACGGCGGGTACGGATTTTCATTGGTGTTCAGCTTGATGATGCCGTCGCCCTGCGGTTGTTCGCCAGGCGTGTAGCCGGTCATCGCGCGGATGTTAGGGCGCAGGTATTGCGACATCTCATCACTGAAAAGGATGAAGGATGAAGGATGAAGGATGAACAAAATCGTAGAAATCGAACTGCTCATCCTTCATCCTTCATTCTTCATCCATTCTCCTTTATCCGAATATCCACGCTCGCCGAATGGGCCGTCAGCCCTTCCTTCTCGGCCAGCACGCGCACGTCATCGGCGAGGGCCGCCAGACCCACTTGGGTGAAAGTCATCACGCTCGAACGCCGCAAGAAATCATTGGCGGATAGCCCGCTCGCCCATCGCGCGGTACCGCCGGTTGGCAATACGTGGGACGGCCCAGCCGCGTAATCGCCGAGCGCTACCGGCGAAAAGTGGCCGACGAAGATCGCACCGGCATGGTGTATCTTATCGACCAGCTTGTCCGCGTTCTTCGTCGCCAGGTGCAAATGCTCCGGACCGATGCGGTTGGTCCACTCCACCGCCTGGCCAGGATCGCGCACCAGCACCAGGGCGCCGAAGCGCTCAAGGCACGCACGTGCCAAGTCGCCGCGCGGCAACTTCGCAAGCTGGCGATCGAGGGCAGCTTCCACCTGATCGATTAGCGGCTCGTGCCAGGTGATCAGGATGCTGCTGGCCGGGTCGTGCTCCGCCTGGGCGATCAGATCGGCGGCGACATACTCCGGCGACGCGGAATCGTCTGCCACCACCACGACCTCGCTCGGCCCGGCCAGGCAGTCAATCGCAACCTGGCCGAACACGTATTTCTTCGCCAGGGTCACGAAGATGTTGCCGGGGCCGACAATCATATCGACCGCCTCGATTCCCTCGACGCCGTAGGCCAACGCCGCCACGGCTTGCGCGCCGCCGACACGATAGACTTCCTTGACGCCGAGTTCCTTGCAGGTGGCGAGGAGGTCGGGATTGTTCGCGCCATTCTTGGTCGGCGGCATGACGACGGCGATTTCTTTGACCTCGGCAGCCTGGGCCGGGCAAACGGTCATCAGGATCGTGGACGGATACGCGGCCGCCCCGCCCGGAATGCAGACGCCGACGCGCCGCATCGGTTGATAGCGCAGGCGCAACTCATGATGATCGCGCTGGCTCAGAATCGCGTCGCGGTGCACCAGTCCCATCTGAAAGGACATTATGTTGTTGCGAACTCGCCGGATCGTTTCCAGAAAAGACGGCTGAGCTTGCTTGTGCGCTGCCGCAATCTCGTCCTCGCTGACGCACAACGTCTCCGGCGTTAGTTTTACCTTGTCGAACTGCTCCGTATAGCGCAGCACTGCGGGCAAACCGTGCTGCCGCACATCGCTACAGATACGCTCCACCACCTGCGCCGGCGTCAGGGCCTGGCCGAACACCTGCTCCGTCAACGCTTTGCCGCGCGGCGACACCACGTCGGCCTGCAGGCTAAGCTGTCGGCACATTTGCTGCAACTGATCCGCGGCGTCGGGAGCGGTGTACGAAATTCGCCGCATCGTGAATTTACCCATGAAGGGAATCCTCATCGACATCTTCGATTGGGCGTGCGCTCCATCCAGTGATCTGCTTGAGACTTGAATGATACGGTGCCCGAAGTGCAAATGCAAGGATTTGAGTTAACCGGCGGGCTTGCTCGCCGTGGACGCGCGGCCCGCCGGTAAAACAACTCAGTTCAACCCGTAGAACCGCACCGCATTGTCATGGAATAGTTTGCGATTGTTCTCGGCCGAGCGCGTGCGCGTGATGCTGCGCAGCGCCTCCACCCATTGGCGGTAGGTCGCGCGAAGCGTGCAGACGGGCCAATCGCCGGCGAACATGACGCGATCGGGGCCGAAGGTGGTCAGCGTGTGATTGATGACCGGCGCCAGGTCGTCCGCGGTCCAGCGTTCGCGCCCTTGCACGACGATGCCTGAGACCTTGCAGACAACGTTACGGAGCCGGGCCAGGGCTTCCATGTTGCGCTGCCATTGCGTGCGATCCTTCGCATAAACCGGCCCGTTGCCGCAGTGATCGAGAATGAAATGCGTGTCCTTGCACGCTTCGACCAGCTTGACGGCATCGCCAACCTCCGCGGGGCGCATGCACAGATCGAAGCTCAAACCGTGTTCGCCCAGAAGCTGCACGCCGCGCACAAAGGCGGGCGTCAGGCAGAAGCCTTGCTTAGCCGAATCAGAATGCAAAACCTGGCGCACGCCTTTGAGGTGCCGATTCCCACGATAGCGTTGTAGGTACTTGCCAAAATCCTCCGCCGCGGGCCTGCCGCCGATCACCGCTGCGATCAGCGGCGTGTTTCCCTGTCGGCAAATGTCGAGCACGTAATCCGCCTCATCCGGAAGTTGCTTGGGATCGACATCCACCTCCATGTAGACGCCCTTGACCACGTTCAGCCCCTCGATCGCCGTTTGCCAATCCTTGACGACGTAGCTGCGAGCGAGCGGCGAATCCTTCTGGATCCACGGCAGCCGCAAGCGATTCAAATCCCAGAGATGCACGTGCGTATCCACGATGCGCGGCATCTGCGCGGGTTGATCGTTTCGCACCGGTGCTGCCTCCACGGTGGTCGCGCAGGCGCCCGCGGCGGCAGCCAGACCGGTACGCTTCAAGAAAACTCGGCGTTTCATGGATGGCCTCCTTGCTGACGTGAATTGGCTATGCCTCTAGTGTATGCCGCGGGCGTGTTGTGGCACGGTCAGGAGACCGTGCCACAACAGACGCGGGTCGTGAGACCTGCGGTCGGAGTTCGTGGCACGGTCAGGAGACCGTGCCAGAACGAATACACGATCAAATGAAAACGACCCCCATCGTGAGGGTCGCGTTGGTTAAATCGGATTGTTGACAACCGATGGCGTGACCTCCTTTCCTTGTCGAGAAAAAGGTGCACATTCTGAAGTGTAGTCCTCACGCTCCGCGTGTGGACAGCCACCATCACGCGGAGCGCGATTGCTACATTAACGGCCGTAGCCGTACCAGTAGGTCGGCATCTGCTGCGTGTTCTGCCAACCCATGTTGGGGTTGTAATAAGTCGGCATGTAGTAGTTCGGATAGTACTGCGGCGCATACATCGGGTAGTTGGCCTGGGCAACGCCGGTGTACGGATGCATGGTCGTGTTCGGACCGGTCGGCATCGGCGGATTGAACTGTGGGTTCGGCGCCATGTGCATCGGAGGCATCCTGTGCATGTCGGAGGCGCTCGCTCCACCCATGTACGGCATCGCGCCGAAATTGCCGCCCACGCAGGCGAATGGGGGCACGCCCATCGTCATCGGCAAGCAGCCGTTGGCGACGCCGCACGGCGACGGGTTGCAGCCATCACACACCAGATTACCCCAGCAGATCGGCGTGAAGGCGTTGTATGGCCGGCACGTGATGGTGGTCGTATACCGGTTGTGCTTATTCCAAAGTGAACCCGGGCGATAGGGAGCCAGCAGGCCGAAGGCGCTCGAATCGCTCGTGAACAGGGCCAAACAGCACAGGCTGAAAAGGCCGACAGCCAGGATTTTTCGTTTCATGATGCGCCCCAATTCCAGAGGATGCCGGCGAAACAGCCGTGGCCATCGTCGTGATGCTGGTCGTTCGCCTAGTGGATGATCGTCACCCTGCCGTGTGCAAATTGCTGCGGAAACCGCGCGAAACGGCAACAACCTCAGCGTGCCGCAGTAGCAAATCGCACAATGCGCAGATCGCGCGCGGCTGTTTCGACGCTCACCCCAAGCGAAAAAAAACGCCAAGCATGGCCGGATTAGTTGAAGTTGACTGACGTGAATGCCGATAGGTCAATTCTTTCCCTGATAGTTCGGTACGGCATCGAGATCGAAGGCGGCAAAGATCTGCCGGCGCCATTTCTCCACGGCCACGGCTGCCATGGCGGCGTTGTCGGTGCAAAGCTTCATCGGCGGGATGAAGATTTCCGCCCCCTCGTGCTGCGCCATCGCCTCCAACTCGCCTCGCAAGGCCTGATTCGCCGACACGCCGCCGCCGACCGCCAGGCGCGCCAGCTTCGTCTTGCGCAGGGCTTGCCGTGCTTTGGCGACCAGCACGTCGATCACCGCCTTCTGAAAGCTCGCGGCCAAATCGGCGCGCACTTTGCCTGGACCCGGCGCCGACCCGCGCGTCTTGCCGACGCCGTACAGCGCATACAAGACGGCCGTTTTCAAACCGCTGAAGCTGAAGGCAAGGCGATCCTCCTTGAGAAACGAGCGAGGCAACGCATGTGCCTTGGGATCGCCCAGTGCAGCCTCACGCTCAACCGCGGGGCCCCCGGGGAAGCCGAGCCCGAGAATCGCCGCGACCTTGTCGAACGCTTCGCCGGCTGCGTCGTCGATGGTGCCGCCGAGAAGATCGAAATCGAGGGGCGTCTTGCAAAGAAACAAGCTCGTGTGTCCGCCGCTGACGACGAGTCCGACACACGGGAAGATGTCACGCCCTGCCGCCATGCGTGCGGCGAAGATGTGGGCTTCGATATGATTCGCACTCAGCAACGGGACCTCCAGCGTCAGCGCCAGCATCTTGGCCGCACTGACGCCGACAAGGAGCGCGCCAACAAGTCCCGGCGAATTCATGACGACGACCGCACTGATGTCGGCGAGTTTGACTTGAGCTTGGCGCAAGGCTTCATCCATGGTCGGCAACAGTCGCTGGAGATGTGCGCGGGCGGCAACTTCAGGGACGACACCGCCGAACTTGGCGTGCAGATCGATTTGCGAGGCGACCACGTTGGCGAGAATTTGCAATTCGTCCGTGAAGATCGCGACGGAGGTTTCGTCACAGGAGGTTTCGAGGGCGAGGAAGTGCATAGATAGAATGGGGGACGTGTTTACGTTGAGCGCCCGCGTGGCGCCACGCGGGCGCTCAACGTAAACACGGATTATACGCGAGCTTTCTCCTTCTTTTTCACCGGCGCCGTTTCCTCCACCGGCCATTCCTGCCAGCGATTGCTCATGCGCCAGAACGCGAGCGGGTTTTCATACACCAGTTTGCGGATGGCGCTGTCAGGATGACCGCGCCGCTTCAGCTCCAGAATCAACTCCGGTACCGCGAGCGGGTCGGACTTGCCCCAGTCGCCGGCGGAGTTCGCCATGATGCGGTCCGTGCCGACCATCTCGATGATGTCCGCCGCGCGCTGCGGCGTGCATTTCGTGATGGGATACAGCGTCATCGCGCACCAGAAACCGTTGTCGAGCGCGTGGCGGACCGTGTGTTCTTCGACATGGTCGATCAGGACACGCTCGGGATTGACGCGTCTGTCATTCTTGAGCATGTCGATGATCATGCGCGTGCCCTTGTACTTGTCTTCCAGGTGCGGCGTATGGATCAGGATCAACTCGTTCGTCTTCATCGCCAGGTCGACGTGCTCCTGAAAGATGGTCGCCTCGTTCTTCGTATTCTTGTTGAGGCCGATCTCACCGATGCCGAGCACGTTCGGCTTGTCGAGAAACTCCGGAATCATCTGGATCACGCCGCGCGACAGCTCGACATTCTCCGCTTCCTTGGCGTTGATGCACAGCCAGGAATAATGGCGAATGCCGTAGAGAGCCGCGCGTTTCGGTTCGACTTCGGTGAGGTGCCGAAAGTAATCACGGAAACCATCGACGGAGCCGCGATCGAACCCGGCCCAGAACGCAGGCTCGGAGATCGCCGCACAGCCAGAGAGGGCCATGCGATGGTAATCGTCGGTGACTCGCGAGATCATATGAATGTGCGGGTCGATGTAGTTCACGAAAAAACCGCCTTTCCCAATTAAAGAATCACCTCAATACCGCGGCTTCGGCTTTTCCCATCCCGAGTCATACTCCAGCGAAAAGATCTGCTGGATGCGTTCCGCCCGGCCGCCGGACTGGTCATGCATGACTTCCAGCGCCTTGCGGATGCGCTCGATGCGCGGGTCGTTGGCGAGGACCTCGCCGGCTTCCTGGCCGCGATTGACGCGGTCGAGAATGGCGGCCACGTCCAGCAGCTTGCAGCGAGCTTCGAGGAAAAACTGCTCCAGGGCCTTGTTTGCGGGTAGCGGGGTTGTCTGTTTGCTCATGTGTTCGCCCTTTCTTGAACTGCGGCCGTGCGGAGTCGCATTTCCAGCGGTATCAACTCATTCAAACTGCCGCTGCGGAATCCCTCCAGATCGAGGGTCACGTAACGGAAACCGAGCCCCTTCAGGTATCGTACCAAATCTGCCAGCACGCGCGGATCCGTCAACCTTGCCAAATCGTCCGGCGGCACCTCGACGCGAGCCAGTTCGCCTTCGTGCAGGCGGACGCGGAATTCGCGGTAGCCGAGCGTTCTCAGGTATGCCTCTGCCGCCTCGATGCGGGCCGTGCGCTCCGGCGTCGCCTCGACGCCTGGCGCGATTCGGCTCGACAGGCACGGCGAGGCGGGCTTGTCCCAGGTCGGCAGGTCCCAGGCGAGGGCCAGCGCCCGCACGTCGGCTTTCGTGAAGCCGGCTTCCTGCAACGGGTGCCGAACTTTGTGCTCCGCGGCGGCGATCAGGCCCGGGCGATAATCGCCGCGATCGTCGAGATTCGCGCCGCTACAAATAATGTCGCATTGCAGGCTCGGCAACAGTCCCTCGATTTGCCGATAGAGTTCGGCCTTGCAAAAGTAGCAGCGCGTGCCATCGTTCTTGACGTAATCAGGATTCGCGAACTCCGCCGTCGCAACGATGCGATGCTCGATACCGATGCGGCGTGCAATCGCCTTCGCTTCCTCGATTTCCGCGCGCGGCACGCTCGGGCTATCTGCGGTGACGGCAACGGCCTGGTCGCCCAGCGCCAAAAATGCAGCCTTGGCGACGACGGTGCTGTCGATGCCGCCGCTATAGGCTACGACGACTCGACGCAGCGCACGCAACATATCGAGCAGGCGTTTGCGCTTGGCTTCAAGCTGCGGGTTGTCGTTCGGCACGTACGGACTCCTCCCTGGGGGATGACATCCTTCATGATAAGTTCAATGGGACAGAATCTCAAGCAGGAGATGGGAAATGTCGACAGACTCGGGCGGCGACTACTCTTTTCGCAAAGCTACAGGGATCGTCAGGACAGCGCCCGCAGGCGCCGCCAGTTGCACGCGCACGCTGGCCAGGGCGTTCGGCGCCGAGAGCAGCGACGCATTCACGACAATCTTGAGAGTCGCGTCGTTGCCGGGCCCGGCTGCCCAGGTGCACTTGAGGGCGGGATGATCGGCGTCGGCGCGCTCGATGCGCACCATCTGCCCGCCGGCGCCTCGCAGGCGCACGAGTTGTGAGCCGGAGCCAATCACTTCGACCATGCTCGGCGTGGCGCTCACCTCGGCGCGCTGGGCCTTCGTCAGCGTGATCGGCACTTGGAGATGGCGGTAGTGCGGATCGTCCGTGTAGATATTGAGCATCTCCTCGTGCGTTGCCGCGGTCAGGCCCGATCGAGCGACTTCGAGGACGACCTTGGTGATGCCATCCTTCATCGTCTGCGTGCTGACGCGGATCGCCGGCGAGGACGCGACAATCGCCTTGATCTTCAGCGGCATCATTCGATGATCGGTGATGGTCAATTCTTGGCGTAGTGTGGTCTCGATCGACATGGCAAGTATCGAAGGCTCGATGGTGACTTCATTGCGAATCTTGGCGGCGACGATGAGGACCGCCTCCTGAGTTTTTCCGGCCTGCCGATACCGCACCTGGGTCTGCCAGTTGCGCACGCCATTGGGCTGGCCGAGCGTGCGCAGGTTCATCAGCAGCGTTCCCTTTTCGCCAGGTCCAATCAGGCGCTTATCCAGGACGGGTTGCAGGCAGCCGCAGCCGAGGCGAATGTCGGTGATTTCGAGGGGCTGCGTGGATTCGTTGACGAAGTCGAAGCGATGCTGATACGCCGGGCCGCCGCGCAGCTCGCCGAGGTCGGCCGTCGACTGCAAGAAACGCAGTTGTGCCGTTGCGCTCGCGGGGCAGGCGAGAGCCAGAGCCAGAATCAGGCAGGTCGTGCGCATGCGATAATCTCCACAAAATAGCGGGCGGGAGGATAACAATCGCTGCGGGAAGATGCAAGGGGAAGTGATTTCAAAGAAAATGGCAAAATGATGTACGAAAAGGAGGGCGAGGACGCACATATATGGGTGTGACGCATAATGAAACTGAAACGCCGCCCCCCTCACCCCAGGCCCCTCTCCCGCAAGGGGAGCGGGGAGAATAAACTTGGAGACTTGCCGTGCGCTTGACTTTGCGGACTTTGCTGTCTTATCTGGACGATACGCTGGAACCGTCGCAGGCGAAGGTGATCGGCGCCAAGGTTGCCGTGAGTGAACAGGCACGCGATCTCATGGAACGCATCAAGCAGGTGACGCGTCGCCGCAAATTGACGACGCCCCCCACCTCCGGACCCGGCGGCATGGATGCGAACACCATCGCCGAATACCTCGACAACGAAGTGACGCCCGAAACAGCGACCGAGGTCGAACAGATCTGCCTAGCCTCCGACGTCCACCTAGCGGAATTGGCGGCGTGCCATCAGATCTTGACGCTGGTACTGGGCGAGCCCAATCTCGTGCCCCCCTCCGCCAAGCAGCGGATGTATGGCCTCGTCAATGGGCCAGAATCCATTCCGTTCCGCAAGCCGGCCAAGACTGCCTCGAAGGAAGACAACGATCTCTCCAGTGAAATCGAACTCGATCACGACGATACCGTGCGTATGGAGATGCCCTCGGTCGGCTTCGGCGGCACGGGGCGCAACATCGGGGTTCTGTTCGGGGGCGTCCTGGTCGTCTGCCTGCTCGGCTTCGCCGTCTGGGTATTATCAAAAGGATATCCGTTTGGCCCGCCTACTCCCGAGCTACCCCAGTACATCGCTCAAGGCGACAAGAAAGACGCTCCCAAAGACGACGACAAAAAAAAACCGGCGGCTGACAAAGACAAGAACGGCACGAACGACAAGAAGGACGATCAAACCCCGCCCAAGAAAGACGGCGACGACAAGAAGACTGAGATCAAGATCGAAAAATCCAAGGTGGTGCCGCCGGAGGTCCCTCCCTATCTGCCCGCCAGCACCAAGTACCAGCCCATCGGCAAATACGTGGTCCCGGACCTCAAGGAGCCTGGCGTCCTCTTGCAAAAACCCGTTAAGGGCGGCTGGCAACGCCTGCTCGGCACGAATCCGGCAGTAATCTCGGGCTTTACGCTTCTCAGCCTGTCCGGTAGTAAGAGCGTCATCAACCTCGACGATACCGGCATCGAGCTTACCCTCTGGGGCAACCTGCCCGAACTCACCCTCGATGGCTTCGTTCTTGAAAGCCGAGCCATGCTCCACGTCAATGCGCTGGTCGATGCCGATGTCACGCTCGAGCGTGGCCGAATCATCCTGCGCAACAACAAGAAGACCGGCAAAGGCGCCATCGTACGCGTGCGTTTCAACAACCCGACGCTGTCGCGAGAAGAGCACCTCGACATCGTCCTGGAGGGCAGCGGCTCGGCCGTCATTGTCGAGCGCTTCTGCGGAATGGACCCCGAGGAGCCGTTTTTTTTCGATCCCGAGGACAAGCTACGGAAGGGCCCGATCGCCCATTTGCGCCTCTTCGCTTATGAGCAATCCGCGACGGTCATGTCCGCGGACAGCGACTTTCCCCTGACCGCAACCAAACCGATCTTGCAATGGCGCAGTCGAACGGGCGTGCTCGAAACGCCGGAGGAAGTCGTTATGCCTCCCTGGTTCAAGTCCAAGGGAGCGCCGCAGATGAAGGACACGCTGAGTCGTGATAAGGCCGTCGCCGCGCACAAGTTGCTGGCGGCGCTCAGCGAGAAAAAGGCGATCGGCACGGCCCTTGACGAAATCCTGCAAACCGTCCAGGATAACGCGCCCAAGGAGATCCTCGCGGGCAAGGTCGTCTCTCCCGACACGTACAACCACTGGCGCCACGCCATTCGTTCCTATGCAGCGACGGATGACCTGGCACGTATCGTCGAACAACTGGGCCAGGACAAGACGCCCATCTATATCCGCGGCCTGTGCATGCAAGCGATCGAGCAGTGGATGGCGCTTGGCCGCGAGCAGGACTATGCCCTTTTGGAAGTGTTGAAGAAGAATTACAAGCAGGGTGAGTCGATCAAGATCATGGAGCTACTCCACCCCATCTCCACGCAAAAGGCCAGCGACCCAGACACGTACCAGCACCTGATCGAAGGGCTCAACAACGAGCGGGTCGCAATCCGGGTGCTCAGCCATCGGCACCTGATCGTGCTGGTTCCGACTGGGGCGAAGATTGTCTACGATCCTGACATGCTGGTGCCCGCCCGCGTAACCGCCCAGAAGGCTTGGACGACATTGATGCCACGCGGCCAACTGCCGAAGACCGCGGCGCCGACGAAGGACAAGAAGTGAGGCTGATTTTGCCTCTTGCGGCTTCGCGCTCGCCAGACGACACGCGAGCGCGAAGCCGCAAGAGGCAATCAAATCGCTAAAACAGATCTCATCACTCCACACCCGGTCCACGGATGATCCGAAAGAGCGATGAATCAGCCAACGCTTGACGAACCGAACGCAGCGCCGCCGATTGAGACTGCCCTGCCATTGCCGAGCTGGCGGCTCGTCATCGCGCTGTCGCTCCCGGCGCTCGGGCAGCAGGGTTTGTCGTTCATCGTGCTTCTTTCGGACCGCTATCTCGCGGGCCATCTGGTGGTCGCCGACCAGGCCGCGGTGCAAGCCGCCCAGACGACCGCCCATTATCTTGCCTGGTTCATCAGCTGCTACACCGTGATTGTCACGGTCGGCAGCACCGCTCTCGTGGCCCGCTTCGTCGGCGCCGGAGAGCGCCGGCGCGCCGGCGAGGTCACGCACCAGGCGCTCTTGCTCGCCGTAATCCTTGGCCTGGCGGCAACGGCGTGGGCGTTCCTGGGCGGCATTCGCTGGATGGTCGATCTGCTCAACCTGCAAGGCCCTGCCGCTGATTACGCGACCGACTACGCCCTGATCCTGTTCGGGCTGCTCGTTTTCCAGACCATCGAAGTCGCCGGCATCGCCTGCCTGGTCGGCGCAGGGGACACTCGCACCGGCCTGTCGGTCATGATCGGCGTCGCCGTCATCAACCTACCGCTCGCCTGGGGCTACAGCCGCGGCATCGGGCCCTGCCCCAACCTCGGCTTCGTCGGCATCGCGCTTGGTACCGCGCTTAGCCATGTCCTAGGCGGCACCTTCGTGCTGGTGGTCTTGCTGCGCGGCCGATTCGGCCTGAGGCTGGAGCCGGCCCTCTTTTGGCCACACTTCGATTTGCTCTATCGTCTCTTGCGCGTGAGCGTGCCGGCGGGGTTGGACAGTTTATCGATCGTGGCGGGGCAGTTCTGGTTCCTGAGCATCATCAATCAGTTCGGCGATGTCGCCAGCAGCGCGCATGGCATCGCCCTCGTCTGGGAAGCGCTCGGCTATCTCTCGGGGGCGGCGTTCGGCACCGCGGCGATGACGCTCGTCGGTCAAAATCTCGGCGCGAAGCGCCCGCACGAGGCCGCCCGCGCCGGCTGGATGGCGTGCGCCCTCGGCTGCGGCGTCATGTGCCTCATGGGCGCGATCTTCTACACGTTCGCCTACCCAATGTTCTGGCTCTTCTGCCCGCAGGCTTCGCAGGCGCCGATCATCGAGCTGGGCGTTCCGGCCTTGCGGTTGATCGCGTTCGCCATGCCCCCGTTGGCCTCGGCAATCATCTTCACCAATGCCCTGCGCGGGGCCGGCGACACGCGGGTGCCGGTGATCTTCACCTGGGTCGGCTTCTTCGCGGTGCGCATCCCGCTGGCATACTATATTTCACTTAACGACTTTTATCTTAGCGTGCCGCTCTACGTCTCGACGCTGGAATTTGGGCCCTTCACGGGGCTGGGCGGCGGCCTCTACGGCTGCTGGCTCGCCATGTGCGCCGACATCACGGTGCGCGGCGGGTTCTTCCTGGGGAGGTTTGCTTTGGGTACGTGGCAACGGCAGCGGGTCTGAGACCCCGTTTATCCGCTGGGCTTGCCCCGCCCGAACGGCACGCGCCCTGCCCGCCCGGGGCAAGCCCAGCGGCTAGAAAATGTCGATCAACCCCCGGCCATTTCATGGACTCGGTTTTGAACACGACGCGATGATCTGCAACGTCACATCGTGCAAGCGGCCGTTGGTCGCCAGCAGCCCGTATCTCTGCCAGGCGCCGGGCAGGCCGTAGGCGAGAGTTTGGCCTCCCGTGCCGGTCACCTGGCCGCCGGCTTCGGTGACGAGGATGTGGCCCGCGGCAATGTCCCAATCGTGGAATGCGTCGTAGGTGTTGAGATAGACGTCGGCGTCGCCGCGCGCCACCAGGGCCAGCTTGATGCCGGCGGAGTAGGACTCGACGATCCGGGCCGGCACGATGGCATCGGTCCAGAGCGAGCGCCGGTTCGGATCGCGCGATCGACTCTGCGTCAACGTGCATTCGTGCGGTTCCGCGATGGCCGTCACCTGGCAGCGAGTCGGGGCCTGGTCGGCGCCATCCACGCGCCAGCAGCCCTGCCCGCGCACTGCATAGGTCAATTTGCGTACTGCAGGCTGGGCGACGACGCCGACGCCGATGCGCCCTTCCTCGACAAAAGCGATCATCACCGAGAATTCGCCGTTCTTGCGGGCGAAGCCGCGCGTGCCGTCGATCGGATCGACGATCCACAAGCGTGGGCCCGTCTGCGAACCGGCTGGCTGGTTCGCGGTGGTCTCTTCCGCGCACAGGGCGTCGGCGGGGAACGTCCGGCGAATCGCTTGCAGGATGATTTCCTGAGATTGCCGGTCGGCATCGGTGGTGATGTTGGCTGCCGCATCGGGAATGACCTGGAAGCGTTCGTAGGCATCGATGAGGTGGCTGCTCGCGAGGCTGGCGGCTTCAAGGGCGACTTCGAGTTCCTGTTCGTACATTCACGCCTCCGTGTTGGTTTTCCGCTCGCCCGAGGCGAGGGGCTAAACGGCTTCCTCTTCCTGCGTCACCGGCGCGGCGGACGTGGAGAGGCTCCCGAACTCGTTGAACTCAAGATATTGCAGGTGGCGATACAACTCGCTCGTGCTGAGCAGCTCGCGGTGATCGCCGGTCGCTTCGATCTTGCCCTCATGCAAGAAAAAGATCTGATCGCACGATTTGATCGTCGTCAGGCGGTGCGGCAAGAAGATAACGGTTCGACCCGGCAAGACTCGCTGCAGCGTATCGTCGATGATCCCCTTGGTGTCCTCGTCGAGCGAGGTGGCAGGCTCCTCGATCACCAGGATCGTCGGCTCGCGCAGGATGGCCCGCGCCAGGGCGATGCGAAACATCTCGCCCAGGTTGAGCGATTGGCCCTGCTCGCCGATCAGTGTTTCGTAGCCTTGAGGCAACTTCGAAACGAACTGGTGCGCGTGCGCGATCTTGGCGGCATCAGCGATTCGCTGCAAGTTGTAGGCGGGGTCGCCGCAGCCGATGTTGTTCGCGATCGTATCGTTGAAGACGAGGTTGTGCTGCAACACCATGGCGATCTGCACCCGCAGCGAATCGAGCGTCACCCAGCGCAGGTTCTTGCCGTCGAAACGCACCTCGCCGCCGGAGGGATCGAGAAATCGCGGCAACAAATAGACCAAGGCGTGCTTTTCCATGTCGAGTTTTTTGGGAACGGGCTTTTACGTCGGAGTCGATGGGAAATTGAGTGTTTCGCTGGTCCACGGAGCAATCGTAGCAGTTAGCCAAAGGTTAGCTTCGCGGAAGCATGCGCCGCGCTACGCTACATCGCGGTCTTCGAACAGGATCAGTCCCCCCAGCATCGCAATGGCGGTGTAGGTCAAAGCATAAAGCAGCACATTTAACGTGTAGATCGCGTAGCGGCCCGGGTCCAGCGGCACATCGCGGATCACCGCCGAGCTGACGTCGAAGTTCTCGAGCGCCGGCAGCAGCAACTCGAACAGCTGGGCGAAGAAATACACCAGCGGCACACGCTGGCTGGCCTCCGTCATGATCGGCGCCAGATGGCCCAGCAAATAGATCACGAAGCACATGATGACGTTGACCACCATCGGCAAGCGCGTCGCCAGCGCGACGCTCACCGCAGTCAGCGTGATCACCTGGCCGAAGCCGATGGTGATCCCCGGCAGCGCCTCGCTGCAGTCATGGACAAACTGGCCGGCGCCGCGGAGCAGCTCCCCGGGCACCGCCACGCCATAGGTCTTGGCGATGAAGGTATTCAGCCACTCCGGATCGGGAGGCAACTGGGTGACGCTTGGTTGAAAGTCGTAATGCAATTTTGCCAGCACCACCCACACCAGCACCCAGCTCATCAACAGCGTCATCAGCCCGGACGCCAGCGTGATCCCAAAAAACTTGCCCAAGAGAAAATCCCGCCGCGTCACCGGCTTGCTCAGCAACGTCACCGCCGTTCGGCCTTCGATCTCCTCACTGACCGAAATGCTGGCCGAGATCACGCCGAAGACCGCCGGAATCAGCATGGTCAACGCATAGGTAATTTCCTTTACCATCTTGAGATCTTCGCCGAAGGTGAAATACGGAATGACGATGGCGAGCCCCATGATCAACATGCCGGCCAGGGTAAGCAGCCAGAACATGGGCTGGCGGACGGCTTCCCGAAACGCCGCCAGGGCCACCGCGCCCCCCTTGGACCAGAAGGTCAACGCCAAATAAAAGGTGAGAACGAACAGGTCGCTGGCAACTTGCAGCGTCAGAATCGAGGAGTAGAATCGCCCCCAAATTCCGACGATGCCCGGACCGCTGTTCCCGCCCAACAGGAACGCGAACAGGATTCCACCCAGCGTCACGATGCCGACGACTTTGCCGAAGTAAGGCAACTGCGTGCGGAACGATTGGCGTGAAAGGGCCAACAACCAGGGGACCGCCGCCAGGCCCTGCAACAGGAACAAACCCAGGCAGACGAGAAGTAGGTCTAGGGTCATTTCAGTTCCGCATCTCGAAATTCGTGAAGTTTTGCGCGTTTGCGTCTTCGATCTTATGCCCTTGAATATAGGAAACCATGCGGGCAGCGAGCGCGCCAAGAAACCGGTCGATTTCATCAGCTTTGCCGGCCACCACGACTTCCACTAGCCCGTCGGGCATGTTTCGCACATACCCCGTGACGACAAAATGCTCGGCAATCCGCTGCGTCGTCATGCGGAAGCCGACGCCCTGGACGGTCCCCCAGTAGTAGACACGCTTGCATGCGCTCATGGTCAGCCGCTCACAACGTACCAGTGCCGCGGCGCCACGCGAATGCTACGCCGCAAGCGACTATACTTGATTACGCCGCCCGCCCCGTCAAAGTTCACCGCGATAGTTCGGCGACGTCCCCCAGCCGAGCTTGTCGCGCAGCGTCTGGTAGTTGGTGTGTCCCGGCACCTTGACCAGATGGAACCTTACCGGTGCCTTGCGGATGACGATGCGGTGCTGCGCCGCCACCTGGGCGCCGAGTTGCCCGTCCACCATCACCACCGCTTGCTCCGCGCCCTGGCCGAGCCGGATCGTGTAGGTCTTCTCCGCCGAATCGACGATCGGCCGATAGGTGAGCGTGTGCGGACAGATCGGCGTAATGACGAAGGCGGCCAGCTCTTGCCCCAGGATCGGGCCGCCCGCCGATAGATTGTGCGCCGTCGAGCCGATCGGCGTGCTGACGATGACGCCGTCGCCACCGAAACGCGACACCACCTCGCCATCGACTTCCAGTTCCAGTCCGATCATGCGCCGCGGCGGCAGCGCGTGCACCACCACCTCGTTCAACCCAAGGAACGTCTGCACCGAGGCCGGATTGCTTGACTCGACCAGGCACTCAAACATCAAGTGGCTGGTAATCTGAAAGTTTTGCGCTACCACCTGTTCAAAGCATGCGGCGAAGTCGTTCGGATGAATGTCGGCCAAGAAACCGAGCCGGCCCAGGTTGATGCCCAGGACGGGTACTTGCTGATACGCCATCTGCCGGGCCGCGCGCAGGATCGCGCCGTCGCCGCCGAAGACCAACGCCAGATCGGCGCGCGCAAGCGCCGACAGATCGCACTCTTGCCGAAGATCGGTCACGAGCACGTCAACTTTTTGCTCCAAGAGCGGCAACCAGCGTTCGACTTCCGCCGCCACGCCGGGCCGTTCCGCATTGCCGAGCACGTAGACTTTCACAGCGCATTCCCTGGTTAGCCGCGACCCAAATTCGCCGCTTGCGGCCTAGCGTTCGCGTGGCGCCTTGCGAATGCCAAGCCGCAAGCGGCCAAATCGGGAAGCTCTCTATTGCACCTCACTTAGCCTAATGTAAACGATGTCGGAGCGCCCACCAACGGTTCTTCGCGGAATTGTCATGTCATCCTGCGTAAAAGACCCCAACTTGAGCGATTGAAACGGCAGCCTTCATCATTTCTACTCCGAGCCACCCCCAATAGCGCGATTCGATTGTGCCGATTTTTCCGAAGTATCATTCACCTCGAACTCGCTCTACGCCAGGCTCGGGCGTGGCACTCTGCGCACTTACGGAGTTCAGTTTCCTGCACGACACGGAGGCGCTTTCCATTTTTCTTTACGCAATTGGCTGTTTCACGCCACGGTGTGCGGCATCACGGTGAGCTTGTTCTTGAGCGGCCTGTCTGTCAGCCACGCCCAGCAACCCCGACTCGGCGGGCCGACTGCAGTAGCGAGTGATCCTACCCCGCCGGCCACGCTGCTTCCGGATGCCGCCGTGACCAAGGTCTCGGCGACCCTGGATCGGACCGTGGACGCCCGCGACCGAGGTGACACCGCCAAGGCCAAAGCCAAGGAAGGCAAGGCGCCTGCCGCCGAAGCCGCTGCCAAGGAACCGGAATCGGCCTGGTTTACGAACCAGCATTACCGGAACGTTCCGCGCACGGGCAACTTCTATATGCCACCCAAGGGATGCGGATACGGCTCCCTCCTCGATCTCATCAACGGCGAATCGCGAACCGGTCCCGTCCCGGGGTCGGCCTACCCGTCCTTCGCGCTGATGCCCCCGTCGCTCTTCGACGCCGATTTCCGCTACGTGGACAAAAAGGGCTATGAGTCGGACTTCCTGGACAGCCTGCACCGCATTCACCTGGGCGATAACTGGTTGCTCGCCACCGGCGGCCAGGCGAACTGGCGGCACATGCACGAATTCAACAGCCGGCTGAGCGGCAAGAACAACGACTACGATCTCTTCCGCGTCCGCCCCTACGCCGACTTGTGGTACAAGGATGTGTTCCGCATCTATGCCGAAATGATCTTCGCCGGCACCGCCAATCAGGACCTGCCGCCCTTGCGAATCGACGAAAACAGCGTTGACTTCCAGAACCTCTTCTTCGACGTCAAGATCGGTGAAGTCAACTGCAACAACGTCTACCTGCGCGTCGGTCGGCAGGAAATCATGCTCGGATCGCAGCGCATGATCTCCGCGCTCGACTGGGCCAACACCCGCCGCACCTTCGAAGGCGCCCGCGCCTTCTGGTCCAGCGAGAAGTTCGACTTCGACGCCTTCTGGTTGAAGCCCGTACTCGCCAACAACAGCAAGTCAAATGGGTATTCTTGCCTTGGTCCTTGCCCCGAAGGGGCCAAATTCGACTCGGATCCCAAGCAGAATTTCTACGGCGCCTGGGCCACTTATCGGCCAGCCACGACAGCCGAGGGTAAAGTGCACAAGGGAACCGCGATTGACCTGTACTGGCTCTTCCTCGACAACTCGAACAAAGCCGCCCCACTTACCATTCCGGCGGCGATCTTCTTGAAGCTGCTCAAGGCCAACGCCCCGACCAGCGTCCACACCCTCGGCACGCGCTATGCCGGCGATAAGGACAACTTCCTGTGGGACTTTGAAAGCATGCTGCAACTCGGGCAGCGCGGCGACTCGAATATCGTCGCCGGGGCCGCCACCGCCGGCGTCGGCTACAACGCCAAGCACCTCCCCATGAACCCGACTGTTTGGGCTTATTACGACTGGGCCTCGGGCGACCACAGCCCCAATGCCGGAAACTATAACACCTTCAACCAGCTCTTCCCCTTTGGCCATTACTACTACGGCATGATCGACCTGATCGGCCGTCAAAATATCCGCGACTGGAACTTCCACCTGTACTTGAACCCGGTCAAGTGGGTCACGATCAACGCCCAGTACCACTTCCTGGCGCTCGACAGCTCGCGTGACGCCCTCTACGGCCCCAGCGGCGCCCCGACCCGCGTGCGCCTCAACGGCAGCGCCGGCGGTGTCGTCGGCCAGGAGTACACCATCCTTGCAAACTTCCACGTCACGCCGCGCTCCGACTTCCTGGTCGGCTATGCGAAGATGAACTCCGGGAACTTCGTCAGCAACACGGGCAACAGCCGGTCACCGGAATTGTTCTACCTGATGTACAACGTGCGCTGGTAAGGTCTCGTATCGCCGCTTGCGGCTTCGCGTTCGCAAGGTGCCACGCGAGCGCGAAGCCGCAAGCAGCGAATGGCAAAAAAAAACGGCGGGTCTCTCGATGAGACCGCGCCCGTTGCTGTTTTCACTCTCTGTATCTACATACCGCCTGTCTTTTCAATCGCTTTGCGGACAGACTTTACTTTCCGTACCTTGTCACGGCGACGCAACTCGCTTGGCTTTTCGTAGTGCTGCCTGGCACGCAGTTCTTTTTGCATACCGCTGCGCTCGATCAACTTCTTGAACCGGCGTAGAGCCAAACCGATCGGTTCCTTGTCATGAACACGCATCCGCAAACTCATTCTTCCTCCTTTGGGCAAAGGGATGCCAATGGGGATAACTGGAAGGAATAAGTATACCCGAAGTGGGTGGAAGTGGATAAGGGGATTTCGGGGAAGCCCTGGGGTGAGGTATTCCGAACCCCAGGGTTCGGAGTACCTCACCCTGGGGCTTACAACATTGGCGATGATCCACGATTTGCCTACCGCGGGACCTGGGCCGTGGCCGTTCCAGGCTGCGTCAAATGCTGAAAACTGACGGCCACATCCTGCCCCGATCGGACCACGAGCCGGCGTTCGTCCTGGCGCAATATGCCGTTCAGATCGACCTCCACGCGGATGTCATAAAAGTACGCCTGTCCTGCCGCCAGGAGCGGCGTCTGGAAGGTGCGGATGCCGGAGGCGACGTTGATCGGCCGGCCATCCACGAACAGCTTGCCTCCGCTCGGGACATCGATGCGCACCTTGGCGCGGGCCTGCACGCCTTCCTCGGTCAGTTTCTTCTTGTCGTCGAGCTTGTCGTCCTTCTTGATCTCCGGTTTTACCTTGACTTTTTCCTTGGGAGGAGCGACTTCCTCGGCATCGTTCACGGGCTTCTTCTTGACGGGCGGATTGATCGGCGGGAAGGCATCCTTCGTGCGGACCGCGGGCATGCTGGACATTGGAACCTGATAGCAGTAGCAACTCGTGCAGCCGCCGTGGTTGTGATCGATGCCATGCACGACGCCGAACGCGCCGTAGCAGCCGCCATGGTAGCCGTAGCAGCCACCCGCAGCTCCGTACCCGACCACTGGTCCCCGGCAGCTATTGCAGCCGGCGCACGTGCTGTAGCAGCCGTGGCATGTGGAGTAGCAGCCGTGCCGACCGAATTGTGGCCCCGCCGAAGCCATGGTCAACGCTGTCATCAAGACGATGCTATACATGTGTCAAATTCTCCTCAGAGATCCCTGTACAAGTAAGACAGGGCAAGCAGTAAATCTGCGTCGCCGACCTATCAATCTCAATCGCAGCCAATTCCGAGCGATATCTCCCGAATTGTGTGATGTAACCCATCCTCGCCTGAGCAACAGCGAAGATCCTCTGCCTACCTTCCGCTGACGCTCAGACGCAGACAATGTGCATTCAGAATCAAAAACTCCCGGCGTCCGAACCGTGACACATCCTATCTGTCCCACATTGACGGCGAACCACTGGAGGTCTGCTGATTTTTCGTTTGGTTCGGGGCAGAGGAGCTGAATGTGTCGGCTGTTTGTGCGGAAAGGTGGCGACCAGTCGCT
>SHZY01000089.1 GCA_009692065.1 Gemmataceae bacterium
CGTCAAGTCCTTTCCACAGGCATTCGTGGAAAAGTCTACGAGATTCCGCGCGGGAAAGTTGAAATCGATGCAGATGGAAATTCGTCATAAAATAAGCCGCGGCAAGAATTTGCATCTGGTCAGCAATGTCTCAACGGGACATTAGTGGGTTGCTCAATTGAATGCGGCTATTGAGATCACGCCACCGACGCCGCAAACGCCATCAACGTCAGCTGCTTACACCGCAGCTGCATGACCCCAAAATGGGAATGGACCCGGTCACGAATCGCCCCGGGGAAAATCCCCTCCTCGTTTAGCGCCCGCATCGCGCCACGCGGGCGCTAAACGGGGAAATGGGTCACTTCTTCTTCCCCATCACCCACCGATCCAGCCACGCCAAATCCCACTCCATCTTCGCCCGCCGATTGCGGTACTTCGCGATGCCGTGCCCCTCGCCGGGGTACACGATCAACTCGGTCGGCACATGCACATATTCCTTGAGGGCGCGATAGAGCATCCGACTCTGGCCCGGCGGACAGCGCTCGTCATTGGCGCCGACGTGAATCAGCGTCGGCGTGCGAATCTTGTCTAGGTGATACGTCGAGGATGCCTTGTGATATTTCTCGGGATTGCTCCACGGCAACCCTCGCTTGAAGACCATCGTATACGCCGGCTCGTCGTTCGAGCCCCATTCCATGACGGCATCGACGATGCCGGCCCCCGAGATCGCCGCCTTGAATCGAGTCGTCTTGGTGATGATGCAGTTCGTCAGGTAGCCGCCGTTCGACCAGCCGCTGACTGCAAGCCGATCCGGGTCGGCGATGCCGTGCTCCACCAGGGCATCAACACCCTTGAGGATGTCCTCGACATCGAGATCGTTCTCGCGGCCAATCAGATCGGTCGTGAACTTGTCGCCGTAGCCCGTCGAGCCGCGATAATTCGGACAAAGGACTGCATATCCGCGCGCCGGCAGCAGCGTCCGACCATAGATCCAGTATTGCAGTTTGAAGTAGGTCGCCGTCGTCGGCCCGCCGTGGATCTCGACGACCAGCGGCACCTTGTCCCCCTTCTTGTAATCGGGAGGAAGTTCGAGGATGCCTTCGACCGACTGGCCGCCGGCGCCTTTCCAGGAGACGACGGAGAGCTGCGGCAGCTTCCATTGCTCGGCCTGCGGGTTGACGTTGGTAAGGCGTTTGGCGGGCTGAACGTAAATATCGGCGAAGCGCGTCGGCGTTGCCATCACCATAGCGTAATCGGCGTTCGCCAGGGTATTGGCGGCAAGCGCGAATTGCTCGACCACCACGTCACCGGGAGTCATAATCATGAACGCGGGACCCTCGGCGCCGGGTTGGATGACAGCTGTCAGTCGTACACGGCCCTTGGACTCGGCGAGAAAGTAGAGATGATCGGGCCCATACCAAGCGAGCGGCGAACCGTAGCCGCGGACTTGCTCACCCAGGGGTCGATCCATTTTGCGCGCCGTCGGCGCCGCTCCTGAGAGATCGGCGATGACGATTTCCGCCGGATAACCATCGAAGATGGCGTTGAAGGCCAGCTTGGTGCCGTCCGTGTTCCAGGCGACGTGCTCAAGCCAGGCGTAAGGCGAAGGCATTTTCTTACGGTAGACATCCTCCGGCACTATCTGGATCTTGCCGATCGATGCATGCCAGACATCAACGCGCGACTGCCCCTCAAAACTGACGACCTTATCGTCCGGCGTGGTAATCATGGCAATGCGTTTGCCGTCACGAGACACGGCGAACTCACGAATGTTGCGGCCCGCGTCGATGAGCTTGGTTTCCCGAAACGAAGCGAGATCGAGCTGCCAGATTTGGCCGTGGCGGTTCTGCCCGTGGCCATAGTCGAGCTTGCTGAACTTACTGCGTAAGCCGGACCAGTCGTCCTCGATCTTGTCGATATGGACGAGGTAATAGAGAGATTTACCATCGCGAGAAAGCTCGTAGGCCTCGACGCCGCCGTCAAGCCGCGTGACCGCCTTGAGCCCCTGCCCGCTCACGTCGATCTGCCAGACCTGGGCCTTGCCATCGTAGGGCGGCCGTTTTTCGCCTTCGCGCTTGCGGTTGCCGAGGAAGTAGATGGTCTCGCCGTCGGGGCTGAACTGCGGCGTGCGATCGCTGGCGCGGTCCGCGGTCAGACGACGCGACGGGCCTCCTTGCGTGGGGACAACCCACAGGTCGGCCTTGCGGTCGTCGGTCGCCTCCTGCCAGCGGCCCTCCGTGTAGGCAATGTGTTTCGATGAATACGCGAGTTGAAAGATATCGGCCTGCGTGAAATAATCATCAATTGTGATCGCACGCTTCACCAGCGGCTGGGCATTGCCGGGCATCGGCGCAATGAACCATGCACAGCTCACAATCAACCACGCGAACGGCAGAGTACGCATGCTTTTTCCTTTGCAACAGGGGGGTGATCAGGACGCCGGCGGAGGCGAATCCTCGTCGGTATGGTCATCATAGAAGTGGGACGGCCGATCGGGGGTGCGGGCGGCGTTCACCGCTCCCAGCAACAACAGATAGCCGAGCCCTTCGATGCACGACAGGGCCATCGCGTAGAGCTGTTCTTCTGCTTCGGGGTCCTCCGCACCGGCCAGGATGATGTGCCTACCGATCGTGCTCCAGGCAATTATCACGAGATACGTGATGATGAACCAAACAAACCCAACGAACGCCCAGCGTGCCGCGGGGGGATGGCGCCTCCATTGCACCAGCGTCACCAGCGCGCAGATCACCAGCACGAGCAGCGCGGGGAGATTCCTCCCGAGCATTTCACGGAAGTGAGCAAACAGCACGTCGATGGGCATGGCTCACCAGGACAGGTTGATGCCGACTGATTGTGGTGAGTCTAACCGAAGTGGGGAGCGAAGTGAATTGAAATCCTCGTTTAGCGATTGTCTGAAGCCTGCGGGCGCCAAACGAAGATCGGCCATCATTTCTTCTTGGCCTTCGCCAGCTTCTCTTCGTATTCCTTGACGTACTTGGCTGGCGTGGCGTTGAACTCATCGCGGCAGCCGCTGCAGCAGACGTAGTAGGTTTTGCCCAGGTAGGAGACTGCCGAGGTCCCGGTGCCGCCGGAGACGATGCACTCGGGCTTACCAGTGCCAACCGCGAATGCTTCGCCTTCCTTGGTTGCGCCGACGGACCATTTCTTGGCATAGAGCGGCCGGCCATCGGGCTTCACCTCATAGCGATACAAGAAGCGGTTGGAATGCAGGAACGTGAACACCATCCGATGCAGGTCCTTGCCGGCTTCGCGATCCACGGTCAGAATTTTCGTCTTCTCCCTGGTCTCCACCGTGCCTACGTAGACAAGCTTTTCTTTCTGCAAATTGGTCAACGTCAGCGTGAAGTGGTCCTTGTCAGGCACATAGCGCAGTTCGCCGGCGGTGAAGTTCTTGCTCTTCTCGAAGGAGACGACGATCCAGGCGTCCTTGTCCTTGAATTTCCAGCCCCAGTCCATCTTCTCGCTCCAGAAGTTCTTCTGCTTTTCTTCGAGCGTGCCGACCGGCGTACCGGTGCCGGTCCAGGTCCCGATGAGATCGCCAAACACCTGCAGCGCCTCGCGCGGCGATTTTTGGGCCGCCGGCTGATCGGCGTCGAGAGTGGCGGCAAAGCCGAGGATGGCAAGTGAAACGAGAAAACGCGGAATCATGGTTGACCTCGGAACAGGAAAACGGCTAACCGATGTAACCACGATTATGACGAAAGGTTCCGCAAATGCCAACTGAATTAGAGCGATTTAATCGTTGGCTCGCCCTACTGCGTCTCATACGCCAAATTCCCTTGCAGCCAGCGTTCCACCTCCATGATCGGCTTCGCCGTGCGCCTGGCGTAATCCTCGACCTGGTCGCGCGTGATCAGATCGACGGCGAAGTAGCGGGCCTCCGGGTGGCCGAAGTACAGGCCGCTGACGCTGGCCGCCGGCCACATCGCGAAGCTCTCCGTCAGCGTCATGCCGATTTTCGACTCGACGTCCAGCAGCTGCCAGAGCGTGTCCTTCTCGGTGTGATCGGGGCAGGATGGATAGCCGGCGGCGGGGCGGATGCCGCGGTATTTCTCTTCGATCAGATCGTCGGTCGTAAGACTCTCCTGGATGCCCCAGTCTTGCCGGGCCTTCTTGTGCAGGTACTCCGCAAACGCCTCCGCCAAACGGTCCGCGAGAGCCTCGACCATGATTGCATTGTAATCGTCGCCGTTCTTCTTGTATTCCTCGGCAAGTTCCTTGACGCCGAAGCCGGTGGTGACCGCGAACGCACCGAGATAATCGTGGATGCCGCTCTCGACGGGGGCAATGTAATCGGCCAGACTGCGGAAGCTAGTCTGGCCCTCACGCTCCCACTGCTGGCGCAGCATCGGCATGCGGCAGGCTTCCTTGGTGCGCGAGTCGTCGGTGTAGAGGACGATGTCGTCGCCGTCGCTGTTCGCGGGGAAGAAGCCGTAGACGCCGCGGGCTCTAATTCTCCCCTCTCCCGCTGGGAGAGGGGTTGTAGGTGAGGGGGATGAAGTCGAGGGTGCCGTCGCCCGCTCACCCCCGGCCCCTCTCCCCCGGAGGGGAGAGGGGAGTAGGAGTTGTTGCAACATCGCCTGCGCCTTCTCAAACGTCTCCCGCGCAATCGCACCCACGGTTGGGTCCTTGAAAATATCGGGGTACTTCCCCTTCAACTCCCACGCCATGAAGAACGGCGACCAGTCAATGTAGGGAACCAGCGTATCGAGCGCAATGTCCACGACGCGGGCGCCGACAAACGCTGGCTTGCTGATCTCAGCGTGCGCCCAATCGATCTGAAAACGCTTGGCCCTCGCCTCGACGTACGGTACGAGCTTGCGTTCACGCCGTTTCTTGAAGCTCTCGCGGTCTTTCTCCTGTGCGTCACGGTTCTCGCGGTCGAGTTCCTTGCGTGCCTTCGGCTTCATCAACCGCTCCACGACGCCAACGCAGCGCGATGCGTCCTGCACATGGATCGTGATGTTGTCATAGCACTGCGCGATCCGCACCGCGGTGTGCTTGGCGCTGGTCGTCGCGCCGCCGATGAGGAGCGGGAGGGTGAAGCCTTCGCGTTGCATCTCCTTGGCGACGTGGACCATCTCGTCCAGGCTGGGCGTGATGAGTCCGGACAAGCCGATCATATCGACGCCGTGCTTGCGGGCTTCTTCCAGAATTTTCTCGCACGGAGTCATGACGCCGAGATCGATGACCTCGTAATCATTGCAGCCGAGAACGACGCCGACGATGTTCTTGCCGATGTCGTGTACGTCACCGCGCACGGTCGCCATCAGGATTTTGCCGCGTGCCTTGTGAACGACCCCGCTCTTGAGCCGCTCCTCTTCCATGAACGGCAGCAAATACTTGACAGCCTGCTTCATGACGCGGGCGCTTTTGACGACCTGGGGCAGAAACATCTTGCCGGCGCCGAAGAGATCGCCGACGACGTTCATGCCGTCCATGAGTGGGCCTTCGATGATCCGCAGCGTCGGCTGGTACTTATGACGTGCTTCCTCGACGTCTTCATCGATGTGATCGGCGATGCCATTGACGAGGGCGTGCTTGAGGCGTTCCTCGACGGGGGCGGTGCGCCACGCGGGGACAACCCCAGGGACAGCCGTCCCTGGGCTTTGCGTAGCCTTGATCTGATTGGCAAACGTGAGTAGGCGTTCCGTCGCATCGGGCCGGCGATTAAGGACGACGTCTTCCACGTGCTCCAGCAAGTCCTTAGGTATCTCTTCGTAGACCTGAAGCTGGCCGGGATTGACGATGCCCATGTCGAGTCCGGACTTGATCGCGTGATACAAGAAAACGGCGTTGATCGCCTCGCGCACCACCTCGTTGCCGCGGAAGCTGAACGAAACGTTGCTGACGCCGCCTGATGTCTTGGCGTGTGGGAAGAGACGCTTCAGTTCTCGCACGGCATTGAAGAACTCGACGGCATAGTTGTTGTGCTCGTCCATGCCTGTGCCGATCGGCATGATGTTGGTGTCGAAGATGATGTCGCTGGGATCGAAGCCGACTTCTTCTGTGAGCAGCTTGTACGCGAACGCGCTGATCTTAACCTTGTCCGCGGCAGTGACGGCTTGCCCTTCCGGAACGCCGGGGATGAGGTCCTTCGCCGTGAATGACATCACGATGACCGCGGCCCCATAGCGTTTGACGAGGCGCGATTCTTCGAGGAACTTTTCTTTGCCTCCTTTGAGGCTGATCGAGTTGACGATGCCCTTGCCTTGCAGACACTTGAGGCCGGCCTCGATGATCTCGAACTTCGAGCTATCGACCATGATCGGCACATTGGCGAGCACGGGCTCGTTGGCGAGGAGATGCAGGAATCGCGTCATCGCGTCCTTGCCGTCGATCAGGTCGGCGTCCATATTGACGTCGAGGATATTGGCGCCGCCCTCGACCTGATCGCGGGCGATCTTAATGGCGGCGTCGAAATTCCCCTCTTTGATAAGACGTTTGAACTTGAGCGAGCCGGTGATGTTGCAGCGTTCGCCGACCATGACGAAGTTGGTCTCGGGGCGGACGACGAGGACCTCGTTGCCCGAGAAATAAGACCAACCGGCCTGCTCCCCTCTTCCCTTGGGAGATAGGTTTGGCGTGAGGGTGCGTTGCTCGGGATAAATTCGGTTGCCCAGCACCCTCGCCCCCGGCGCCTCTCCTGGGGGGAGAAGGGAGTAGAGACGGCGCGGCACCACGCCGTCGATTTCGCGCGCAATCGCCGCCGTCCATTCGGGGGTCGTGCCGCAGCAACCGCCGACGATATTGAGCCAACCCTGGCGTGCGAACTCGCCGAGCATCTTCGCGGTGCCTTCCTTGCCCAGGCCGACGAAACCGCCCATGCCATCGGGCAGGCCGGCGTTCGGAAAACAGATGATCGGCTGGCGCGAAATCTGCGCGACAGATTCAATCGCCGAACGCATCAGATCGACGCCGACGCCGCAGTTGAAACCGACGCTCAGCGCATCGAAATGTGATATGGACACATAAAAAGCTTCCGGCGTCTGCGACAACAAAGTCCGGCCGCTAGGGCTGTAAATTGTGCCGGTAACGCTCGTCGGGATGCGAACGCGTTGCTCGGCACAGAATTGGTCGATGGCAAACAAGGCGGCCTTCAAGACCAGAATGTCATTGCCTGTTTCCACGGCGAGCAAATCGACTCCGCCCGCGACGAGGGCGGCAACTTGTTCGTGGTAACTCGCAACGAATTCGTCAAACGAAAGCGACCGGCTGCCGAGATCGCCGGTCGAAGGCTCGATGTACAGCGTCTTGGTCGTCGGCCCGATGCTGCCGCACACGAAACGCCGCTTACCTGGATTGCGGCGAGTGAACTCCTCGGCAACGCGGCGGGCGATCTCGGCCGCCTTCTTGTTGATCTCGGTCACGAAGTCCCCGAGCGCGAACTCTTCCAAAGCCAGGCGGGTGCCGTTGAAGGTGCAGGTCTCGATGATGTCGGCACCGGCTTCGAGATAGGCGCGGTGGATGTCCTCGATGATCTTCGGCTGGGTCAAGACGAGCGCTTCGGTGCAGTTCTTGAGCGATTTCGGATGGGAGCGAAAGCGTTCGCCGCGGTAGTCGGGATCTTCGAGCTTGTGCGAATAGATCAGCGCCCCCATCGAGCCGTCGAGCAAGAGAATGCGCTGGTTCATCAACTCCTGCAAGGCATCGTGAGGCTTCATTTGCGTCAGGATCGACATAACGTTGCGTTGGCCTCTTCGTTTAGCCGGCCCTCGTAGAGAGACGCGGGCTCACGGCCTTCTGTTTCCTTTCAGAATAGGGCATTGTAGCGATTCGTGCCAGGCGAAGTGAGTGGTTAGCGACGCTTCGAAGAAGTGTGTGCGGGGCAACGCTTCTTCGAAGCGTCGCTAACCGCTAACCAATGAAAAAAGGCCGATCCTCGCCTTCCCTGGCGTGTGATCGGCCTTGCGTAATGGTCAGCGTCCTTGCCGGACCACCCTGCCTCGCGGCAGGCCGGAGGCCCCTCGTCTTGCGACAAGGAGCAGCCGTCAGAGCGCCATCCGTGCCATCTGATCGGCCCAGCGCCATACAGGAGAGTGATATTCCCTCAGGAGTGATTCCTTACCCTCAATCGTCCTGATGGATTTTTTGGCTCTTCCATGGCCCGTGTGAAATATCACTCAACCTGCATGGTGGCTTCATGCCGACTCTCAGCGCGCAGGCCGAGCGTCGGATTTTACATCCCTTACAGTTTTCCCTCAAACAAAAGAATCACGCTGGCAAGGCGACTAGAATCTTGGGCCTCCCTCGTGGAATACAATGGCGAAATGGGCCGCATCGACGCATCCCTGGGGTCATTCGATGAAGTTTCACCAAAGCTCCGCGACGAGGTAAGCCGCGCCTGCTGCCGGAGAGGTCCGATAAACACAAAAAACGCTGCCGATCGACAACGCGCTTTGCATTCGCAGCTGACATAGGCAACCAACGAAACTTTAACGAGTTGGCAGAATAAGTCAATGCAGAATTCGTTAACAAGACGACAATTATTATCATTTCGACCGCAACTCTTTACGAATCCTTCACCACGGGCGACAAGAATTTTCCGAAACGCAGCGTGCGCCGTCGGCGCTAATACGAAGTAATTCGTAGCCACGGACGGGGCCGCACGCGGGGATTGCTTCAAGCGAGACCGCCGTTGGGAAGCTAGCCCGGATTATTCATGATCCAAGCGAAGGGCCGTATTCACATAGCGCCGCAAGAACATAGTTCATTTTACCTAATCTTCGCGAGTCAGATGCACACAAGCACTTACGACGACGGCACGGTGGACCATGAATAAGCCGGGCTAGCGCTAAACGGCAAACGGCTGGTCGGGTTTTACCTTCTTGAAACGGTAGAATTGCCGTGATAGAATGGCCTGATTCTTGATAGGGATAATAATTCTCGTCTCTTCGGCCTGACAAAAACGCATGGGTGTTGCCATGGCTTTGCTCGAATTTGTCAAAGGGGTCAACCTGGGAACTCGCCAAGAGTTGGTTGGAGACCGCATCGTTTTCGGACGCAACGCCGACTGCCAGATCGTCGTCAACGCGCCGGCCGTGAGCCGCGAGCATGCGATGATTCGCAAGATTGGCGCCCTCTACTACATCGAGGACATGGGCAGCCGCAACGGCACCGAGGTCAACAATGTCAAGATCAAGGCGCGCACGTCGCTGAAAGACGGCAATCAGATCACGATCTGCGGCAACTCGATGGTCTTCTATGAGGTCGCCCCCAAGCCGAAGCTGCCCGATCACATGTCGTCGGTAAAGCTGGAAATGCAGGAGGAAGAAAAGAGCGATTCGTCCACCGTCGAGGCCACCATCAGCCCGTCGAGCAGCAAGCAGATCCTGGAAACGCAGCCGGCGGAGCGCCTGGCCATGCTGCTCGAAGTCGGCATGGAATTGACGCAGACGATGCGTACAGAGGATCTCTTACCGAAAATTGTCGATAAGATGTTTCACGTATTCCGGCAGGCGGATCGCGCATTCATCATCTTGAAGGAGAACGACCGGCTGATCGCCAAGGTCGTCCGCATGCGCCGCGAAGGGGAGGACGACAAGACCCGCTTCAGCCGCAAGATCGTCAATCGCTGCATCGAGACCAGTCAGGCGATCCTGAGCGAAGACGCGAGCGCCGACCAGCAATTCGACATGTCGCAGTCGATCGCGGATTGCAAGATTCGCTCGATGGTGGTGGCGCCCTTGACCAGCCGGGCCGGCGAGCCGGCGATCGGCGTGATCCAGCTCGATACGCAGGACCGCTTCAAGAAATTCACGCAGGATGACTTGCGCCTCTTGATGGCCGTGGCCGCCCTGGCCGGTGTCGCCATCGAAAATGCCCGCATGCACGAATCGCTCATCACCCGCGCGGCATTGGAGCGCGATCTCGAATTGGCCAAGCGCGTGCAGAAGAGCTTTTTGCCCAAGAAGTTCCCGCAGATTGCCGGCTATGAGTTCTTCGCCCATTACGAGTCGGCCCAGGAAGTCGGCGGCGACTACTACGACTTCATCCCGCTGCCCGGCAACCAGCTCGGCGTCATGATCGGCGATGTCGCCGGCAAGGGCGTACCCGCTGCCCTGCTCATGGCCAAGGTCAGCTCTGACGCCCGTTTCTGCACGCTGACCGAACCGCTGCTGACCGTGGCGATCGGCAAACTCAACGAGAACATGCAGGAGGCCGGCCTCCTGGATCGCTTTGTCACCTTCGCCGCCTGCGTTGTCGACCTGGCCAAGCACTCCGTCACCGTCGTCAGCGCGGGCCACATGCCCCCTGTCATCTTTCGCGCCAAGAGCAAAACCTTCGAAGACGGCTGCACCAACGACCAGACCGGTCTGCCGCTCGGCGTCATCGAAGGCATCGTCTACGAATGCAACACCTTCACCCTCGAACCGAACGACTGCGTCCTCCTCTACACTGACGGCGTCAGCGAATCCAAGAACCGCGTGGAAAAAGACTTCGGCATGGACGGCATCTATGCCACACTCAAGTCCGGAACCATGACGCCCGCGGCCATGGGTCAACGGCTGGTTGAGGACGTCCACCAGCACGCCACGGGCCGCAAGCCGCACGATGACATGACGGTCGTGCTCTTTGGCCGCGTGTCCTGAATGGGAAGTGAAAGTTTACGCCCGCAACCGAAAGGTTGCGGGATCACTTTTTCAATGTGACCTCCATGCCCCTCTTTGAATTCTCCGAATACGATGGCTCCCAGCAATTCCAGCCCCTTTCCGCCGATGCCGTCTTCGACAAGATTGCCGACCATCTGCTCGAATACGGCGACTACGTCCTCCGCCAGCTCGAGCACCTCGATGAAACGGACGCCGACCTGATGAAGCTGCTGATCAAGGAAGGCTACCTCGAGAAGGACGAGGAGGGCAAGTACGCCGTCGCACCGCACGGCGTGCGCCGCATCGAGAACAAGGCGATCGAAGAACTCTTCACGATCCGCAAGAAGGACTCGCTGGGCAAACATCCGTCGGACTTCAAGGGCGCCGGACAAGTCCGCCACGAGGACTCCAAGCCCTACGAGTTCGGCGATCCGGTCGCCAACCTCAACCTGCACGAGACGCTGAAGAATGCCATGCATCGGCAAACCGATGCCCCCGGCTCGGCTGGCCTGCATGTCAATGAGGACGATTTTGTCGTTTACGAAACCGAGTATCAAACGAGCTGCGCCACCGTCGTCCTCGTCGACATGTCCGGCTCCATGGCCCGCTACGGCAAATACTATCACGCCAAGAAGACGGCGCTCGCGTTGCAAGGGCTGGTGCGCAGCCGGTTTCCGGAAGACAGCCTCAAGGTGATCGGGTTTTACACCTATGCGTCGCCCTTGCCAGAGCGCACGCTGCTCCATTCGGCGCCGAAGCCCGTGAGCATCTTCGATAGCCGGGTGTTCTTGCGCGTCAATCTCGATGCGCCGCCGGAGTTCGTGCCGGAGCATTTCACCAACATCCAGGCCGGCCTGAAGTTCGCGCGTGAGCATTTGCGCCGCCAGTCGGCCGCGAACAAGCAGATCATCTGCATCACCGACGGCGAGCCAACCGCACACCTTGAGGGCCGCGAACTGGTTCTGATCTATCCGCCCAGCGAGCGGACCGCCCGCTGCACCTTGCAGGAGGTCCAAGCGTGCGTGCAGGCCGGCATCCAGATCAGCACCTTCGCGATCATCGAGGACTATTTCTACCTCGACCTCAAGAACTTCGTCGATCAGATGGCCCGTATTGGCCACGGTTTGGCGATATACTGTAATGCAGGAGAGCTAGGCGGCTTTGTGCTGGACAGTTTCGTCAACGGCCGCCGGGCGCGCAAGAAATTAGGTTAGCCGATCGACGTTTGGCGTTCGCGCCGAAGTTTCCGAAACTCGGCGGCGAACGCTAAACGAAGAAAGTAGTCAGGATCCCTCCCATGTCCGATACCATCACGTTGCCGGAAGAAAAAACGGACGTGCGCACGAAGCGGCAACCCCCCTATCACGTTATCCTCTTGAACGACGACGACCACACCTACCAGTACGTCATCTACATGCTGCAAACGTTGTTCGGCCATCCGCCGGAGACGGGCTTCAAGATGGCCCAGGAAGTGGACAAGACGGGCCGCGTGATCGTCGATACGACATCGCTGGAGCGTGCCGAACTGAAACGCGACCAGATCCATGCGTTCGGGCCGGATCCTTACATCGAGCGTTGCAAGGGGAGCATGTCGGCGATGATTGAGCCGTCGGAGTGAAGGACAATGCCATCGTCAGAGCTGCGCACGAAGTAAACGACAAAACTCAACGCTTGCTGCGTGCGCGGCTCTGACAGTCTTGCGGAGACTCTTACCGCGCCAAAAACGTCCGGTGCAGCACGATATTCTGCTTGGCCGGATCGCACGTGTCGAACAAGAGGTGCTGGGCCGTTTGCTGGCGGATCACCGTGCTGCGGGTGTTGCCCTGCACCTGGAAGGCCTCGCCTCGCTCTGCATCGGTGAGGAAAGCTCGCACGGTTTCCGTGCTCGGCGGATTAATCACGGCGCCGGGCTGCCGTTCGGCCAGCGCGCCGACCGCGCTCGCGCGTATCAGCTTGGGCCAAAGTTTCTGGAATAGCGAGTTCGAGGCGTACACGTCAGCCGATTGAATCTTGCCGTTGACGACCACCGCGTAGCCGATGACGTCTTTCTTGCCCGCCGGCGTCGGCGCCAGGTTGACCAGGCAATCCTGCACAGCGTCCTGCACGCGCTGATGTTCCAGGGACATCTGCAAACTCGTCTGCGACTGGGCCGCCTGCACCGAGCCTCCAGCGTTGCGAGCTAGATTGGTTTGCAGCGCCCTCACGTTGCTCCAGACTTCCGACTGATTTTCGCGGTAGGCGGCCAGCCTGAGGTCGCGGCCCGGCAATTGCTCGGTCGCGGTCTGGAAGGACGAGCTCAGCTCATTGCCTCGCGGGAACGATCGGCCCTGCTCGACGCAAAGAGCCGTGATCGGGGCGCGTTTGGTGTTGGCGGAGAGCAGCATGTCGTAAGGCAGCACACGGTCCTGGGTGCCTCCCTTGACGATGTCGCCGGACTGGATGAAAAGCGGTGCGTTGCCGCGGTTGTCGATGAAGAGCCGACCCTGGCCTGTTTCGTGGACCGTGGCGACGTTGTTTTCGAGAGCTTCCTGGAGCGTCAGGATCTTCGTTTCCTTGAGCGTGTCCGCACCGTGAATGAGGAAGATCGACAGATTGCTGTGCGTGTGCGGGCCGGACAGGGCGTAGTCCTTCGCGGGGACGGCGGCGCCGCGCAAGTTCGGCAGTTCGGCTGGTGCAACGTGCCGCTCATCCGCCCCTTGCCGGTTGGGCGCAATTGCCTCGAATTCCTCGAAGGGGCCATTGTCATTGTTGAAGACCATTACCTCGTGGTCGCGCACCTGAAACGGCGACGAATTGAACAAGGGCCAAAGCAATACCATGCCGACGGCGAGAACAAAAATGCCGGTGACCATCGCCGCCAGAGTCAGGACGATGTTCTGGGTTCGCATGGTGGTCCTCCGCGAAGGGATCGAGATGAACTACCTTCTAACCGCCATCCTACGCGATGGATAACGGGGATGCAACGACAATTACTGGCGGTGCGACCCCCCAGGAATCGCTGCGAGGGATTTGTTAGCCGGACGCGCAAGCGACGGGTTGGGAAGTTCCGTCGCTTGGGCGTCCGGCTAACCAAAGGCGTCATTTCTTTTTGGGGGGCTCGGCCAGGTCCCAGATCTTGATGGTTTGATCGGCGCTGACGGTTGCCAGCTTCGTATTCTCGTCGATGAAAGCGACGCCCTCGATCCATGCGGTGTGGCCGTCGAGGCTCTTGAGCGGGGGGGCGGCGGCCGGGTTCCACAGTTTCACGGTGCGGTCCTTGCTGACGGTGGCCAGCAGCGTGCCCGTGGGGTGGAAGATCATGCCGGTGACGGGGCCGGTGTGGCCGACGAGTGTGCGGGCAATCTTGCCGTCGCCGAGGTTGACGACCTGAATCGGCCCGTCGGCGGTGCCGATGAACGCCGTTTTGCCGTCCGGGCCAAAGGCGACGCTGGTGGTGGACACCGGATCGGGCGGCGTCTTCGGCGCAGGCACCGGTTTGGCAGGCAGCTCCGCAATTTTTTTGCCGCCCACGTCCCACAAACGCACGACGCCGAGGTAATCGCCGGAGAGCATCTGCTTGCCGTCGGCGCTGAAGGCCAGGGCAAGCGTCCAGTCCATCTTGTCGGTCAGCTTGGCCGTCGGCTTGCCGGTAGCGACGTCGAAGAGTTGAATCGATTCGCTTTCACCGCCGACGGCGAAAATCTTGCCGTCCTTCGACATGGCTCCGGCGAGGACGCGGAAATCGACCGTCGCCGTTTGGGCCTTCTTGCCGTCAGGCAGCGACCAGAAGTTTACCTTCTTGTCGGCCCCCGCGGAGACGAGCGTTGGCCCGCCGGTCCAGACAGCGACGCGCACGGGGCCGTCATGGCCTTTCCAGACATCCGGCTTCGCCGTGCCGGCCCTGAACGCTGCCACCGCTTCCTTCTTGTAGGCCTGCAGCGTGCCGTTCTCGCAGCCGACGACGATGGTGCCGGACTCGCCCGCCGCAATCGCGAACCCGGGCCCGTCGAGCCCGGTGACCGTGAAGTCAATCTTGGCGATGGCCGGGTTGATCACCGGCGGCATCAGCGGCGCGGGCTTCTTGTCTTTGTCCTTCTCCTTGTCTTTTGCCTTATCTTTGTCCTTGCCCGCTACGTGTGTGGGTTCGCTGCAAAGCATCACGGCAAAGCAGCCCAACAGTATCATGGTAATCAAGGAACGCATGGATCTCTCCCCCTAGTTGTGTGGCGATCTATTCGACCCGACGGATCGACTTGATAATGACGTCTTCTACCGGTACATCCTGGGCAGCGGTCCGCACATAGCGAATCTTGTCCACGACCTTCATGCCGTCGATGACCTTGCCGAAGACCGCGTAGCCGACGCCATCCTTGGCCTCGGCGCGATTGAGGAAGCCGTTGTCAACGACATTGACGAAGAACTGCGAGGTCGCACTGTCGGCAACGTTGGTACGCGCCATCGCGAGCGTTCCCTGGTCGTTGGTCAGGCCGTTGTACGCTTCGTTCTTGATCGGCGGGAACTTGTCTCGCTTCTCGCGCATGCCGGGCTCGAAGCCGCCGCCCTGAACCATGAAGCCAGGAATGACGCGGTGAAAGATGGTGTCGTCATAGTGTTTGTTGTCAACGTACTTCAGGAAATTCTCGACGCTGATCGGCGCCTTCTTGGCAAACAGCTCCATCTTGATGGTCCCCATCGAGGTCTCCATAACGACGATTGGATTCTCCTTGTCGGAACCATCGCCGCCGGGCTTGCGCTGGTCATTGATCGCGCAGGCGCCGAGAGACACTAGCAAGAGGGATAACACGCAGAAACCGAAACGCTGCATGGCGAGGCTCCTTGTTGGGCGGACCCCCGGGAATCGCTGCGCTCCTCCCGGGGCTTGATCGGGTTATTTTGTGACGCGGCGCACCGTCTTGATGACCACGTCGGTGAGCGGCACGTCCCCCTTGTTGGTCTCGACTCGGCGGATCTTGTCGACCACATCCATGCCCTCGATCACCTTGCCGAAGACGGCATAACCGACGCCGTCCCGTGCGTTGGCGCGATCGAGGAACTTGTTCTCCATGGTGTTGATGAAGAACTGCGAGGTGGCGCTATCAGGCACATTGGTGCGTGCCATGGCGATGGTGCCGCGTGCGTTGGCTATGCCGTTGCCCGCCTCGTTCTTGATCGGGGCGCGCGTCTTGCGTTCCTTCATGCCCTTCTCGTAGCCGCCCCCCTGGATCATGAAGTCGGCAATGATGCGATGGAAGATCAAACCGTCGTAATGCTTGTCGTCCACGTATTGCAAGAAATTCTTGACCGAGATCGGCGCCTTGTCGTCGAAGAATTCGATCACGATCTTGCCGTGATTGGTCTCCAAGACCACACGCGAGTTCTTTTCCTGGGCATGGATCGGCGTCAACAGCGTCGCGCCAAGTGCCAATGCAACGAGTACAAAACGTTTCATCATCGTTCTCCTTTGTGGTTGTGGTCCGGTCTTCGTATAGCGTTCACGGGGCGGCTGACTCGACGCGCCGTATCGCCTGAATGATCACATCCTGCACCGGCACGTCCTGGTGGGCCCCCTGCCCTTGCGTTTTCACTTGCCGTATTTGATCGACGACCTCCATGCCCTGCACCACCTTGCCAAACACACAATAGCCGGCCATGTCGCGCGAGTTGGCCCGATCCAGGAACTTGTTATCCACCGTGTTGATGAAGAACTGCGACGTGCCGCTGTCCGGATCAGCCCGCCGGGCGACGGCGATGGTGCCGCGCTCGTTCAACAGGCCGTTCGCGGATTCGTTCTTCACCGGATCAAAACCCTTTTTCTCCTTGAGGGCCGGCAGGTGGCCGCCTCCTTGAATCATGAAGTTGGGAATGACGCGATGAAAGATCGTGCCATCGTAGAACCGTTCATCCACATATCCCAGGAAATTCTTGACGGTGAGCGGCGCCTTGTCGGCATACAGTTCGAGCACTATCTTGCCGTGGTTCGTGTCGATGACCACGCGCGGCGTACCGCTCGGCGGAGGCTCGCGATCCTTGCGCGGCAACGGCTTGGCGGCGACCGTCTGCGTCAACAACGCCAGGCCGACGAGAAAACCGATGACACGAAACCGTTGCATGACGACACTCCCTGAGGCCCATGCTAATTTAGGACGAGCCAGCAGCGCAAGCAAGGCCCTACCTTGCTTGCGCTGCTGGCTCTTACCCCGCTTGACCTTCGTGCCGCGAATCGTATCTCAGCGTTAATGGATTGACCCATCTTCTTCAGCGAGGAAGCTCCATGCTGCCCCTTGTCATCGGCGTGCCCAAGGAGACCAAGACCGACGAATACCGCGTCGCCATGATACCCGTTGGCGTCGAAGAACTGACGCGGGCCGGACACAAGGTGCTCATCCAGGCCGGCGCAGGCCAAGGCAGCGGCATCGACGACGAACGTTATGCGGAAAACGGCGCCGAGATCGTGGCGCACGCCGCCGAGATTTGGGCTCGCGCCGACCTGATCGTGAAAGTCAAGGAACCACTGCCGGCCGAATGGCCAATGCTGCGCGCGGGGCAAATTGTGTTCACCTATTTCCACTTCGCCGCGGACCGCGCCTTGACCGATGCCGTCATGAAATCCGGCATCACCGCCATCGCCTACGAAACCATCAAGGACAAGAACGGCACCCTGCCCCTCCTGACGCCGATGAGCGAGGTCGCCGGCCGCATGAGCATTCAGGAAGGGGCGAAGTTCCTGGAGCGCCCATTCGAAGGCCGCGGCATCCTACTGGGCGGCGTGCCCGGCGTGCTGCCTGCCAATGTCGTCGTCCTCGGCGGCGGCGTGGTGGGGGCCAACGCGGCCAAGACCGCGGCCGGTCTCGGCGCCAATGTCATCCTGCTCGATATCAACCTGGATCGCCTGCGCTACATCGACGACGTCATGCCGCCGAACGTCACGACGCTCTACAGCGATCGGCACAACATCGTCGATTCACTGAGCCGGGCCGACCTGCTAATCGGCGCCGTGCTGATCCCCGGCGCCAAGGCGCCTCGCCTGGTACGGCGCGATGACCTGAAGAAGATGCCGAAGCGGGCCGTCATCATCGACGTCGCCATCGATCAAGGCGGCTGTGTCGAAACCGCTCGGCCAACGACGCACTCGAAGCCGACGTACATCGAGGAAGACGTGGTCCACTACTGCGTGACCAACATGCCCGGTGCGGTCGGCCGCACCAGCACCTACGCGCTGACAAACGTGACCTTGCCGTATGTGTTGCAGTTAGCGAAATTCGGCTTCGCGCCAGCGATGCACAAGAACCCGGCGCTGGCGGAAGGCGTCAACATCCACCAGGGCAAGGTGACGAATCCGGCGGTGGCAGATAGCTTCAACTTGCCCTGGGTGAAGTTGCTCTGATGTTTCCCGCGCTCCCTTCCAATGTGAAACCCCTCAGCATCAGCGCCCTCACTGCGCAGATCAAGGACGTGCTCGAAACGACCTTCGCATCGGTCTGCGTCAGCGGCGAGATCAGCTCGCTCTCCGTCGCTGGCTCAGGGCACGTCTACTTCACGCTCAAGGACAAATCGGCCCAGCTCCCGTCGGTTATGTGGAAGACAACCGCCCAGCGGCATCGCTATGCCATGAAGGACGGCATGGAAGTCGTCATCATCGGCAAACTCACCGTCTATCCGCCGCACGGGAAATATCAGCTCACCGCGGAAGTGATGTTCCAGAGCGGTGTCGGCGTGCAAGATTTGGCACTCCAAAAACTCAAGGAGAAACTGCAAAAGCTCGGCTACTTCGCCAAGGAGCGCAAACGGCCGCTGCCGGCGTTCCCGCGCCGCATCGCACTCGTCACCAGCCCCACTGGGGCGGCGATTCGCGACATGCTCGAAATCATCACCCGCCGCTGGCCCGGCGCGGAACTCTGGGTCTGCGGCGTCCGTGTTCAAGGCGCCGGTGCCCGCGAAGAGATTGCCGCCGCCCTCGATCGGCTCAATCAGTTCGAAGACATCGACGTCATCCTGCTGGGTCGCGGCGGCGGTTCGAGCGAGGACCTGGCGGCGTTCAACGAAGAGATCGTCGCCACCGCCATCTTCAACTCGAAGGCCCCGGTCGTGTCCGCGGTCGGGCACGAGATCGACGTCACCCTCGCCGACCTGGTCGCCGACGTGCGTGCCGCCACACCGAGCGAAGCCGCCGAACGCGCGACGCCGGATCGCATCGAGCTGATGAAACACCTGCATGCCCGGCAACAACGGCTGCACGATCTGTTGATGCGGACCTATCAGGCTCATCAGCATCGCTTGAACGACCTGGCGAAGCGCCGCGTCTTCGTATTCCCACTGGAGCGATTGCGTGACCGCGAGCGCTCGCTCGATGACACCGACGAACGCCTGCAACGTGCCGTTCAGCTTCGCGTCACGAAATCGCGCGATCGTCTGCAATCGCTGGCCGGACAGCTCGAATCGCTCAGCCCCTTGAACGTGCTGGCTCGCGGGTATAGCCTGACTCGGACGGTTCCGGACAAGAAGGTCGTCCGCAGCGTCAGGCAGCTCGGCGTCGGCGACGCGGTTGAAATCGTGCTGGCTGAGGGTACGCTGCAAGCCGAGGTCACCCGGAAATCGAGCGAGGAATGACGCCGACGTTGTCCGTTGTTCCATAGCGATCCATCCCATGAAAGAACCAAAAACATTTGAGGCCGCGCTCGCCGAGCTGGAGAAGGTCGTCCACGATCTGGAGGACGGCGACGCCGGCCTGGAGCAATCGCTCGCCCGCTACGAGCAAGGCGTGGCCCTCTTGCGCCGCTGCTATGAACAATTGCGCAAGGTGGAACAGCGCATCGTCGAATTGACCGGCAAGGACGAGGCAGGCAACCCGGTGCTGAAGCCGTTCGAGCATTCATCCGCCGTGAAACAAGAAGAGTGATCGGGGACAGCGTTTTGCCCTTCAATCTCAAAGATTACCTGGCCTCCAAGCAAACGCTGGTCGAGCGCCGCCTCGGCGACCTGCTGGCGCGTGAAACCCACGCCCCGGCCAACCTGATCGAAGCCATGCGCTACAGCCTGCTCGCCCCGGGCAAGCGATTGCGGCCGGCCCTCGTCTTCATGGCAGAGCAAGCCGCGGGCGGAACCGACGAGCAAGCATTGCCAGCGGCCTGCGCCGTCGAGATAATCCACACCTACTCACTCATCCATGACGACCTCCCCGCGATGGACGATGACGACCTTCGCCGCGGCATGCCGACTTGCCACAAAAAATTCGGCGAAGCGCTCGCGATCCTGGCCGGCGACGCCCTCTTGACCCTGGCCTTCCAGGTGCTGGCCGAGCACTATCCTGCCCGCACCACAGCTGCGTGCTGCCTGGCGCTGGCGCAAGGATCCGGGGCGGCAGGAATGGTCGGCGGCCAGGTTGACGATCTTGCCTGGGAACGGCCCGATCAGCCGCGCACGCTCGACGCTCTGGAACACATCCACCAACACAAGACCGGGACACTGTTTCGTGCCTGCCTCAAGCTCGGTGTCCACGCCGCACAGGGGGAACGACCCGATGGCGCCGATCGCACGCTCCTCGATCGCCTCGACACCTATGGCCGCTGCTTTGGCCTGGTGTTCCAGATCACCGACGACCTGATCGACGTCGAAGGCAACGCCGACGACAGCGGCAAACGCGTCGGCAAGGACGCGGCGCGCGGCAAGTTGACCTATCCCGGCTTGCTCGGCAGCGACGAAAGCCGGGCACGGGCCAAGGCGCTGACACAAGAAGCGATTGACGCCGTCACGCCGCTTGGAGTCGCCGGCGAACCGCTGGTGCACCTGATGCAGTTTGTGCTGGCACGCGATCGCTAGTCTTTCTCCCCTCTCCCCTCCGGGGGTGAGGGGGCGGAGTGCCAGGAAGCGTCACCCCTCCCCCCCAACCCCTCTCCCCCAAGGGGAGAGGGAGGAAAGAATCGTCCGTCGCTTACGCTTCCGGCTCGGAAATCTGGTTGTTTTTCGTACAAAATATCGGATACACTCATAGGGAATTCAGCACGATTCCGGATGGAAAACGATTCGGACCAGCACCTGCGCGGAGCGTGGGCTACCCAGGATGGGCACATGCAACAAGAAAGGGATGCAGCCATGAGCAAACTTTTACCCAACATCCAAGGCCCCGCGGACCTCAAGACCTTTACCGACGCCGAACTCACCCAGCTCGCCCAGGAGATGCGCGACGAGCTGGTCCGCGTCTTGAGCCTGCGGCCCGCCCACTTCGCCTCGAACCTCGGCGTCGTCGAGTTGTGCCTGGCGCTGCACCTGACTTTCGATTTCAGCAAGGACCGCCTGATCTGGGACACCGGGCATCAAATCTATCCGCACAAGCTGATCACCGGCCGCTATGGCCGATTCGAGACGATGCGCACCAAGGGGGGCCTGATGGGCTACCCCAATCCGAACGAGAGCGAATACGATCTGTTCATGACCGGCCACGCAGGCTGTGCGGCCTCGACGACGCTCGGCTTGAAACTCGGCGACGAGATGATGGGGCGCCCGGAACGGCACAGCGTTGCCGTCGTCGGCGATGGCGCGTTCCCGTCGGGCATCGTCTTCGAGGCGCTCAACAACTCGGGGCACCTCAAACGCAAGCACCTCGTGATCTTGAACGACAACCAGATGTCAATCTGCCCACGCATCGGCGCCCTGGCCAGCACGCTCGACCGCGCCCGGCTCACGAATTTCTACCAGGACTCCAAGAAACAGGTCCGCAGCCTGCTCTCGCAGTTGCCACTCCTGGGCGGCGTCGCGACCCACGCTTTCGATCAGGTGCGCGATGCCGCCAAGGCGCTCCTCTCCGGTGGCATGCTCTTCGAAGAACTCGGCTTCCACTACGTCGGCCCGATCGATGGGCACGACCTGCCGACGCTGCGACACTGGCTAAACCACGTCAAGGACTATCCCGGCCCGGTGCTGCTGCACGTGTTGACCGTCAAGGGCAAGGGGGTCCCGCAGGCGAGCGACGATCCGGTGACCTATCACACGCCGCCCGTGTTCGAACAGGTCGGCCCGGACCATACGATTGTGTCGCTGAAGAAAGGCGGCTCAAAAGCATACACCGATGTCGTCAGCGCGACGATCCACGAGATGATGAACGAGGATCCACGCGTCTCGGTCATCACGGCGGCGATGTGCCAGGGCAACAAGCTCGAAAAGGTGCGGGCCGACTATCCAACGCGGTTCTTCGATGTCGCCATCTGCGAATCGCACGCGGTCGCCTTTGCTGCCGGCATCGCCAAGGCTGGCGCCAGGCCGATCTGCAACATCTACTCGACGTTTCTGCAGCGCGGCTTCGATCAAATTTTCCAGGAAGTGGCCCTGCAAAACCTGCCGGTGGTCTTCACGCTGGACCGCTCCGGCCTGACCGGCCCCGACGGCCCGACGCACCACGGCTGCTTCGACATCGCCTACATGCGGCTGTTCCCGAACATGGTCGTGATGGCCCCCGGCGACGAACTCGACATCGCCCCGATGCTCCGCTTTGCCGTCGCGAACACCGCCAGCCCCACCTCGATGCGCTATCCGAAAGCCGGGCTCGAGAAGGTCGAGCGCAACGCCCAGCGAGTCGAACTTGGCCAGGCAGAAGTGCTCGAATGGGGCACCGACGCCGTCATCCTCGCCTTCGGCACCCTGCTCCCCAGCTGCGTCAAGGCGACCGAGAAGCTGAAAGCCGAGGGGCTCGAAGTCGGCGTTGTCAACGCCCGCTTCGCCAAGCCGCTCGACCGCACCACCGTGCTCAAGGCCATCGAGGAGGCCACCGTCGTCGTCACCGTCGAGGAAGGCACACTCGAAGGCGGCTTCGGCAGTGCCGTCCTCGAATGCGCCAACGCGGCCGGGGTCGATTCGCGCAACGTCGTCCGGCTCGGCATCCCCGACCGCTTCATCGAACACGCCGAGCGCAATGAACTGCTCGCCGACCTTGGCCTCAACGCCGACGGCATCGCCAACACGATCCGCCAGGCTCTGCAAAAACGCAGCGCGGCATTCGACCACAAGGCGTTTGCGGCGAAATAGAATGAACCACGGATGGCACGGATAAGAAAATCAAGTGACGTCGTTCTGGGGTAAACCATTGCACGCCCGTCATTCTTTGTCTTCCTATCCGTGTTATCAGTGTAATCCGTGGTAAGAAATTTTGGCTAAACAAAAAAAACCTCGCGCCATCGAGGCGCGAGGTTTTTCTTTTCGAATCGCAATCAACCCAAACTAGCGCGAGGCCGTGCCGATCACGTTGCTCGTGTTGAAATCAACGCGGGCTTCGGCGCCCGGGATGATGATCACTCGCTGCGTTTCGCTGATGGTGCGGCCATCGCGAACGATCTCGGCCCGGACGTTGTAGAAATAGCGATGATTGAGATTGAGCGCCGGCGTGTTGAACGACCGGACATCCGAGGTCAGCGGGCACTCGACATTCTCCACCCACAAGCGAGCGTCGCTCGGCAGATTGACGATGACGCGAGCGGTGTTGGACGGAATGGCGACTTCTTCTTGTTCGTTGGGCTTCGTCTTGGGCGGATTGACCTTCTCGCCGGATTTAGGCACGGCGATGACCTTGGGCTGACTGATGATTACGCCGCCGCAGCAAACAGTCGAGCAAGTGCTGTAAACGACACGGGTGCAAGTGCAGTGGCAACTGTAGGCGACACCGGTGCTGCAATGATGGCGATGGAAGATCGGGAAAATGCCATGGCAGCCGTGACAGGCATAGCCCGAGTAGCCGGAGTAGCCGCTGTAACAACTGCACCCGCCGCCATAGGAACTGTAGCCGCTGTAGCAGCTATAGCCGGCGTAACAGGAATTGTGGCAGCGGTGGAAATCGGGGATGGCGCTGCTGGCTGTGAGCATGGTGGCCAATACGACGCTGTACATGGTTGCCTTCTCCAAAACAGGTGGGACGGCGGTTTCCCGCGGGGGTGGGAAGCCTGTCCGGATATCAACACGCGGTTCGCATCAACCGCGACAAAACGCCAAGCCTTACGACTTCGAGGTTTGCGGAGGATACATAGCCTGTGCCGATTGTGAGGACTATCTGAATAGTAGGATAGGAAAATTGTGCGGCCATGTCAAAGATAAAGCTGGCAAAACCGGAATGATTTGACGCGAGATTCTCCCGATTGTAGCTGAAATGCGTGCGCCCTTGCTTCTGCTCGAATCGGCAAATCAAGATCAGGCAAGCACGGGGTCCCCCCCCCTGTTTTCCTGGCGAACCTAAAAAAAGAGAACTACAACTGCCTGCTCAACAAGATGTTAAGTGCTGTCCCCGATTCGCCACAAGGGCGACAACTTCGAGGGGGGCAGTTTGGCGTAGATCAGCCTTTCTAGGCCTTGATCAAGCGAACCCGCCGCGTCTCGGCGAGGCAAGAAATTGAAAAAACTCGAAATCCCTGACGTTTCTGCGGCGTCTGATGTTGTAGTGAGCAACCATCACCACCAGCAGAAAGGGATTTCGAGTGAACGCCAAGATAC
>SHZY01000090.1 GCA_009692065.1 Gemmataceae bacterium
GGGGAGCCCTCGCCGGTGAAAGATTTTGGCCAAGGATCTCTGGCTGAAAATCTCGAAACTGGATAGAAGCGAGTAGGGGCGATTTGAACTTGTTGCAGCTGAGACCTTGGACTTTGCGGTCCTTGGATCTGCAACTTTCAACGTTATTGTGAAAAAGGAGGTTCGCATGTTGGTGCTAACGCGCAAGCTGAATGAGCAAATCGTAATTCAATTGGGCGATCAAGACGTCATCGTCCGGATCGTGTCTGTTAAAGCCGATCGCGTGCGCCTGGGCATCATCGCTGCACCGGAGGTGTCGGTCCACCGCGAAGAAGTGCTGTTGCGCATCAAGGATGGGGAATTGGCTCACGCCGGCTAGGGGCGCAGCGGAACGGCTAGTGGTTGTACAAGAATTCCTTCGTATTCAGGACGGCCCAGAGCAAATCTTCGTAGGCCGCTGAGAGGTTGCCGGACCGGTCTTGCAGATACGCGGTCATGCGGGCCATTTCTTCCTGGTTCGGTTCGCGCGCGAGGGCGACAAGATAGAGTTCACGCAGCCGGTCTTGGGCGGGACGCTTGTCGGCTACCAGCTTCTTCAGGCGTTCGCCGGCCACCTTCTTCGCCAGCTCCGCGGAATTGAACAGGTGCAGGCTCTGCGCCAGGCTGCTGTCGCCGCTGCGTTCGCATTCGCAGGCGCTGGCGAAATCGGGCCGGCCGAACGCGCTCAAGAAATACGACTCGAACTGATTATCCGGCAATTGCAGCGCACGCGTGCCGGCGGCGACGCCCTTGAACGCTGGCTTGGTCAACGTCACCGCATCGATGGCGTCAAACAAAACCTCGGCATGCAAGCGGCGCGGCAGGAAGCGTGAGTAGTTCTGCCGATCGTCCGCGTTGTGCTCATTGGGCAACGCGCTGAGGCGATACGTGTTCGAGGTGCAGATTGCCCGCACCAGTTGCTTCAGATCGTACTTGCTGTCCGTAAACTGCTTCGCCAGGGCGTCCAGCAGTTCCGGATTGGTCGCGGGATTGGTGGCACGCAAGTCGTCCTCCGGCTCCACGAGGCCGCGGCCGAGGAAGTGCTTCCAGTAGCGATTCGCCAGCGCACGGGCGAAGAACTGGTTCTTCGGGTCTGCCATCCAGTCCACCAGCTTGCTGCGCGGATCCTCCTCCGGCGTTAGCGTCAACTCCGGGCCGTCGAGGCCCGCGGGCTTGATCGACTTCTTCGTTTTCGGATTCGTCGCCTCGGCCTTTCCCGGCTTGAGGCTGACGAGCCACGATTGGCCGGGCTCGTTCTTCCCCGATTTCTTGTCTTTCTTGTCGGCCTTGGGGGCCTTGATGTCAATGCGTGTGAAGAACGCCGCCAGGGCCCAGTAGTCCTGCGTGTTCCACTTTTCGAGCGGATGATGATGGCACTTCGCGCAAGCGATGCGCTGGCCGAGGAAGAGCTGAGCCACGTCCTCGACCTGCGACGATACGTCCTTGACCTCACGATACCAGGCAACGGGAGGAATCTTGATAGCTTCGCCCTGGGCCGTCAGCACCTCGCGAACGAATTGATCAAAGGGCACGTTCTTGTCGAGCGACTCGCGAATCCAGCCGTGAAAGGCAATCGACGGCCTGGCATCGTCCTTGGCGTTGATGCGACGATTCCGCAGTACGGCGCTCCACTTCGACGCGAACAAATCCGCATAGTCGGGACTGGCGAGCAAGCGATCGACCAGTTTTTCATGCCGATCGGCGTCCTTGTCCACAAGGAACTTCTGCGTATCTTCCAGCGTTGGCAGGCGGCCGGCGATATCGATCGTCACGCGGCGGAGGAACGTGCTGTCGTCGCACAATGCCGAGGGGGGCAGGCCAAGCTTCTTCCATTGACGCGAGACGTGCTCATCAATGAAGTTCTTCGCAGGCGGCAATTGAGCGACGGGCGCGCCAAGCGGCACGAGTCCGCGGAAGACGGCCACGTGCGTCTGATAGCGTGCCATGACGGCGAACGTCCCCGGCGCATTGCGCGTGGAGACCAATCCTGCCGCATCCACCGCAGCAAGGTCGCGTTCGTTGGCCTCGAATTGCGTCATGCGCGTCACATCGACCGTGGATCCGTCGCTGTGATGGGCGATGACGGTGAGTTGCTGGCCGCTGTTGCGTTCCAGCAGCCGTTCACGAGGCAACACCTCGATGCGCGTCACGGCGGGATCATTCGGTTGGCCATACGGCGTGCCCTGCTCGATCCAGCGCAGCAGTACGCGGTAGGAGGGCGAATCGGCATCAATCTTCCGGCCGCCCCCGTGCGCAATGCCGCCCGACGCCTTCAGCAAGAGCATGCTGTGCGCCGGCGCCGCATGCAGGATGCGGCGGCCGCGGTTCTCCTTGGCGATGTACTCGTAGTCTTCCTCCGGCTCGAAACCCAGGAGCGAGAGCTTGAAGCCGTTCTGCCCCGAGGCTTTGCCGTGGCAGGCGCCGGCATTGCAGCCGAATTTCGTGAAGAGCGGCACGACCTGGTTGGCGAAGTTGATGGGCACGTCGTCTGTCATGTGCGCGACGATGGCCTGCACGCTCGCCGAGGCGCCTTCGTACTTGACGGTGATCGTCGCCTTGCCATCCTTCAGGGGCGTCACCAGGCCCGTGGCGTCGAGCGCAACGAGGTTGGCCGGCGCCGTCTCGAAGCGCACGGTTCGGGTCAGATCTCGCTCCTGGCCTGACGTGTAGATGCCTGTTACTTGCAACTGCTGCCAGGCGTCGCGGCCGTCCAAGCGAAAGGAACCGTCAGCCGGTCGACCGGAATCGATGCGCAGCTTCTGCAGCTTGTCCGTCGATTTGAGTTCCTGAGCGTGAGAGGACGACATTACCCAGCAGCCGGCAACGAGGACGACCAGAGCAAGTCGGAGATTTCGCATGTTTTTGCCGATTTCGCCGCTTGCGGCGTTGGGTTCGCAAGGCGCCACGCGAACGCGAAGCCGCAAGCGGCGGACGGAAGGCGGGAGTTTAGAACATCTCGCGGATGACCGTGCCGGCAGTGGCCGCGTTGACGACATCGCGTGGCAAGTCGGACTGAAGGCGGACTTCGCCGACGTTGAAGAGCGTTTCCATGACGGTGCCGAGCAGGTGGCGCGGCGTGTAGCGTTCGGTGGCGGGCGTGCCGGCCTGGCGATCCGATTGGCCGACAACCTGTCCCATGCGCAATCCGCCGCCCGCGAGCAACAGAGGCGTGAGGCTGGCCCAGTGATCGCGGCCGCCTTCTCGGCCAATGCGCGGCGTGCGTCCCATTTCGCCGGTGACGACGAGCAGGATCTTGTCGCTCAAGCCGCGCGCCTCCACGTCGTGCAGGAACGCCGAGACAGCGTGATCGACCTGCGGGCCCAGCCAGTACATGCCGCCCAGATTGCGCGGGCTGTTGTTGTTTGAGTGCATGTCCCAGCCGGCATCCATTACCGTGACGAAGCCGCAACCTTGCTCGACGAGACGGCGCGCCAAGAGCATCTGCTTGCCGAGCAAGTTCGAGGAGCGCCGCATGTCGCCCCAGCGATTGACCTCGGCCTGGCTGAACAAATTCGAGGTGTCGTACGCCGATACCACACGCGGATCTTCACGGGCGAGATCGAACGCCTGGGAAACGCCACGCAGCAAAAGGTCGTACGCCTGCTGTTCGTGAGCGGCAGCATTCTCGAAAACGCCGGTGCGATCGGCCTGGCGGCGGAAGGTGTCGAGCTGATTCAAGAGGGCCCGGCGATCGGCCAGACGTTCACGTGGGATGCGCAACTCCAGATTTTGCCGCAGCTCACCGCCGCCGGACGGATCGAAGAACGCATAGTTGGCGCCCAGGTTCGAGCTGGCGTTCACCAGTTTGCGGAGCGAATCGGTCTCGAAGTTCTGCGGCAGCCGCAAGCCAGGACTGACGGCTTCGGCGGGAACGATGACGTTGTTCGGCATGCCCGTGTGCGGCGAATTGGGCCCGGCAATGCGGGCATAGAGGCTGCCCAGCGGCGCCCGCGTCGGGTTGTCGCCGCCGGCGACGGTCATGTAGTTCTGGTGGTCGGCATTCCCCGACGCGAACGAGCGCACTACCGCCAGGCGATCGGCCATTGCCGCCAGCTTGGGGAATGTGCCGCCGAAGGTCACGCCGGGCAGCCGGCTTTGCATTTCACCGGTGATGCTGCGAATCTCGGCGGGGGCCGACATCTTGGGATCGAACGTTTCGATTTGCGAAGGGCCGCCCTGCAAGAAGAGGAGCACGACGGCCTTGTCCTTGACCATCCGCCGGCCTTCTTGCGAGGCCTGCACCTGCAAGAGCTGCGATAGGGTCAACCCACCCAGCGCCAGGCTGCCGACACGCAATAACTCCCGCCGACTAATTCCTCGGCACGTTCGCGCGTATGAAGTGTCTGAGATCCGCAACATGAAGGCCCCCCCTTCGGTTACAAGTCTGTCCTGACAAATATCGGCTAAATGGCTGCCCCTATTCTATCAGGAAAGCAGAATAACGCGAGGCGAGTTCGGTAACTTTCGAATTGTCCGAATTGTCCGAGCCGGAGCGCGAGCGAAGGTCTCTCTCTGCCCTTCGTTCACGCTCCGGCTCGGATGGGTCAAACCTGGCCGCGACGAGTATAAAAACAACTCTTGCCGCGGTCCCACCCGCGATCATTTTGTTGGAGACCTGTAGGGCCGGCACGACCCCCATCGACCAAAGGACGCATCATGCAGGGCGGCCAAGAGAAGTCGTTGCAGCCGGACTCGGCCGTGCCGGGGAGCAGCACCAACTCTGAGCTTTCCGAACGTGCGCAGCGGCGGAATAGCCTGGTGTTTTTCCTGAACACGGCGCTGGCCTATCTTGTGGGGCCGGTGTTTTATGTTGGCGTGCTGCACGCGGCAATTCTCAATACGCTGGGAGTCAGTAACACCGTCGCCAACCTGCCGGAGTCAGTCTCCTTATGGGTCGCGCCGCTGCCGGTTTTGATTGCCTGGATCTGGCCGTCCCCGCGCCTGTTGCGTCCGATGCTGACGACGGCCCTTGTCATCCAGGGGAGCGCCGGGCTTGTGATCGCTGGCCTCTTCGTGACGACTCCGCCTTCCTGGTTGATTGCCGCCCTGGTCGCTCACGCGGCGATCATTGGCGCCATGAATGGGGTGAGGCAGATGTGCCTGTGGGAGTTGATTGGCCGCGGCCTGTCGCCTACCCTCCGGGCCAAGACGCTGGCATGGACCTTCGGAATCACCCCCGTGTTCGCTGTCGTCGGATCGTTCGCGTCCCAGCTGGTGCTGAGCGGCAAGATCCTGAACTTTGAGATCCTACAGCCTGTGCCAGAGCCGTGGAAGTACGTCGTTCTCTTCGGCGCGACCGGGCCGGCGATGTTGCTGTCGGCTGCCCTCATGGCCTTGGCGGACGTTCCGCCAACTCCGGAGACAGGAACCCGGGCCGGAGTCATCGAAGTGTTGTCGGGTCTGCGCCAGTACCTTCTCAATCCGATGATCCTGGTATGTGCTCTTGGGTTCTTGCTCACCTACGGCGGCACCATGATCATGAACAACCTGTCGCTGTACGCCCGCGAGGCGATCGGCAGTTCGCCTGAGGATTTTGCCGGCGATCAGCTCGCTCTGCGTTTCGGGTTCAAGTGTCTTGCAGGTTTCGCGCTTGGCTGGTTGGTGCTTCGGATCCACGCCAAGGCGTCCCTTCTCGCAACCACCGGCATCTGCCTGGCGGGTGTGGCCTGGGCGCTGGTCGTGCCTGGCAGGTGGTATCTGCTGAGTTTCGGCTTCCTGGGCGCCGGCGAACTCTTTTACGTCTATTATCTCAATTACATCGTCGGTTGTTCCGCTCCGGAACGCATTCGTGAAAACACGGCCTACACCAACCTGATCGCCGTGGCTGTCGGATTCTTCCCCGTGCTGTACGGTGCGGCTTCCGACCTTTATGATTTGCGCGCCAGTTTCGGCGTGGCGATCGCGATCCTTGCGGCGGCGATCCTGATCGTTCAACTGGGCCTGCCGCGGCAGCCGGCTGTAGCAAGGCCTAAGTAGGTCTACTACTTTCGCTTGCGGCTTAGCGCTCGGAAGACGCCCCGCGAGCGCTAAGCCGCAAGCGGCGAAATGGAGAACCCTGACGATGAAACGCTACCCCAGTTGTATCCTGGCCACCTGCTGTGTGCCCTGGGACGAGCAGAACCAGTTTGCCCAGGCGATCTTTCGTCGCGGCGTGCGGTCAATGTTGACGGCTGGGACGAAGCACCTGTATGTTTTCGGCACGGCCGGGGAAGGTTACGCCGTCACGGAGCAGCAGTTCGACCAGGTCGTCGCGGCCTTCGCCGAGGAGATGCGTCAGGGCAATGCCGAGCCGATGGTTGGCGTGATCAGCCTTTCTCTTGGAACGATTCTCGAGCGCATCGCACGTTGCCGCAATCGTGGCGTAAGGTACTTTCAGATTTCGCTCCCTTCCTGGGGCGGTCTGAGTGACATCGAACTATTCGGGTTCTTTCGCCAAGTCTGCGGCCGGTTTCGCGATTGCCAGTTCATCCATTACAACCTGCCGCGGACGAAGCGACTCGTGACCGGCAAGGAATACAGACGGCTCGCCGAAGAGCATCCGAACCTGGTCGCAACCAAGAACTGCGGCGATTCCATGGCCCACATTCAGAGTCTGCTCGAACACGCGCCGCAGTTGCAGCATTTCCTGTCGGAGACGGGGTACGTGTTCGGCTCCGCCTTCGGTGAATGCGGATTGCTGGCGTCGCTTATCATGAGCTGGCCGAAGATGCAGGCACTCCTGGACGCCGGCAAGCGCCGGGACTTCCCCACGCTGACGACGCTGCAGCGGGAATGCAACATCGTCATGCAAACGCTGTTTGAGACGGTGCCCGACAGTCGCATCGACGGGGCGTACGACAAGATCTTTGAAAAGATGTACGACGCGGACTACCCGCTTCGACTGCTGCCGCCTTATGTTGGCACGAGCGAAGACGAATATCTCGCCTTCGTGCGTTTGCTGCGTGAGCGGCTCCCCGACTGGGTGCCCGCAATCGCAACGCCGTGAGGATCTTCGATGACCAACTTGAATACGATTCCCGCCATTGATGTGCATGGCCACTACGGCACGTATGTCCGCGCGGGGGGTGGAAGCCTCGGCGATTCCTTCCATTCAGGGGACGCCGCCGAAGTGGTGCGCCGGGCGCTAAACGTCAACATTGTCCTGACGATCGTCTCCCCGCTCTCCGCGCTGTTGCCACGCTTTCAAGCGGACGCCGTCACGGGGAACATCGAAGCGGCCCGAATCGTTGCCCAGACGCCTGGGCTGAAGCAGTATGTCGTGATCGATCCGCGCCGTGCGGAATCCTATGCGCAGGCTGAGGAGATGCTGACTCAGCCGCAGTGCGTCGGCATCAAGATTCATCCGGAAGAACATGGCTATCCGATTCGCGATCACGCGCAGCCGATCTTCGAATTTGCCGCGCGGCAGCGTGCCATCGTCCTCACGCACAGCAGCGAGCAGAATAGCCTGGCCAGCGATTTCATCCCCTGGGCGAATCAGTTTCCCGAGGTGCGGCTCATTCTCGCCCACATCGGCTGCGGCTGGGACGGGGATCTCACGCATCAGGTGCGGGCCATCCAAGAGAGCCGGCACGGCAACGTCTTCGCCGATACCTCCAGTGCCCGCTCGATCGTGCCCGGCTTGATCGAGTGGGCGGTGCGTGAAGTCGGCGCCGACCGCGTGCTGTTCGGAACCGACACGCCGTTGTACAACACCGCCATGCAACGCGCGCGCATCGATCATGCCGACCTTGCCGACGAGGCGAAACGACTGATCCTGCGCGACAACGCGGTGCGCCTATTCGGGTTCACTGTTTGACCGCGCCAGGTTGAATCGACTGGCTGGCTTCGAATGCGAGTGCACCATGATTGATGGCAGCGCCAACGACTGTCCACTACCCGCGACGCTGCAAACACGCAACCTGGCGTGTTTCGCGGGGCTGTGGTGTCTGATCTACCTGACTGGCCCGATATCCTACGTCGGCGTCACCCATGCCAATCTGCTGCACGAGTTGGAAAACAACGACAGGACCAACAATTCGCCGCAAGCTTGGTACCAGTGGATGTCGGCCGCTTCCGTGCTGGTGGCGTGGCTTCTGCCGCACCCGCGCTGGCTGAAGCCGCTCTTGATCGGCGCGCTGGCGGCTAAGGCCTTGGTGACGGCGCTTGTCGTCGCGGCAATCTGGTTCAAGTTGTCCGGGGCGGTGGTGACTACGAGCGTGATCGCATTTGGTGGAGTGTTTGGCGCCGCCAATGCCGTGCAGATCATGACCCTTTGGGAGTTGGTGCGGCGCGGCGTGGCCACCGGGCGACGCGGCACCTTGATGGGCTGGACGTTCGGGTTGGGTCCGGTCATGGCTTGCGTCGGCTCGCTGCTGCAACAGCTCTTGCTTTCCGCGGAACCGATAACGGGATACTCATTCGGAGTCGCGTTTCCCGAAAACTACATGCTCCTGTTTGCCGGCGCCATCCCTGTGTTGTTGGCCTCCATCGTCTTGAGTGTCGCGTTTGTGGTGCCGCCTCCCGTCGGCGAGTCGATTCCTGCCGCGGGGTTGGCTGACATCCTGGGCGGGCTGCGGCAATTCTTGACCACGGGGCCGGTGCTGATCTGCGCCATTGCCTATGTGATGGTCTATTCCGGAGGCAGAGCGATCATGGACAACGTCTCGCTGCACGCCAAGGACGTTTTGGGCGATGAGTCTAACACGGTGGGCGTGCAAAACTTTCTGCGTTTCGGCTTCAAAGCGGTCGCTGGAGTGCTCCTGGGTTACTTGCTGGCAAAGACGCATCCCAAAGCGACCTTGCTGGCGACGATTGGGCTGTTGCTGTTGGGGATGGCCTGGGCCCTCACCGTACCCGGCTGGTGGTATCTGCTAACCGTGGGTTGGCTCGGTGCGGGAGAGTTGTTCGGGGCTTACTTTTTCAATTACATTAGCACCGCCTCGCCCAAATCGCAGGTTCGCGTCAACATCGCCTACGTGAGTTTGATGGGAATTGTGGTGGGATTTGCCTCGGTGATGTACGGGCAAATCTCGGATAATTACGGGCGGATCGCCAGCTTTCACGTAGCCAGCTGCATACTGGTATTTACCCTGCTGGTGGTCGTACTCGCCTTGCCGGCCCGACCAACGCCGCGCGATATGTAGATAGGGTGGGATGCGTGTGTGTGAAACTCGCAAGCGCAAGGCAAGTCATTTTCGTGCTGCGAAATTGCGCCCGGTGAAATTGCCGATTGCAGTTCGCGGGATTTTCATTTAGAATCCAAAAATCGCCGTTCGATTCTAGTTTCAGGAGCCTTCTCATGCGATCGTTGAATGTCGGCTGGACGTGTGTTCTCATCACGATTCTGCTGTTCGTTTCGAGTGACCGACTGGCAGCCGAGGACTGGCCCCAGTTTCGTGGCCCGAATTGCACCGGTGTTTCGCGATCCAAGAAGGCCTTGCCGCTCGAATTCTCCGCCACGAAGAACGTGCGCTGGTCGGCCCTGCTAGGAGACGGCATCGGTTCCCCCGCGGTAGTGGCAGGCAGGGTGTTCAGCACCGCGATGGCGGATCTCAATGGCAAGGAGCCGAAGCTGGTGGTGTTCGCCTTTGACGCCGCGACGGGGAAAAAGCTTTGGCAGCGGGAAATCTCCGCCGGCGGAAAGCCATTGCCGGCCATTGACAAAGTGAACAGCTATGCCTCCGCGTCACCGGCAGCCGATGCGGAGCGTGTGTACATTTACTTTTCCCGCGTCGGCCTGCTGGCGTTCGACGCGAAAACCGGAGCGGACGTATGGATGCTGCCGCTGCCCGAGCCGTTTTTCATCTTCGACTGGGGCGCCGGCATGTCCCCCGTCCTGTACCAGGACACGCTCTTCTTCTGCCAGGACGACGACGTATTTCCGGCACTCTACGCGGTGAACAAGAAGACCGGCAAACTGCTCTGGAAGGACGACCGCAGCGACATGGCAGCCAGTTACTCCCATCCGGTCATATGCGAGACGCCTCAGGGACCGGAACTTGTCGTGGCCGGCACGGGCAAGGTACTTGGCTACGACCTGACGACTGGCAATCGCAAATGGGCCGCGGAGCTGGACTGCAGGAACATCAAGACCACGCCGATCAGCCGTGACGGCGTCGTTTATGTTTCAGTGTCGAGTACCGGTATCTCCTATCAGTGGCGCGCGACGGCCGATCCCGAGGGCACCGGCAAGATTACCCGCGCATCGATCAAGGCCAGCCGTAAGGACAAGGGAGCCAGCATCCCCGAGGCGTTCTGGAAGAAGTTCGAGCGCGGAGACTTGAACAAGGACGGCGTGCTGGAGGGGAGGGAAATCGATCTGGCGTTCCTCGATCCGACCAACCAGGGAGGACTCCTGGATCGCGAGTCGCGCCGCCGCGCGGGCAACAGCAACGACTGGCGCAAGTGGGACGCCGAGCTGCAAACCGAGTCGTCGGTCCAGGCCGTCAAAGGCGGCGGCAAAGGGGACGTCACCAAGACGCATATCCTCTGGAAACAAAAGAGCAAGGCCCCCGACGGGATCGCTTCGCCCCTGCTCGTGGACAACCACTTGCTTCTCCTCAAGAGCGGCGGGTTCGCCAACGTTATGGGACTTAAGAAGGGCGAACGCCTTGCGGATCAACAACGCATCGGTGTTTCCGACTCGCTCCTGGCACAACCGGTGTACGGTGACGGCAAGATCTACGTGACCGGGCAGAATGGCAAGATCGTCGTCCTGGCCCCTGGACTGGAACTGAAAACGTTGACCACGAACGACATGGGCGAGGATTGCATCGCCACCCCCGCCATCGCCGACGGACGACTTTACATCCGCACGCGCACGAAGTTGTTCTGCGTGGGAGCGACCTCACCCTGATAACCTGCCGCGGTCGAGCCGCAGCCACACGAAGAAATTAGCCACGGAAGGAACACGGAAAAACACGGAAGAAATCCAGAGTGGGCCTTCCTACTCTTCCTCGGCCTTTTCCGTGTTCATTCCGGGGCTATGAATTCGGTGCGGCGTGGGTTGATTCGGATGGAAAGTAGTGCGGAAACTGCTTCGCGAGCGTCATTGCACCAGTAGGCCAGAACGACATGAACAACCGGACTTCGCAGCCCGCCGCGCCGCCATCCAGTCCCTTGCTCGGCTGCGCGGACGCCTACCGTTTCCGGTACACGGATGCGGACCGCGAACTTTTCGACAAGCACCTGCGCAGCTTTGTGCCTCCCAATGCCTTCGATGTGCACGCTCATCTCTACGACCTGCGTCACCTCGTGCCACAGGGCTCGCCAAGCGAATTCGCCGGCTCGCCGCGGATCGATCACGCTGTCTTGCTCAAATCCATGCGGCAGTGGATGGGCGACCGCGTGGTTACCGAGGGGCTCTACTTCCCCTTCCCGGTGCGCCATCTGGAACCCCTCGCGGCCAACGACTTTCTGGCCGCCGCCATCGAAGGACGGCCAGGTTGTCGCGGGCTGATGATGCTGCGACCGCAGGATGACCCCGCCGCCGTGGAAGCGCAGTTGCGGCAGCACGCCTTCGCGGGCTTCAAGGTTTATCACGTGTTTGCCGAGCGGGAGGACTCGTTCTTCGCCGAGCAGGGGGAGTTCCTGCCGGAATGGGCCTGGGAACTGGCGAATCGCTACGACCTCGCCATCACGATGCACATGGTCCTGCCGCGGGCGCTAGGCGATCCTCGCAATCAAAGCTACATCCGTGAGCACTGCCTGAGGTTTCCGCACGCCAAGCTCATTCTGGCCCACGCAGCGCGCGGCTTCAACGCCGGCCACACGGTCGAGGGGATCGACGCGCTGCGCGGCCTGTCGAACGTCTTCTTTGATACCTCGGCCGTTTGTGAATCGACCGCCTTCGAGGCGATTCTGCGGACCTTCGGCGTGACCCGGCTCATGTACGGCAGCGACTTCCCCGTTTCGGAACTGCGTGGCCGGGCTCTCTCCATCGGCGACGGCTTCTTCTGGTTGTACGATCACAACGCCCAGTGGGACGGCTGGCTGCATGCCAGGCCTCAACTGGTGGGCATCGAATCGTTGCTAGCGCTACAACAGGCTTGCCGGACCATGCACCTCAAGGATCGCGACATCGAGCGGCTCTTTGGCGACAACGCTCGAGCGATGCTCGGCCTGAAGCGACCAACCGGCGAGGGAGTACAGGCGCTCTATCGCGAGGCGAAGGCTCTGATGCCGGGCGGAACACAGCTTCTCTCGAAACGGCCCGAGATGTTCGCACCGGAGCAGTGGCCAGCCTATTACGAACAAGCTATCGGTTGCGAAGTCATCGATACGGACGGGCGGCGTTTCATCGACATGTCGCACTGCGGTATCCTGTCGTGCATCCTGGGCTTTGCCGATCCTGATGTGAATGCCGCGGTCATCCGCCGCGTGAATCTCGGCAACATGGCGACCCAGCAAACGGCCGACGAGGTGGAATTGGCCAAGCTGCTGATCGAGATTCACCCCTGGGCGCAGCAGGCCCGCTTCACGCGCAGCGGCGGCGAGGCGATGACGGTGGCCGTCCGCATCGCCCGCGCCGCGACGGGGCACGACAAGCTGGCGGTGTGCGGCTACCATGGCTGGCATGATTGGTACCTGGCCGCGAATCTACCAGGCCAGCAACTCGACGCTCATCTACTTCCCGGCCTTCAGCCAACCGGCGTGCCGCGCGGACTGGAAGGCACCGTGCATACCTTCCGCTACAATCGACTGGATGAACTCGAGGCGGCACTGAAGCAGTGTGGCGACGACTTGGCGGTGATCGTGATGGAGCCGACGCGCAATCTCGATCCGGATCCCGGTTTTCTGGAAGCCGTGCGCGAGCACGCCGACCGACGCGGTGCCGTGCTGATTTTCGATGAGATCTCCGCCGGCTGGCGCCTGTGCCTCGGTGGCGCCCATCGGCTGTACGGCGTCACGCCCGACCTGGCCGTATTCGCCAAGGCGATGAGCAACGGCTTTGCGATGGGGGCCGTCATCGGTCGCCGCGAAATCATGCAGGCGGCCCAGGACTCCTTTATCTCCAGCACCTACTGGACTGAAGGCATCGGCCCCGCCGCCGCGGTGGCTGCAGTAAAGAAGATGCAACGGATCGATGTCCCCGTGCATCTGGCGAGGTTGGGCACACGCGTGCTCGAAGGCTGGCGCACGCTGGGCGCCAAGCACGGGCTGGCTCTGACCATTGCGGGTAGGCCAGCATCGTGCAGCTTGAGTTTCCAGCACCCACAGAATGCAGCCTTGTTGACGCTGCTCACCACGCGCATGCTCGACCGTGGCTTCATGGCAGGGGGTAGTTGCTCGTTGACCCTGGCCCACGAGATGTACCACGTCGAGCGCTATCTCGACGCTTTGGACCAGGTCTTCGCGGAGTTGGCGGCCGCCATCGCCGCCGATGACATCTCGGCGCGACTCGGCGGACCTGTCAAACATTCGACATTTGCGCGATTGGTGGATTGATGTGATTTCTCCGTCCGAGCCTGAAGCGTAAGCGAAGAACGCGGCCCGACTCTTCGCTTACGCTTCAGGCTCGGATGGAACGATTACCAGGAGAGACGGGCATGGACCAGACAATCGGCATCGGCATGATTGGCAGCGGATTCATGGGGCTGACCTACAGCGAAGTCGTCGCGCGCCATGCGAAGGGCTGTCGCCTGGCGGCCATCACCGGGGGACGCCGAGCGATCCGACTGGCCGCGGACTACGGCGTGCCCGCGGAGCCGACGGCCGAAGCGTTGCTGGCGCGCGCCGACGTCCAGGCGGTCGTGCTGGCGACTCCCGATCAGGATCGGGCGGAACTGACGCGGCTCGCTGCCGCCGCAGGCAAGCATGTGCTTGCCGAAAAGCCGATGGCGCCCACGGTGGCTGAATGCGACCAGATGATTGCGGCTTGCGCCAAGGCCAAGGTCAATCTCGCGGTGGTCAAGACGGAGCGGTTCCGCAAGCTCACGCAGCGTGCCAAGCAATTGATCGACGACGGCACGGTGGGGCCGATTCAGATGCTGCGGACCGTCTCGGCTTTTCCGTTGCCTCTGACCAGGCAGTTGTTCACGGAACGGCAGTGGATGCTCGATCCACGCGGCGGCGGCCTGTTCATGGGCATGGCTTCCCATAACACCGACTTCTTGCGCTGGCTGACCGGGCGCAACGCGGTCCAGGTGTTCGCTCAGGCGACCACCTTCAGCGACATCCAGGGTCCATCGCTGTCGGTGATGGCCCAGATCGTCTTCGAAGGCGGCATCATGGCGCACATGATGATCACCGCCGAGCTACCTTCGCCAAGTATGCCGAGCAGCGAGGTGCGTTTTCAGGTTTTTGGCCGCGACGCCATGTTGGATTTCGAGAACTTCGAGTTCCTCGATCTCGGCAAGGGCGATAAGTGGGAACGGATCTACACTCCGGAGCGGTTCGACTATCTGAAGGAACCGAAGTCGCCGATCCGGCTTTACCCGCACATCGGCGTCATTCAGGAATTCGTGGACAGCATTCGGGAACAGCGCCCGCCGAAAGTTGGCGGCGTCGAAGGACGTGCCGCGGTGGAGATCTGTGAAGCGTGCTTGATCTCGGCACGGACTGGCGCCGCGGTGATACTGCCGTTGCCGCGAAAATAGCAGGAACTCTGGTAGCAGCACATGACGAACCCGACCGACGGCGCGGTGACAACGACGGACGATTGCCCGTTGACCTGGCCCGAGCAGCGCCGCAACTTGATCCTCTTTGCGTGCTGCACCGGCATGCAGTACCTGGCGGCGCCGGTGCTCTATGTGGGCGTCACGCAGGCGTCGTTGTGCGAGGGATTGGGGGCGGATACACGCACGTCGAATTTGCCGGCGACGCTCTTCTTCGCGATGACGGCGATGCCCGCCCTGCTCGCGTGGCTATCGCCGCGGGTATCAGTTCTCAAACGCAACATGACGATCTGTTACGGCGTCTCGTCGCTCATGCTCGCTGCGACCGCGCTGGTTTTGACGTTGCCCGTCCCGAGCGCCGTGAAGGTGGCGATGGTGATCCTGCAAGGGGGCGTTTCGGGAGCGGCGATGCCGGCGGCAATCGCTCTCTTGTGGGAAGTAATCGGCCGCGGCTCGGCGGAGTCGCGCCGCGGCTTGGCGTTGAGTCTGGCGTTCGGCGTCGGGCCGATCCTCGCGGTACTCGGCTCGCTGGCGCAAACCGCGTTGCTCGGCGGCGACCTGTTTGGCATCCATTTCGACGGCATCGATCATCGATACCGCTTCGTCACGCTCTTTGGCCTCGGGGCGCCGATCATGGCATTGGCGGCTGGATTCTCTCGGTTCTTTGTCGTGGCGCCGGTGTCGCGCGAGCCCGAACGCGAACCGTTGTCAACGGTGGTCGGCTTACTCGTTGGCCTGCCCCTGATGTTCGCAGCGGTTGCCCTCATGCAGATCGCCGCGGCTACCGAGCAGGAAGCATATCGCTATCTCGGCTATCTGGCGGCGGCCAGCGCCACGACCGGCTTCGTCTGGCACTTTCGCGCGATTCTCCAACAGCGGGTGTTGCTCTGCGCGACGATTGTGACGATCTTGGTGTACGCGGGGAACATGATTCCCTCCAATATGAACCTCTACTCGAGAGAGGTTCTTGGGATCGCAGCCGACCTGAACGCGGGGCCGCAAAACTTGTTACGCTTCGCCCTCAAGGCTGTGGCGGGGTTGATTCTCGGCTGGCTGCTGACGCGCACCAATCCGCGCATGGGAATCCTGGCGACGTCCGCTATTCTTCTCGCGTCGGTGGTCTGGGCGATGCTGGTGACGGGGTCGTGGTATCTGTATGCGATCGCGATCTTCGGCGCCGGCGAACTGGTTGGCGTGTACGCGCCGAATTACATCGTTTCGTCATCCAGGCCGGACGAACTGCGGCGCAACATGGCGTTTGTCACCATGCTGATGGCCCCCGCGGCGCCGGCCGGTTATCTGTACGGGACCGTGGTCGATCTGGCGAAGTCAAACGAGTGGACTGCCTTCGGGCTGACCAGTGAAGCGTTTGGTTTTCGGTTAAGCTTTTTCGTGTGTGCCTTGTTCATCGCCGCGGGAATCGCCGTCGCCTTGCTGTGGTTGCCGGCACGGCCGAAGCCGTGTCGGATAGCGCCGGAATGATTGGTCAAAACCGATCTTCGTTTAGCGTTCGCGAGGCACCGCGCGAACGCTAAACGGGATCAAGACGGCAGGAGTACTCCGTTGCCTTCGATTCAGATCCTCGACACCGGCCGGCTCGACGAGCGCGAATCTGCGTTTCCGCAAGCCATTCAGCTTCCCGATGGCGATCTGGTTTGCTCGTTCAGCGTCGGCGGCGGACAGTATGTTCACGGCGGCACCGACTGGGCGAGATCCATCGATGGCGGCCGAACCTGGCGGCTTGAGGGCCAACTCCTGCCCTCCACGGTTGATCCTCCCTCGGCGAACTTCTTGAAGCTCAGCGTCGCGGCGGATGGCCAATCCGTGTTCGCGTACGGCACCCGGTTTTGGGGCACCCTGAGCGACCGGTATGGCGAGCGGCGTGGCGAAGCGGTGGTTTGCACATCCCGCGATGGTTGTCGAACGTGGTCGCCGCCGCAACTCATTCCGATGCCGGATTCCCCGTTGGAGATCTCCCATGCAATTTGCCCGTTGCGCTCGGGACGTTTGCTGGCGCCCGCGGCGCTGTTGACCAACAAAGAGCGGCTCGGCGAGGAGGTCTTCGTCGTTGCCTCGGACGACTACGGCCGTACCTGGCTGGCGCGTCACACCGTCCTTCGCGATCCGGCCGGCCAACTCGGCTTCTGGGAACAGAAATTAGCCGAGGTCGGGCCCGGATGCCTTTTCGCCGTCGCCTGGACCGTGACCCTGGGGGAGTACCGCGATCAGCCGAACCACTTTGCGATCTCGCGCGACGACGGACGCACGTGGGGGCCGCATCAATCCACCGGCATCCGCGGCCAAACGATGACCCCGCTGCCGTTGGGCGGCGACCGCTTGCTCGTGTTATACAACCGCCGCTATGGCGCCCAGGGAATCGTGGCGTGCCTGGTGACGTTTACCGACACAGCGTGGGCGGTCCACCACGAGCAGTTGTTCTACGACGCCCGCTCTTCCCGCGCCGGCCCCACGGCCGGAAAGACGGGTGTGGACGAACTCGACAGCTTCCAGTTCGGCTTCCCGACAGCCATCCGATTGCAAGACGGCGCCTTCCTGGCTACCCACTGGTGCGTGGAGCAGGGCGTGTGCGGCATCCGCTGGACCCGATTCAGGATCGACTGGTGAGGCAGAAACAAATTGAAGGAGCCTGTATGAATTCGCAGTTTGGCGGCATCTGGCCGGCAGTATTGACGCCGCTCACCGAGGATGGCCTTGTTGCGGTGGCGGTCCTTGAACAGATGACGGAGTTGTTCGTCAGCCAGCGTCTCGGTGGCCTGTATCTGACCGGGTCCACCGGCCAATGGCCTCTTTTCACGGTGGAGGAACGCTGTGCCATCGTTGAACGAGTGACCAACGTCGCGGCGGGCCGAATTCCGATCATGGTTCACGTCGGGGCAGCGACGACTGCTGACGCGGTGGCCCTCGCACGCCATGCCGAGGATGCCGGAGCGAACGCGGTCTCCGCCGTCACGCCGATCTACTATGCTCACTCGGTCGATGCGGTGTTCGAATATTACCGCGTGATCGGCTCGGCCACCCAGTTGCCGTTCTACGTTTATCATCTCAGCGGCGTCAGTCCGATTGCCATCGGTTCGCGGGAGTACACGGAGCGTTTGCTCGCCGTGCCGAATATTGCCGGCATGAAGATCACCGATCGGGACCTGTACATTTTTGGCTTGATTAAAGCATTCACGGGCGATCGCCTACAACTACTGAGCGGCGCCGACGAAGTGATGTGCCATGCGATCCTGTGCGGGGCACGCGGGGCCATCGGGACTTTCTACAATCTCTGGGGGCCGGTGTGCCAGCGCGCCCGCGCGGCCTGTGCCGCCGGCGACGTGAACACGGGCCAGGCCTTCATGCTGCGTTTCCAGATCGCCATCGCTGCAGTGCTTTCGTCGGGCTCGATCTGGGCATTCCTGCGCGTGGCGATGCGTTTGAAGTATGGACTCGACATTGGCATGCCGCGGCCCCCGCTCGCTGCGACGGATCGCCCGTGGGCGGATGACGAGGTTAGGCGGTTGATTGAACAGGTGGATTCCGTTCCCTAATAACTTTGGAAAGAGATCTCTCATGCGCGCAAGCAGAATCAAGGCCAAGCTGAAACGTAATGAACCGGTGCTGCTCACGACCCTGCACCTCATCGATCCATCGCTCTACGAGCTCACGAGCCTGATGGGCTTCGACGGCATATGGATGGATCTCGAACACCACGGCTACTCCATCGAGACGGCCACCCAACTCATGCGGGCGGCGCGCGTGGGGAACACCGATATTCTAGCGCGGCCTGCCAAGGGCGAGTTCATGCGCATGGGCCGGCTACTCGAAGCGGGAGCGCACGGGATTATGTATCCACGCTGCGACAATGCGGCCGAGGCCAAGGAGGTTGTCGCCTGGAGCAAGTTCGCCCCCCTGGGCCGGCGCGGCTTCGACGGCGGCAATCCTGACATGCCGTACTGCATGGGGAACATGGCCGACTACATTCGGATGGCCAACGACGAGACATTTCTGGTGCTGCAACTGGAGGACCAGCAGGCCGTGGCGAATGCCCGACAGATTGCCGAGGTCGATGGCGTGGACGTACTTTTCTTCGGCCCGGCCGACTTCACGGTGCTGAGCGGCATTCCTGGCCAGTTCGACCATCCGCTGGTGCAGGAGGCTATTCGAACTGTCGCCGACGCCGCCCGACAAGCCGGCAAGCACTGGGGGATGCCCAGCGCGACGCCTGAGCGAACCAAGCAACTCCTCGACCTGGGTGCGCGATTCATCTGCCACGGCGCCGATATCATCATGGTGAAGACCGGCCTCGAAGAGATGCAGCGACGGTTCGCTCCGTTGGGCTTTCAATTTGAACGGCGGGCGTGAGGTTGCGATGGCCACCTTGAAACATGAGGTTTTGATCGTCGGCGTCGGCTCCATCGGCGAACGCCACCTGCGCTGCTTTCAGGCGACTGGCCGGGCGGAGTTGACGCTGTTGGACATCAATCCGGACCTTCGGCAGGGCGTGGCGGAACGCTACGGAATCACCCGGACCTTCGCCGATCTGGATGCCGCACTGGGGAAACCTCCGGAGGTCGCCGTGATCGCCACGCCGGCGCCTTGGCACGTGCCGATGGCCACGCGCCTCGCCGGAGCGGGGGTGCATCTGCTCATCGAGAAACCGCTCAGCACGAATCTGGACGGGATCGGCTCGCTTCAGGCGGCCCTCCACGCACGAGGCGTCACCGTGGCGGTTGGCTATGTCTATCGCTGTCATCCATTGCTGACCCTGTTGAAGAAATCGGTTACCGAAGTACGGTTCGGCCAACCGGTCGAGTTGATCGCGGTCTCGGGTCAGCACTTTCCAACCTATCGGCCCGCCTACCGCACCACCTACTACACCGACCGAGCGACTGGCGGTGGCGCGATTCAAGACGCGCTGACCCACGTCGTCAACGCCGGCGAATGGTTGCTGGGCCCGATCGACCACCTGGTTGCTGACTCGCAGCACCAGGTCCTCGAAGGGGTGACCGTCGAAGACACCGTTCATCTTCTGGCTCGGCACGGCCCGGTCCTGGCGAGTTACAGCCTAAACCAGCACCAGGCGCCGAATGAATTTACGCTCACGCTGGTATGCGAGCGCGGCACCATGCAGTGCGAATTTCACAAACACCGCTGGCGTTGGATGACCGACCCAGGGGGCGCCTGGCACGATGAAGCGATTCCACCACTGGAACGGGACACGCTATTCACCCTCCAGGCCAATGCTTTTCTGGATGCGGTCGAAGGCAAGGCCTCCGCGCTTTGTTCCTTGGCCGAGGGGTTGCAAACGCTGCGTGCCAATCTTGCTGCTCTCGCTAGCGTGGAATCCAGAAGCTGGCAATCGCTCCCAACGAGGACAGGAAATGAGTAACGCCGTGGAAAGAGAACCAACCGTTCACGAACTGATCGATCTCACGGGTAAGGTGGCGGTCATCACCGGTGGCACGGGACACCTGGGATCGGCCATGGCGCGCGCGCTGGCTGAGGTTGGCGCGTCGGTCGTAATCACGAGCCGCGATATTGGGCGTGCGCGCGCCGCTGCCAAGCGTCTGCCAAGCATCGGGAATGCCCGGCATCACGGCGTCGCCATCGATCACATGGACCCCGCCGCGGTGGAACGAGGCTTCGGTGAGGCGGTGTCGCTTGCCGGCACGATCGACGTGCTCGTCAACAATGGCCAGGAAGGGGTGCCCAACGACTGGACGACGGTCACTGCGGAGCAGTTCAATCGCCATCTGGCCAACGCGGCCGGCTACTTCTTGCTGTCGCGTCTGCTGCGGAACCATGCGGTCGAGCGGAGCGCGCCGGCCAGCATCATCTTGCTCGGATCGATGTATGGACAGGTCGCTTCCTATCCCGATGCGTACGAGGGAATCTGTAATGCCAGCCCCGTCGCATATCACGCGCTCAAGGGCGGGATCATCCACATGACCCGCCACCTGGCCGCGTATTGGGCCGGCGATCGAATCCGCGTCAACTGCCTCAGCCCGGGTCCCTTCCCGAGTGAGAAATCGCCACCAGCCATGGTCGAGCGACTTTGCACCAAGCTGCCCATGAAGCGCATGGGCCGCCCACACGAATTGAAGGGCGCGATCGTCTTCCTCGCCAGCGAGGCCAGCAGTTTCATGACCGGGCAAAACCTGACCATCGACGGCGGCTGGACGGCGTGGTAGGAATCAGGGGTCAGGAGTCAGGGATCAGGAGTCAGGGATCAAGTATCGGATCGCACGGATGGGCTTCTGACACCTGATTCCTGACCCCTGACTCCTGGCCAAGGGAGGCACCTTGGAACTCACGTCACACCAGATCACGGGCGTCAAACCTGGGCCGCACCTCCTTATCACCGGAGGCGTTCACGGCGATGAGTTTGAGCCGATGGCTGCCATTCGTCAGCTCATGGACTTGGTTCGTCCGGACGCGATGTGCGGTCGGGTCACGCTTGTGCCGGTCGTCAATGAACCAGCGTTTCGCCTGGGCCGGCGCACCGCGGAGGATGGGCTCGACCTCGCCCGCACCTGTCCGGGCCGGCAGGACGGTTCCGTCACCGAGCAGATCGCCCATGCGCTTTCCATTCTGATACGGGCGGCCGACTACTACATCGACCTGCACACCGGCGGCACCCGGCTGCGTGTGTTGCCCATGGTCGGCTATATGCTTCATCCGCATGCCGATGTATTGAAAGCCCAGCGGCAGATGGCCCGTGCCTTCGTCCTGCCCATCATCTGGGGCACCGATCCGAATCTCAACGGCCGCTCTCTCTCGGTGGCGCGCGACGCCAACGTGCCGGCCATCTACGCGGAGTATCATGGCGGCGGCGGATGTGACCCCCAGGGGATCAAGGCCTATGTCCGCGGCTGCCTCCAGGTGATGGCCCATCTTGCGATGCTGCCTGCGGCTGACCGCGCCACAACTCCTGCCGCCGAGCCGCTCGTTGTCGAGGATGATCGGCCCGGCTCAGGCCACATGCAGGTCAATCATCCGGCTCCTTACGAGGGATTCTTCGAACCGGCGGTCACGCTCGGACAGTATGTCGAGCCAGGCCAGGTGCTCGGCTCGGTGTCGGACCTAGTCGGCAAGAATCCCATCGCGATCTGCGCGGCGCACGCCGGCATCGTGCTGGTGTTGCATACCTTTGCACGGGTCGATAGCGGTGCAAGCGTGGCGGTGCTGCTGGATTACAGGAGTCAGGGGTCAGGAGGCAGGAGTCACTGAATTGGCTTTTCCTGCCTCCTGCCTCCTGATTCCTGGATTTGCCGCGAGATGTTCAGCCCGACCTCAGCGCTCCACGCATCGACCAGGCGCCTGAAGTGCGGTCCGGGTAGGCCAGCGCCAATGGCGACGCCGTTGATCCGCGTCACGGGCATCAGGCAGTAAGGAGTGCTGGTCAGAAACGCTTCGTCTGCGTTCATCACGTTGTAGACTTGAAAGTCGCGTTCCGCAAAGGCGATCCCAAGTTTTGCGGCGAGTTCCATCACCATGGCCCGGCTGATCCCCGGGAGGATATTGCGCACTGTTGGCGAGACAATCACGCCGCGTTCGACGATCAGGAAATTCGCGCCGCTCGTTTCGGTGACATTGCCATCGAGGTCGAGCAGCAAGGCCAACGCTTCGGAATCGGCGAGCCGTGCTTCGTGATCGGCCAGGTAATAGTGCATGCGGCTGCGGTATTTCATCTTCGGATCGTAGCATTGCGGCGGCACGTGCCTGATCGACGGAGTCACGAGATGGGCGCCGGCCTGCATCTTTTTCGCCCACATTTCAAAGGGCATCGGAAAGGTGTGGGCGCAGACGGTCGGGCTGGTCCGTGCTAATCCAGAACCGGCGTAGGCCGCAATTTCGCCGGGTGTGACGAAGTGGATCAGCCCCAGTTCATCCGCGGGATCGACGAGCCGGGCGTTGTGTTCGACCAGTTCGCGCGATGTAGCGATGAGCTGGTCCTTGGTCATGCCGATGTCCAGCCGCGTGTACTTCAGCGAACGAAAGAGTCGATCGATGTGATCTTCGAGCCGCCAAAGCTGGTGCTTGAAAGTGCGCGTCATTTCCGTGACAGTGGCGCCAAGCACGACGCCGCCGTCATAGATCGCCAGGTGAGCCTGCGACGCCGGGACCATCCGGCCGTTCAGGAAGACGCGCGGTTCAACCACAACTTCACTCCTCTTGTGCGGGACCTTCGCTGTTGGCGCACGGTGGAAAGACTTCGCCGAAATCATTCCTGAAGTCCCAGGCCCTTGTGCTGCTGTTCGAGGGCCGCCTGGTAGCGTGCAAACGCTTCGGCATCGCGGCGGCAACTGATCCCCTTGAATACCATGGCGAAGCCGCGCCGGTGGTGCGCCGTTGAGCGGTTGGGTTCGGCCCGGTGAATCGTGTTGCCATGATGGACGACGGCGTCGCCCGGCTGCAAATGCACTTGCACCTCCCGCACGCGGTCGTTCGGTCCAAAATCGATTATGCCCTGCGAGAACCCCAGAACATTCGTCCGATCATGCGGGCGAATGGGCAAGAGGTGCGAACCTGCGACATACCGCAGGCAGCCGTTCTCCTCGTCCACTTGATCGAGTGCCAGCCAGATGGTGACGACCTGCGGCGGCTTCAGACAGAAATAGTAGTTATCCTGATGGGGAGGCGTGGGGCTGTTCGTTCCGGGCGGCTTGTTGAACCACTCCGGGGCTTCTGAATTCGCCTCCTCGCCGACCAGCGCGCGGGCCAGGGCACACCAGGCCGGGTGCTTCGTGTAGTCGCGAAAAAAGAGATCGCCCCCCATGTGCTGCATCTGCTTCAAGGTTTCGGGACGGGACTTATCGACGTAGAAAGCAGCCGAGTCGGGGAGCGTAGGAACCACCTCACGAATGTAACGGTCGAGATTTCGCGCCAGGTCATCCAACTCCACTTTCGGAAGAAACTGCCGGACGATGACAATACCGTCGCGATCGAAATCCGTCTTGTAGCGATCGGAATTCATGGCGCACTCCTGTCTAAACATCGCCTAAAACAAAGAACCACGGATCACACCGATAACACGGATGGGACATGAAGGAACATCGGGCGTGTGATGGTTTGCTCCAGAACAGCGTCACCTGGTTTTCCTATCCGTGCCATCCGTGTCATCCGTGGTTTATTGTTTTAGACACTCTAAGGGGCCGTCCATTAATTAGTGTTACAACTTCGCAGATGTTTCATACACCTGCTCCATGCGACGCGCAAGCATGGAGGCTGCGATACGCCAACGGTCCGAAGGTCTGGCTTCGTCGTTGGATGAGCGCCAAAGACGATTGTGGGCGGCGGCGGAAGCCAAAACCTGGGGCTACGGGGGCATCTCGCTCGTGTCCAGAAGCACGGGCATTTCGCGGAGGGCAATTCATGTCGGTTTGCACGAGTTGC
>SHZY01000091.1 GCA_009692065.1 Gemmataceae bacterium
CAGTGGTAGCGATCCACAGCCCTTGCTCTTCGCGTTTTCGTTTGCCCAGAGCCATCGTGACTCCTTGGTCTTCGGTACGTTGATATCCCCAACATCTGGGCAACAGCATACCATGCCTGTCAAGAGGCGTTTTTCAACGGGCTGTTAAGCCGCAATCCGCGCAACGTGGCAGCCAAACAATTTCGCCAAAAATCGCCATCCCCGCCAAATATTCCGATTGTGCCGGCGAACAACCTGGTGGAACGATCGGACGTCCCGAGGCCGCCAGCCGGCGGACTCCGCATCGCTTACTCGTTTTGGCCACGCACTTTTATCGGAGGGGTCCACCATGAAGAAGCTCTTGATCATCGGTTGCATCGGCGCCGTCGCGTTGGTCGCCATCGCAAAGACAACCAAGGTGTGCAGTTACGCCACCACTTGGCTCGGCCAGGTCAGCGCCGAAGCCAAGAACTCGATCCCGACCAAATTCGAGCTCGACCGCGTTCGCAACGAAATCGCGGCCCTCGACGGCGACATCAGCCAGATGATTCGCCCCATCGCCGAGTACAAGTCGGTGATCGAAAAGATGCGCAAAGACGTCGCCAAGACCGAGGTCAACATCATCGAGCAGAAGAAGACCTTGCTTGCCGTGGTCGAAGACTTGAAAGACAACCCGAAAGTCGTGAACTATGGCGGCAAGACCTATTCGGCCGACCGAGTCCGCAAACAGCTTGAGCGTGACACGGAGAGCCTGAAGCACCTCGAAAAGACGATCAAGACGCAGCTGCAAGTGCTCGAGGCCAAGGAAGTCGGCCTGCGCGGCACGCAGGAGCAGCTTGCCAAGGTCATCGCCAAGAAGCGCGAGTACGAAGTTCGGCTCGCCCAGCTCGAAGCGGAAGAGGAGACGCTGAAGGTCGCGTCGATAGGCACCGAGTTCAAATTCGATTCGAGCCGGGCCACCCAGATCGAGGAAGCCCTGGCGAACATCGAACAGAAACAGGATGTCACGCGGCGAGAGCTTGAGATCAAGAACGGCCAGGCCAACATCATCCCGCTGCACGACCGCACCCAAACCCCGGCCGACTTGCAAACGATCCGCAACTACCTCGAAGGCAACGAGCCCGCCGACAAGACGGCGAGCAAATAATGAACCATCGTGATACAATAGGTGGTTGGCCCCTCTTCCTTTGGGAGAGGGGTTGCGGGTGGCAGGGTGATTGACAATTAGCAATTTACAATCGCAAATTGAAGAAAAGATCGGCTCCTTCAATTTGCAGTTCGAAATTGTCAATTGCTAATTGTCATTTCTTTCTCTCGGATGACGTATCGTGACGAACGAACCAACTGCCCCGACACTGGATAATCTGCACGAGCAACAAGCTCCGTTTGCCCTGTGGATCGACGGCGTCGGCGGCTACCTGGTGTGCCTGAGTCATCGCGTGACGCTTGGCCAGGCGCTGACGGAGAACCCGGTGGACATCGCCCTGATTGCCGACGTCTCCCGGCATCACGCGACGATCCAGCGCGACCCAGAAGGTTACTTCCTCGAAGCAGTCCGCAAGGTGCATATGAATGGCAAGAAGATTGACAAGGCACTGCTGCGTTCCACGGACCGGATCACGCTGGGAAACTCGTGCCAGTTGCAGTTCTGGCAGCCGGTGCCGGTCAGCACCTCCGCCCGGCTCGATATCGTGAGCGGCCACCGCTTCGCCGAGCCGGTGCAGGCGGCGATCCTGATGGCGGACACGCTGGTGATTGGCCCGTCAACCCAGTCGCACATTCACGTGCCCGACATGACGCAGCCGCTGATCCTGTTCCGCACCAAGAGCGGGTTGGCCGCCCGCTGGCCGGGCGAGATGCAGATCGCGGGCAAGACCGTGCGCGACCGCGGCCCGCTCGAGCCAGGCACCACGCTGGCAACGGATCAGATATCGCTGGCGCTGGAAAAAATCCGCTAATCCGCTTGCCGTTTAGCGCCCGCAGGCCGCCTTGCGGGCGCTAAACGAAGATCGGAGTACCAAAATGAAATTCACCTATCACAGCGGACACCAACCCTTGCCGGGCTACACGATCAAGCGCGGCATCGGCCTGGGCGGGTTCGGCGAGGTCTACTTTGCCGTCACCGACGGCGGCAAGGAGGTCGCCCTCAAGTGGATCCGCGCCAATCAAGACATCGAGATGCGCGGCGTGCAGCAGTGCCTGAACCTCAAGCATCCGAACCTCGTGCATCTGTATGATGTCCGTACCGACGATCAGGGCCACCACTGGCTCGTCATGGAGTACGTCGCCGGCGAGCCGCTGTCCACCATCTTCTCGCGCCATCCCAACGGCGTCGCGTCTGAACTCGCCGGTCAGTGGTTCCACGGTCTCGCCCAGGCTATCCACTGCCTGCACGAGCACGGCATCGTCCATCGTGATTTGAAGCCGGGCAATATCTTCCTCGAAAACGGCCTCATCAAGGTCGGCGACTACGGCCTGTGCAAGCTCATCGCCGACAGCCAGAAGGCCGGTATGACCAAGGACGTCGGCACCGTGCATTACATGGCGCCGGAAATCTCGACGGGCAACTACAATCGCCAGATCGACGTCTACGCCGCCGGCATCCTGCTCTATGAGATGCTCACCGGCCACGTCCCGTTCGAGGGCGAATCCGCCGGCGAGATCCTGATGAAGCATCTCACCGTGCAACCCGATCTGACCCGCGTGCCCAAGGAGTTCGTGCCAATCTTGCAAAAAGCGCTGGTCAAGAATCCCGCACACCGCTATGCGACGATTCAAGAGATGGCGAAGGACGTCGCCGCGGTCGTCAATCCGAATCAGCCCATGCAGCCGCTGCCGATGAAATCGCCCGCCAGCGCTCCGACGCACTCCGTCGCCGACTACCCGATGGCGATCTCTGTTACCTCGACGATGATCTTTCAGCAACGCTGGAGCGAACTCTCGGGCATCCTGCTCTGGTCGGTGCTGGCCGCGGCGATCCTGACCTTGGGCTGGGCGCTGATCTTTGACGCCTACGACAAGTTGCCGCAGACGTTTTTCCTTGTGCTGGCGGCGTCGTGGAGCGTGCTGATTCCGAGCAAGCTCTGGCTTCCCGAAGGAAAAGATCTCCAGGAGCCTAGCAAAGCCGACCATGATTCATGGACGCGCCGGCTCCTGCACATGACGCTCGGCTTCGCCGTCGGTATCTTCGCGCTCTACCTTGACGGTTACGAAATGCCGCTCCCGTGGAAGCCGACGGCGGACTTCGAGGTGTTGCATCCCTGGCAAGCCAATCCGGAAACTCAGCAAGTACTCTCGCGCTCCTGGGTCGGCCGGATGTACGGCTCTGAAAACACCTCGATGCCGATCATCGCGTGTTACCTGAGCTACTTCGGGCTGATGTTCCTGATTCTGCGCTGGTGGAAAACGACGGTGCCGGACCGTTCGAAAAGGCTGTCGATCATGGCGGTGCTTGGCGTCGGATTCTGGTCGTATATCCTCTTGTTCTTGTTGCCGAGCGTGCATCAGCGCGAAGTCGGCTTCGCGAGCCTGGTGATGGCGTCGGTCGTGTGCCAGGTGACGTGTCCGTGGAAAGAGAAAGTGCCGGTCCGCAAAAAGAAGATGCGGCTTGCGACCGCGTAGCCCGCCTGTTTAGCCGCGGGTCGAAGGCCCGCACGGTCGGGAGGGAAAAGGACATGCGTATTTTATTGGCACTCGCTGGCTCGATCTCGATGTGGTTCTTCTGCGCCCCGAGCTGCGCCCAGCCCAAGGAAGTTGTGTTTCCCAAGGCACTCCTGCCCGGCACGGTGACCGGCCATGGCGAGACCGTGGAACTTGCCAAGAAAGCCGCCAAAAATAAGGCAATCGGTGAGATCACCCGCGGACTGAAACTGCAAGCCTTTGTCCTCACCGAGACCTATCTCGACAAGCAAGTGGTCGATGAAGGCCAGCCAGGCAAGGACGTGGCGGTGGACAACATCCTCGCCCCGTTCAAGGCCTGGGAGTTTACCTTCCGCAGCGACAAGCCGTGGTGGACCGACGTCATCCGCCGCGATCACGACGCGCAGCGCAAACTTCGGACAGACGACCGGCTGACCTGGACCGCCCGCGCCGTCCTCGGCCTATCGATCCTGCTCCTGGCCGGCGTCGGCTACGTTCGCCTCGATGAATACACGCAGGGACGCTATACGACCTGGCTGCGCCTCGCCGGCGTTAGCGTCGCCACCACGGCGCTCGCCGGCACCTGGTGGTACGTAGTCAGTGGGCAGTAGTCAGTGGGCACTGCCCACTGACATGGTAAACTATCTGCATGTCTTCCGAAAGCGACCGCATTCTGGTCCAGCAGATTCGTCAAGGCGATGCCCGCGCGTGGGAGCATCTCATCGCCCGCTACGAAGGGCGGTTGCTCGCGTTCATCCATCGCCGGCTGCGCGATCGTTCGGCCAGCGAGGACGTCGTCCAGGAGACCTTCATCGGCTTTCTCAACAGCTTGCCGAACTATGACGAATCGCGCGAGCTGCAAACCTATCTCTTCACGATAGCATCGTACAAGCTAACGGATCAACTGCGCAAATCGGGCCGGCATCCGACCCAGTACGTGTCGGACGGGGCCAACGATATCCTGCATCAGAAGCTCGATTCGCACAAGGTTGCCTCCAGCGTCGCGCGCAGCCACGAACGCAAGGATCTCGAAACCGAAGCCGTGGCACGCAGCTTGACGCTCCTGCTCGATCAGTGGCGTGAGCAGGGCGATTATGTTCGGATCAAGGTGCTCGAATTGCTCTTCGTCAAAGGCTGGGCGAATCGCGATGTGGCCAAGTTCCTTACTATCAGCGAACAGCAGGTCGCCAACATCCGCTTTGCCGCGGTCAAAAAGCTTGGCGATCACGTCAAGGGCGCGGGGCTGCCGATCGACGTCTTCCCCGAGTTGAAAGAGGAGGGCCCGGCGTGAGCGTCCTCATCACTCGCGAAATGCTCGCCGGCTACCTCGACGACGCCCTCGGCGAGAGCGACATCGCGCAGATTGAGCAGGAGCTGCGCAAGTCGGAGCCGCTGCGACAACAGCTTCAGAAGCTCATGCAGGAGCGCGATCGCGGCGAGCACTCCGTTGGTGCGATCTGGCGCCGGCAGCGTTTGAGTTGCCTGCCGCGCGAGCAGCTCGGCAGTTTTTTGCTTGGCGTTCTCGACGACGATGTGCAAGACTATGTGCAGTTTCACCTGAAGACCATCGGCTGCGCCTACTGCCTGGCCAACCTCGCCGACATGCAAACGCAACAGCAAGACGCCGACGGCCAGGTGAAAAAACGTCGCAAGAAATACTACCAATCGAGCGCCGGATTGTTGCAATCGCCGCCGAAGAAAAAGTAAGCCGCTTGCCGTTTAGCGCCCGCGTGGCGTCACGCGAACGCTAAGCCGCAAGCGGCGTGAACGAAACAATGCCAGCGTGTATTGGAGGAGTAACCATGTCCCATCGCCGCGATTTCCTCACAACCACCGCCGTCCTCGCCGCCGGTGCTGCAACTGCCGGCGCCGCCCAGCCGCAAGAAGACACCACGCGCCTGGGCCGCACCGCTCACACGCGCTTCGCCGTCAATCTCGAAATGTGGTGGCGCAACCTGATGCCGTTCACGCGCCGCATCGAGGAGGCGGTCCGGCTCGGTTTCCAGTCGATCGAGTTCTGGCCCTACGAGGGCAAGGATATCGGCGCAATTGCGGATCTGTGCCAAAAGCTCAAGGTCGAGGTCGCTCAGTTCAGTGCATGGGGATTCACGCCGGGCCTCAACGATCCGCGCAATCACAATCGCTTCGTCGAGAAGCTGGAAGAAGCCTGCAAGGTCGCCCAGCAGCTCCGTTGTCGCATGATGTGCGTGGTCGGCGGCAACGATATCGCCGGCATTAGTCAGCAGCGGATGCACGAAAACATAATCGTGGCCTTGCGCCGCGGCGCCCCGATTGCCGAGAAGCACAATATCACGCTGATCCTGGAGCCGATGAACATTCGCGTCGATCACAAAGGCCACTGCCTTTACGGCAGTGACCCGACGATCCGGATCATCCGCGCCGTCAACAGCCGGCATATCAAGATGCTGGCGGACCTCTATCATCTGCAAATCACCGAAGGCGACCTGTGCGGCCACATTCGCGATAATCTGTCGCACGTGGCCTATTATCAGATCGCTGATCACCCCGGCCGCCACGAACCGGGCACCGGTGAAATTCACTACACGCGCGTTCTCAAGCAACTGCACGACCTCGGCTATCGTGGCCACGTCGGCCTGGAATGCCGGCCTCGCGGGACTGAGTTGGAAGCGGCGCGGGCGGTGAATCGGATTGATCAGTGGTAATCTTCCTCCCCTCTCCCCTCCGGGGGAGAGGGGCCGGGGGTGAGGTGGCGCCGCGTGCCACATGCCTCCTGCGATGAAAAGAGCCATCGGGTGAGGCGCAGGGTTCTTGCAAACGCCGCCCCCTCACCCCCAACCCCTCTCCCCGGAGGGGAGAGGGGAGTAATGCAAATGCCCGACCCCAAACACATCGCCGCCATCGTCACCGTCTATAACCGGTGGTCGCACGCCGACGTTATACTCGGCAAGATCCTCGAAGGCTATCACCACGACCGCAAGGCATTTCCGAACCTGCGGCTCGTGTCGATGTACGTCGATCAATTTCCGAAGAACGACTGGAGCCGTGATCTTGCCAAGAAGCACAACTTCACGATCTACGACAGCATCGCCGGCGCGGTGACACTGGGCCGCAAGGAAGTCGCGGTGGACGGCGTCATCTCAATCGGCGAGCATGGGCAATATCCCAACAATGCGCGCGGGCAAATCCAGTATCCGCGGCGGCGTTTCTTCGAAGCAGTGACTGACGTCTTCGCCAAGCATCGGCGGACCGTGCCAGTCTTCAACGACAAGCACCTGTCGCACAACTGGGCCGACGCACGCTGGATGGTTGACCGCTCCCGCGAGCTGATGTTCCCGTTCATGGCCGGCTCGTCGCTACCCTTGACCTGGCGCCGGCCGTCGTTACGGTTGCCGCGCAATTGCGAGTTGACCGAAGCGGTCGCCGTCGGCTACGGCCCTTTCGAGGGCTATGGCTTTCACGCCATCGAAGGCTTGCAGTGCATGGCCGAGCGTCGCCGCGGCGGCGAAACCGGCGTCCGCGCGGTCACCTGCTTGCAGGGCGAGGCGATGTGGCAAGCGTTGGACCGTGGCGTCTTCTCGCGTGAGTTGCTCGAGGCCGCCATGGCGCACGTGCCCACCCATGCGAGGGGCGATTTCCGCAAGCTGACGCTCAAGGACAAGGAATCGGGAGTCTTCCTGATCGAATACCGCGATGGCTTCAAGGCGGCGGTCGCCATGCTCAATGGCTGGGTCCATGAGACGGAGGGCGACGGCGGCGGTTTCACTTTCGCGGGCCGGCTCCGCGGCGAGCCTCGCCCGGCGGCGTGCCAATTCTACTTGCAGCAGCCCGATCCGTTCGCGCACTTCGAGTACCTTCTCAAGGCGATCGACGCCATGGCGCAGTCGGGCCATGCTGGGTATCCGGTCGAGCGCACCCTTTTGACGACGGGCATCATTGACGCCGTGATGATCAGCAAGGCCGAGAAAAACCGCCGCGTGGAGACGCCGCACCTCGACATCCGCTACCAGCCGACCGAGTGGGGCTTCGCGCTGGACCCGGTGCCGCGGACGATCAAGCGCTAGCGTTTAGCCCCGCGTCGTAGACGCGGGCAGGTGGTTTGCAAATACAATGAAATCAATCCGGGGCGTCATTCCCGCCCGCATCTTCGATGCGAGTCTAAACCATAAGGGGGTCAACGTGGTTACGTTTCGCAAACACCGCTGGTGGCTGCTCGTCGTCCTCGTCGCGGCGGCGCTCAGCTATCCTGTCGAAGCACAGAATCAAGAACAGCCGCGCTGGCTGCTCGGCAAGGCGTATCACATCCCCTCCGAGTTCACCAACCAGGAGAGCGGCTACTTCTCCATCATCGAAGGCAAGAACAGCCGCATGTACATCGGCACCGCCAAGTACGGCGTCAATGCCTATCTCGTCGAGTTTAATCCGCTCAAAGGCGTCATGCAGATGGTCTGCGATGTCCACCAGGTCATCAAGTCGATCTTGCGCGGCTTCGGCGCTCAGGCCAAGATCCACACGCGCAACAACGTCGGCCAGCTCACCGGCAAGATCTACTTCGGCTCCAAGCAAGGCTACACCGAGAAGGGCGAGAAGCTGACCGATTACCCCGGCGGCTATGTTCTCGCCTACGATCCCAAGACAGGCAAGACCGAGAACTTCGGGCTGCCGCAGAAACACTTCGGCATCATTAGCGTGACCCCGGACGAGGAACGCGGCCTCTGCTACATCTCAACCTGCGACGACGGTCGACCGATTGAGAAATCGCACTTCATGGTGCTTGATCTCAAGACGAAGAAGTACCGCGATTTCGGCGACACCGGACATTCCTATGCTTTCATCGTGCTCGACAATCAGGGCCGGGCGTATCACCCCTTGCGCAGAGGTCTGGTCGCGCGTTACGATCCAAAATCCGAGAATCTCGAAAAACTTGAAGTTACCGTCGATGGCCAAGCGCCGCCGAAGGCCATCACCAAGGACGGCGCGATCCTCAACTGGGATTGGTCGCACGACCGCAAAACGCTCTGGTGTGTCGAGATGTCCACGAATCAGGTCTACTCGTTCGACATGACTGCCACGGGTGACAAGATTCCGGGCAAGTCGCATGGCGAAATCCTCGCGAAGGCCAAGTCCACCGACTGCCGGGCGATGTGTACCGATAACAAGGGCAAGGTATGGATGGCGGTCACCGAGCATGGCCTGCCGGGCGGCGCGCAGTGCTACCTCGTCAGCTATACGCCGGGCGCCAAGGCGCCGCGCAATCACGGCAAGGTCGGCCTGGCCGATCCGAAGGATGTGCAGTGGACCGACGCCAAGGGCAAGCCGTTCCCCTGGCACCACGCGGTCCGCAAGGAGAAGGACGGCACGCATACGCCGTGGGTTCCGCTCGGCATCGCGGCGTCGGCGGATGGGCATGTCAACGTCCTGACGCTGTCGCCGTTGCTGCTAATTCGATTTTCGCCGGATCAATTGAAGTAGGGCCGCCACGAGCCCGCAGGGCAATCAAGGGGCGCTCTCCTTTGCTTGCGCTGCGGGCAGGTAAATAGATCGTGCGCCACACGAGCCGTTGACGTCATTAACGTGGATCCCGCCCTTGCGTCCGCCCGGGGATCACGGTAAACTCGGTAAAAAATAGGTCGGAAGTTCAACCCAGGAGTCGTTCCATGCAATCGATCCTTTCACGCTGGTTCCTGTTCGGCCTGCTGGCGGGCTGGGCGCTTTCCCACACGACCGTATTCGGCCAAACCGGCGTCGCCGGCGCGGCCGCCCCGGTCCAGGAGAAGAAGGCTGCATCGGCTTCTTCCATCGACAAGCTGCGCGAGGGCCTCGACAAGAAGATTACCATTGATTTCGTCGGGCAGTCGATCGTCGAGGTGCTCAATCATTTCCGCGACAAGACCGGCTTGCCGATCAATATCGACCAGACGGCCATCATGCAGATGGGCGTGGGCATCGACCAACCCATCGGGCAAGTCGAGATCAAGGCCAAGGACGAGAAGGCCGGCGTGGTGCTGCGCAAATTTCTCAACAGCTACAACCTCAGCTCGGTGATCTTCGAAGACGCGTTGCTCATCACCACCGAGGATACCGCGGTGTTCCGCCAGTTCCGCCAGCGCGTAAGCGTCAATGTGGACGACGCGCCGTTCAACAAAACGATGCAGGACCTCGCCCGTGCTCGCGGCATCAATCTGGTGATTGACCGCAGCCTGGACAAAGAAAAGGTCAATGGGCCCGTGAGCCTGCAAGTGGAAGACACCGGGATCGAAACCGCCCTCCGGTTGCTGGCGGAGCAGGCAGGCCTGAAGGCCGTGCGCATGGGCAATGTCATGTTTATCACCACCGCCGCGAAGGCGAAGACCATCCGCGAGGAGGAACAGCATCAGTTCGACAACCCTTTTAATCCGAATGTGCCAGGCGTAATCCGCGGCGGCTTCGGCGGCGGTTTTGGCGGCATTGCGATGCCGACGCGGGTGGCGCCGGGAGGTATTCCACAACTCGTGCCGCCCGATCTGCCGGTACCGCCGCCTCAGAAAGGGCAGCCTGATGTTCCGCCGGTGAAGAAGGGTGCAAGCACGCCCGGCAGCACTTCGACCTCGCCGCAGCAGCGCCCGGCGGTCGAGGCGCCGCCGGTGCCGCGCCGGGACCAGTAGGAATTCAGCTATTGTTTGGCCGCTTGCGGCTTAGCATTCACCTAGCGAACGCTAAGCCGCAAGCGGTTACTTGGGAACCCACTTCTGCACCTTCTTGCCCGACACGAAACCGACGTAAACCGCCCCCTGCCGATCGACGTGGATCCAGTGCGGCGTCTCCTTCACTCCTTCGGTGGCCTGCCAGCTGGTGAGCAGTTTACCCTTCATGTCGAGAACGCGGATGGTCCCCTTGCGTCCATCGGCCAGGTAGACGCGGTCCTTGTGAAGCGCGAGGCCGTAGGGAGCGCCGGTGTTCTTCCATTCGTCAAGTAACTTGCCGTCGCGGTCGAAGATCTGCACCCGCTGATTCTCGCGGTCACCGATGATGACGCGCTTGTCGCTGTCCAGATAGACGACGTGCGGGATATTGAACTCGGACTCGCCTTTGCCCTTCTTGCCCCAATCCTGAAGGAACTTGCCCTCCTTGGTAAACTTGGCGACGCGCGAATTGCCGTACCCGTCGGCGACGTAGATTTCGCCATCCGGCCCCGGGTAGGCGTCGGCGGGCTTGTTGAACTGGTCAGCGGCCAATCCAGGCATGTCTTTTTTGCCCAGGGACAAAAGCAGCTTGCCGTCGGGCGTGAATTTTTGCACGAGGTGATTCGCCATGTCGGCGATCCAGAGGTTGTCGTCGTTGTCGATGCGCAGGCCGTGGGGCGTCTTGAAGTCGCCGTTCCAGGAGCGCAGGAACTTGCCGTCGCGGTCGAAAATGATCACGTACGGCTTGACGCGGTTAAGCAGATAGACGTTGTCCTTGGAGTCGGAGGCGACGGCGGAGATGCCGTCGAGTTTCATGCCGGCCGGCAGGGTGGGCCAATTCGCCACCTGCTGAAATTCCAGTTTCGGCGGGGTCTTTTCGCCGGTGAATGCGCTCGCGCCGACGACGATGCCGACGGAGACAAGCAGCAACAGGATACGCAAGGTAGGACGCAGCTGATTCATGGCAAATCTCCAGGTGGGCATCGGCACCCCGGGACATTCTACCTGTGATTGGACCTAACACAAGTAAAATGGGCGCACCCTCATTTCTGTGGATGCCCAGGGGTGAGGGTACTCCCGAACCCCTGGGATTCGGAGTACCTCATCCCAGGGCTTGCCCGGCTCCGACGCCCCCGTTTTCTGGTTGCTTCCCGCCGTGGATTACAGTATCCTGTCTCATAGCCTGCCTTACCTTCCCTCCCACCGGAGGCGTTTCTGCCATGTTGCGATGTTTCACCGCGTGTTCGTTCTTCCTCTTCGGGTCGTCGTTGGCGTTCGCGCAGCCCAGCGCTCAGCTATTGCCGGCGGATCGCTCCATTGAGCAGGCCGTCGATCACTACATCGATGCCAAGCTCAAGGAGGACAAGGTCACCCCCTCGCCGCGCGCTGACGATGCCGCGATTTTGCGACGCCTCACGCTCGACCTGAATGGCCGCGTGCCGACCGTGGTCGAGTTGCAGGAGTATCTGGCCAGCACCGACCCGATCAAGAAAACGAAGCTCGTCGACCGCCTGCTCGAATCCTCCGCGTACTCCCGGCACGGCGCCCAAACGTTCTACGCATTCATGCAATATTCCGAAGGCCGGCCGCGCAAGGGGGACAAAGGAAATCCTCTGTACGACTATCTGCTTAGCAGCCTGAGCGAGAACCGCAGCTGGGATCGCATCTTTCGCGAGATGATGCTGCCGAACGAGGCCGATCCGAAAATGAAAGGTGCCAGCGACTTCCTCAAGTCGCGCGTCAAGGATCTGAACAAACTCGCCATCGATACCAGCTCGACGTTCTTCGGCGTCAATGTCAGTTGTGCTCAATGCCACAACCATCCGCACGTGCAGCAGTGGACGCAAGATCAGTTTTATGGCATGAAATCGTTCTTCGCCCGCACCGTGGATAGCGGTGGATTCCTCGGCGAACGCGATTTCGGGGTCGTCAAGTACATCCCGAATAAAGGCGCTGAGAAGGTTTCGCCGATCCTCTTCTTGAGCGGCAAGAAGATCGACGCTCCCGGCATGAAAGATCCAACCGGCGAGGAGCGCAAGAAGGAACAAATGCGGCTCGATCAGGGCAAGAAAGCAAAAGCCCCTCCCGGACCGCCGCAATACAGCCTGCGCGCTAAGCTGGTCGAAACCGCCCTAGCGCCGGAGAACCGCGAGTTCTTCGCCCGCAACATCGCCAATCGTATGGTGCATCGCGTCATGGGCCGTGGGCTGGTGATGCCGCTCGATCAGGTTCACAGCGAAAATCCCGCGAGCCACCCGGAACTTCTCGATTGGCTCGCGCGCGACCTGGCCGACCACGGCTATGATCTGAAGCGCGTGGTGCGCGGCCTGGTACTGACGAATACCTATGCCCGGTCGAGCCGCTGGGAAGGCGAGAAAGCCCCGGACGAGCGCCTGTTTGCGGTGGCGCAAGTTCGCCCGCTGGCGCCGATGCAGATGGCGACGTCGCTGAAGCTGACGACTGCCGACCCGCAATCCTTGCCGACGGATCGCAAGAAGCTGGAAGATCGCATCGTTGCGCTCGAAGGCAGCGCCTCGGGCCTGGCGAATTTATTCCCGCAGCCGACCGACAACTTCCAGGTCGGCGTCGCCGAGGCCATGCTCTTCGCGAACAACGAAGCCTTGCAGAAGTCGCTGCTCGCAGGCGTCGGCACGTTGACGGAACGCATGAAACAAGAGCCGGATCTGACCAAGCGCGTGGACCTCGCCGTCCGAACCGTGCTCAGCCGACCGGGCCGACCGGAAGATGTGCAAGCGCTGGTCGGCTACCTGCAACGCCGCCAGGATCGGCCGGACGCCGCGAATCAGCAGATCGTGTGGGTGCTGCTGACGAGTGCGGAGTTTCGGTTTAATCATTGAGGAGTCCGTGGCCGGACGGCCGGAGGACTGATGGGGTCCAAGAAGAAAAAACAGCGAAAAAAGGCCGTTGGCCACACGCCGTCGAACGCCGACCTCGAGATGCGATGGATCAATGCGTGGAATGAGATATACGAAATCATTGGAAGTCGGCGAGAAGTGAAGTGCCAATTGCCCGATGGAAGCGCAGTCACCGTAGAGGAGTGCCAAGGCTGGTTACAACAGTCGGCGTATGCCGGATACTTGCTAAGGGTCGAATTTGGAATGGTCCTGGGAAGCCCTGGAATCATTGTTTCTCGTTGGAGGGATTAGCATCATGGCCCAGACCAGAACAACAATAAAAGGCGTCGTTCATGGACGCACCATCGAACTGGAAACCGAGCCCGGCCTACCCGATGGGCAAGCGGTCTCCGTGATCGTCGAGCCGGTCGTGCCGAAGAATAATGAAGCTGCGTTCGAAGCACTCAAGCGGGCCGCAGGAAGCTGGGCGGATGATCCGGAAGGCCTGGAGCAATACCTCGAAGAAACTCGTCGGCAGAGGGAAGTGAACCGCGTAATTCCCGATTAAGTTCCTGCTCGCCGGGCCGCTTTTGTACTCGCATTGCACCGCCTAATGCTGTAAACTATCGAATGTCAGTACCTACCTTGGGGGGATTTCTCAAATGAAACTGAAAAACTTCTGCGGCTCACCCGAACACGCCGTCAGCCGGCGCGGCTTCCTCACGTCGCTCGCGGCGGCGGCGGGCACGGCGGCGTTTGCCGACATGAGCGCCATTCAGGTGCTCGGCTCACCCGAGGTCGCCAACGATCTGCGGGCGAACCAGAAACGCGTCATCATGCTTTGGCTTGCCGGCGGGGCTAGCCAGATGGAAACGTTTGACCCGAAGCCCGGGGTGCCGACCGGCGGGCCGTTCCAGTCGATCGCGACGTCCACGCCCGGCATTCGCATAAGCGAATTGATGCCGCGCATGGCACGCCGACTCAAGGACACCTGCATCATCCGTTCGCTCAACACGCGCAATGCCGATCATGGCTCCGCCGCCCGCATCATGATGCGTGGCCGCATGGGTGAGCCGTCGGTCGATTATCCCGATCTCGGCGCCGTCATGGCCCGGGAGATGGGCCTGGAAGGCAGCCAGGTTCCCGATTACGTTTCGTTCTACACGGCGACCGAAGGCCGCAGCATGTCCCCAGGCAGCGCCGGTTTCTTGGGCGCCCGCTATGGCTCGATGGACCTGACGACGTCGATGGTCCCGGAGAACATTCGCCGCGCCGGCGTCAACGAGCAAGATCATAGTGAACGGGCCGAGTTGCGCGATCAGCTCAGCGGCATGTTCGAACGTGGCCGCACCTCCTCGTCGCTCGATAGCCACAACCAGGCGTATCGCCGCGTCTCGGGCATCATGGCCAACGAGCAGCTTTTCGACATCGAACGCGAGCCGCAGCGCATCCGCGACCGTTACGGCAACACGCTGTTCGGCCGGCAGGCGCTGGCGGCGCGTCGGTTGTGCGAAGCGGGCGTCCCCTTCATCCGTGTGGGCCGAGCTTGGTGGGACACCCACGCCCAAAACTTCGAATCGCATCAAGAGATGGTCCCCGAACTTGATCACGTCATGTCAACGCTGCTCGACGATCTCGAAGAACGCGGCCTCCTGCGCAATACGCTCGTCATCACCCTGGCCGAGTTCGGCCGCACGCCGAGCATCAATTCCACGGTCGGGCGAGATCACTTCGCGTCGGCGTGGAGCACGACGCTTTCGGGTTGCGGCGTCCGCGGCGGCACGGTCTATGGCCGCAGCGATGAGTCGGGCAACCGGGTCGCAGAAGGCGAGATCGGCGCCGCGAGGTTGTTCGCGACGATCTACCGCGCGCTCGGCATCCCGCACACCAAAAACTATTACCTGGGCGCTCGGCCCATCCCGCTGACCGATCCCGGCACCGAGCCGATTCGCGAAGTGCTGGCGTGATCGGTCTCTTCGTTTAGCGCCCGCGTGGCACCATGCGGGCGCTAAACGAGGATCACTTTTTGAGGTCCCACCCCATGCCTGATGCCAATCCTCGCAACCTGCGCAACGTCCGCGAAATCAATCGGCCCGGCATTCTTTTCTCAGTTGCCCGTGTGCCCAACACCGCGTGCCTGCTGGTGGCCAGCAACGACAACAAGGTTTACGAAGTCGATGCCGGCCAGGCCAACGCAGCGCCTCGGCAGGTCGTCGATCATGGCCGCTATGTCAACGCCGTGCGTCTGGCGGGCAATACTCTAATCTCCGGCGGCTACGACAATCGCCTGATCTGGTGGAACCTGCAAGACAATCGCGAGATCCGCACGATCGACGCGCACACCCGGCAAGTCCGCCAGCTCGCGGTATCGCCCGACGGCACGAAGCTCGCCAGCGTCGCCGATGACATGGTATGCAGACTTTGGAATATCGCGAACGGTGAACCCATCCGGGAATTGCGTGGCCACGAAGAGCGCACGCCGACGAACTTCGGCTCCATGCTATACTGCTGTGCGTTTTCGAACGACGGCACCAAGCTGGCCACGGGCGACCGCGTCGGCCGGGTTTGCATCTGGAACGTCGCCAACGGCGAACGGCTCTCCACCGTCGAAGTGCCGTCGCTCTACACCTGGGACGGCACGCAGCGCATCCGCTCGATCGGCGGCGTCCGGTCGCTCGCCTTCTCGCCGGACGGGACGCAGATTGCCGTCGGCGGCGTCGGCCAGATCGGCAACGTCGACGGCCTCAGCGGTCCGTCGCGTGTGGAAATCCACAACTGGGCGCGCCGTGAACGGGTCAGCGATTTTCAGGGCAACCAGCAAGGCCTCTTCAACAAGCTCGTTTGGCATCCCAACAACCAATGGCTCTGTTGCGTCGGCGGCGGCAACAATGGGTTCATCCTTTTCCGCAACACGCAGAACAACACCACGATTCATCAGATGAATCTGCCCATGCACACGCACGATTCGGTCTTCAGCGAAAACTGGGAAACTCTCTATCACGTCGGGCATCAGAAAATCGTCGTGCAGGAACTGCGCCCCTGAGCCGCTGGCGGCGTAGCAAGAGCACCTGCTACGCCGCCAGCGGCGGCATCGTCTATAATCCCATCATGAACGACATTGCCATCGATGGTTCAGCCGACTCCAGGCTTGCGGAGTTGGAGCGCCGCCTGGAAGCCCTGGAGGCGAAAGTCACCGCATTTCCCGATGTGCAGAAACTCGAAGAGCACATCACCGAGCGAGTCAAGGCGAGCATGCCGTCGCCCGTCGAGCCGGCGCAGGCCCCATCCTTCAAGGATATTTCGCTGCCAATCCCCAGTGTCGATAACCTTGTTAGCACTGCCAGGGCGACCTGGACGCTCTTTGAGATGCTCGCCGAACTGAAGCTGCTATTCTGGACGCTGCTCGATCGCCGCTACCACATGGCGTGGTTGACACGCGTGATCGTCGTCGTCTTGCTCGCCGCGATACTGACGTCGCAGTGGTGGCTGCCGTTCGCATGGGACAACATCGTCGGCAGGATTTGGGAAAAGATCATCAATCTGATTCTTGGCTTTGTGCTGTTCTTCGTACTGCATTTCGAAATGCGCCGCTACCAGGAATGGCTCAAGAAACGATGAGGCCTGCCATGATCCGCCTGGGTGTCAATATCGATCACGTCGCAACGGTTCGCCAAGCGCGCCGTGCTTTGGAGCCGGACCCGGTCGCCGCCGCTGTGCTCGCGATTCTGGGCGGCGCCGACGGCATCACCGTGCATCTGCGTGAGGACCGCCGGCATATTCAGGACCGCGATGTGCGTCTTCTGCGTCAGGTCGTGACCACGCTCTTGAACCTCGAACTTTCGGTTGCCGACGAGATTGTCGGGATCGCCTGCGAGGTGAAACCGGATCAAGCAACGCTGGTGCCGGAACGCCGCGAGGAATTGACCACCGAAGGCGGGCTCGATGTCGTCACGCATCAAGCCGCGGTCGCCAAGGCGATGGAGCAATTGCAAGCGGCTGGGATCGCGGTTGCGCTCTTCATCGATCCGGACCTTCGCCAGATTGAAGTCGCCAAGATTCTGGGGGCCAAGGCGATCGAAATTCAGACAGCCAGCTATTCCGAGGCAAAAACCCTCACCACACGGCAGCAGCAACTGAACACGCTGCAAGAAGCGACCGACTACGCCAGGCAGCACGGCTTACACGTGCACATGGGGCATGGCCTCAACTATGAGAACGTGCGCGAGGTCGCCCAGATTCCGGGCGTCGAGGAGTTCAATATCGGGCATAGCATTGTTTCGCGGGCGGTGCTGGTCGGCATGGAGCGAGCGGTGCGAGAAATGAAGGACGCGATTCGGGAAGCACGGGCGTGATCTGATGCGTGAAAAAAACAACGCTCGGCAGTTTTGCGCTTGCGTGCGCGCAACTGCCGAGCGTATTTTTTCACGGTTGACTGGCGAATGCGGGTTACGGGAACACTCGGGTTTCGCTGTAGTAACCGCGCGGGCGGAAGATGCCGTAGCCGTAATAGGTGCGTGTTTCAATGACGCCGGTCGCCGGGACAACGTAGGTGGCCCCTGCTGGAGCCGAGTAGGTTACCCCGCCGCGCGGCGCCGAGTAGACAGTAGTCGCGGGCGGATAGTAGGAATACGAGTAGCTGGAACCGTAGGTCACAACCGGCGGCGCGGAATAATACCTCGGCTGGGTAACAATGATCGGCGGCGCATACGGCCGGCCGCTCTGCACCACGATCACCTGGGCCTGGAGAGCGTTCGGCAGCAAGACGCAACCGAGCAAAGCCGCTCCCAGCAGAATCGTCAATCGTCGCATGGTAGCACTCCTTGTTGAAGCAAAACTCTTGGCGCCAAATCTTCCAATGACATTGTAGGCGCAAGGTCAAGGGGCGACCCGCCAAGCCCCAGGATGAACGCAGCGATTCCTGGGGGTCGCCGAATCAAACGCTCCGCCGCAGCCGCCGCATTTCATTCGCGCGGATCGTCTGGCGGCGCCGCTCGGCCGTCGCTTCAAAGAGGTGATAGTAGAAGTCCAAATGTGCCTCGGACAAGGACCGGCCGCGGCGCTGCATCGCGCGCGGCTGTGTTGAATGTCTTGCGTAGGTCCGACAGCTCGCGCAGTTCACCTTGTTGCGCCAGGCAGAAGACCGGAATCACCGTGGGCCGGAGCGTCCCGTCGGGCAGGGCATTGGCGAACGGCCCGACCGTCGAACCGGTATTGAAGAGCGTCGCCTGCCCGGTCTTGGCATGATCGCCGATGTACGAGCCGACCTTGGTGCGCCCGCTTGAGACGCTCCGGCCGTTGACGCGCACGACGTCGTAATCGTTACGCAGATCGCTCGTCTGGGCGGCGGCGGCTAGGTTGAGCCATTCGCCGACGTAGGAAGGGCCAAGAAACCCCTCGTGATACTTGTTGCTGAAACTCTGCACGATGCTGGCCTCGACCTCACCGACGATCCAGCGGCTAACACCAACGTAGCAGGGCCCCTCCAGCCGGCTGAACGAGTGCACGAGCACGCCGCGATCGATCAGCACCGGCCCGGCGCGCGTGTCGGCGAATACGAAGGGCTCGACAGCTCCATCCACGGCGACAACAAACTGGTCCAGAGGTCCGACGACTGCGACCTGAACCGGCAGCGGGCGATTGCCGTGTCGGGCGCGGAACCAGCTGCCGTCCTGCATCAGCACGTCGGCATTGCCATCGACGACATCCCACAAGAAATCGAGCTTGACGCCGCCGGAACGGCGACGCCGGAGGGATCAACTTACGCGACCGTTGTCGCCTCGGCGATTTCCGCCAGGGACGGCAGCCATTGGTCGAGGGGGGTGCCGTCCGCATTGGTGATGACGGCGATGGGAATGACCTTCGGCATGGTGGGGGCTTTCTTCGTATAGTGCCCCCGCCACCCTATGAGAGTAACCTTTCTCTCGGGGACACGCGGGCGCCAAACGGGAATGAGATTCAACGCGTCTCGATCAGCAGGGTCCTCTTGACCGTGGTCTGCGGGTTCGGAGAAACCTGTACCTCAATGCGCGAGCCGTTCACGACGACGCGATTGGAGTGAATCACGCGATCGCTGACGTTGGCGAGCGACACCACTTCGCCAGCCGGGAACGGCGTGGTGCTCGCCAGCACCGTGATGAATTCCTGGCCCGCGTTCTTCGGAATGCGGATCGTCTTGCCCTGGCTCGGGAAGCGAAACGTCTGCCCTGCCCTGACGAGTGTATTCGACGGTACGACGATTGTCTTGCCGCCGCGTGCGTTGGTGGTTACAATTTCGACGAACACATTGCGACTCGGCTTCACGGTTACGACAATCTCATCTCCCACGGCAAAGAGGTTGCCCTTCTTGTTTGTCTTGACCTCGAGATCGAACGGCGCCGGCTCCGGCGCGTGATCGGGTCGCAGCAAGCCGTCGAGCGGCACCAGCGGGCTACCCAGGTTCAACCGGGCGACGACGCTGTCAAAGTTCGCTTCCCACGCATCGCGCGCCAACGGCTGGCCAGTTGCGAGCGGTGCCAGCCCAACCGAGGTGAATTCCGGACGCTTTAGCATCGCCTCCAAATTGCGTGGCTCCGCCAGTCCCAACTCGGCAGAGGCGAGCGAGAGCGTCAAGCGTTCATCCAGAAAACGCCGACTGACCAGACGCAGCGGTTCGTTGACCGATTCCTTGCCGAGGAGATCTTTCATCGCATTCTGAAAACGCTGCCGATCCGAGTTGAGGTATTGATCGAGGACCTTCTGCTCGCGATAAAGCAGAAGGGCGAGCTTGCGGTCGAAAGTCGCCGTCTGCAATTTTTTCAGGACGGGGCGCACGATGTCGGCGAATTCCTTCATCCCCTTGTCGTGGCAGCGCATGCAGGCCAGCCCATTGCGCACGATCTTGTCGGAGGCGAACGTATCCACGACGATATTCGTCGGAGCGGCGTCGATGCGGTTGCCCTTCTGATCGCAGATGTAGTAGCCCTGCAAGCCGTTGGGCAGGTTGAAGATCATCTCGCCGCCGGAGGCGCTGAGGTTGACCGGGTCGAGAAAGATATTGTCGGTGCCGGTGCTCGACTTGTAATCGTAGCTGCGCCAGTAGGCGCCGAAGCGAGCCGGATGGCGTTCATTGACACGGTTATTGCGTGAGACGCCGGAGTTGATGACGCCACCGCGAAGCGCGCGCCCGTCCTTCAGATTGGCCTGCGAAGTGACCGCCAGTTGCTTCTCCAATTCATCGACCGTCAGCGGCAGTTGAAGAAAGTCGTGGTACAAGGGCGGCTGCGTGGCCACACTGGCAAACCAGTCGGCGCGCACGTGAGCGATGGGGCGTGACTGCTTGGCCGGTGCCAGGAATTCACGGCTCAGGGCCTGGAACGTTTCGCTGTTGGGAACGATGGCATAGGGATATTCTAGCAGGGCTAGATCGTAGACATTGAACTCGCTCTTCTCGAATTTCCCCTGAGTCCGGCGAAGGAGCGACTTGTCCCAGCCCAGTTCGCGCAGATCGATGCGGAAGACCGTGTGCGTCGATTCGACAACAAACGGCTTCACGAGTTTCGGCTTCATAGAAAGATGGTTGATTGCCTTCGCCAGCGCGTCCCGGTGTTGTATCAGCTCGTCACGCGTGATGCCGCCGCCCACGAGGTGCGTCAGGCTCATGTACCGCATGAATGGCCGATCGCCGGTTGGCACCCTGCGGATGTCGAGTAGGATGGCGCGGAGCACGTAATTGACGCCGAGCGGTCGTTTGAGCAGCGAATCGTCGGGCGCCTGGGGATTGGCGGGTTTCGGCTGCGGCTCTTCGATTGGCGCCGCCTCTCTGAAGTCGATCGCGCCAGCCTTCACCCACTCAGTCAAGGTGGCGACCTCCACGGCCGAGAGCTTGCCTTTTTCCACGGGTGGCATGATCGAATCGTCCTTGGCGGTGATGCGGACCACCAATTCCGATTTCTTGACATTGCCCGGCACGACGGCCTTTTGCTTGAGCAGTGAGCCGCGGTCGAGCACGTTAAGCCGAGCGGAGGTTTTCTTGCCGCCATGGCATTCGTAGCAGTTTTTTTTCAGGATGGCTTCCGCTTTGGCCGGTAGGTCACTTTGGGCGAATGCAGGCAAGACGCCAATCAATCCCAGCAGTGTCGCGAAAATCGTGCGTGGCATTGCATGTCTCCGTTATGAAAATCGCCAACGCGAAGCGGTCTCCACGTTGGCGTTATTGGCTGATGCGGATTCAGGTTTTCCATCAAGCCCCATTGTGTGCGTAACGGTACTTCGGCGTCGAGGCCTCGCCAATCGTCGCGCTCATGACGAGGCATGCAACCCTACACGGCGCCACCGGCTCGTCCACGCGAACACTCTTTTTCGGCTCGCCCTTGTCCTTCGGCGACGGAATGCCTCCCTTGTCCTTGGGCACAATGACCTTGTCCTTGGGAAGTACCACTTTATCCTTGGGCACAATGACCTTGTCCTTGGGAAGTACCACTTTGTCCTTGGGAAGTACCACTTTGTCCTTGGGAAGTACCACTTTGTCCTTGGGAAGTACCACTTTGTCCTTGGTATCTCCCTTGACGAGGCCCCCGAGCACCTTCGGATCGACCTGGTGTTTTCCACCACTTGGAGGGGGCGGCAAGGTCAGCAATCGATCCACCGACGGCAGCGCGTGGTTCTTGGGTACGCTCAAAGCAAATGACTTAACCTCGTCGCCGACCTTCGGGAGTTTGCCCGATTTGACGATGCCCGATTCGAACGTCGCGCGATTCGCACTCGCTTCATTAAGCTTCTTCGCGAATTTCTGCTGGTCCTGTAAGTGAACCGCATTGAGTTTGACGAGCTGAACGGCCTTGGGGTTCACCTTGCTAAGCGGGGCCAGCAAGACCACGTTCTTGGCTTGGTTCGCATTGAATTTCTGGTTGATGATGAACTTGTTCTGCAACACCAGAGTGATGGGCGGCCGCGTCGCTTCGTTGCGCACCCGCTGTCCCGTCAACGAGATCAGATCGCGTTCCCAGACGGGATTGCCACGATGGACGAAACGGTAGTGATCGTACATGGAATCGCGGTGCATGCGATTGACGCGGTAGCTCGACCAGGCGACATAGCCGCGCTGTGCATACGCCTTGTCATAGTAATCGCCGAAGTGATAGCAACCGAACCGGACGTCAATGAACAGGCACGAAAGCAGGCAGTTATCGTGAACGACATAGCGCGGGCGATAGACGAAGCCTGGTCGCTGGTAGTAATTCCGCTGGATGACGACCGGGCAGAACAGCAGGCCGCGGTCTCGCAAGGTGTAATCCCAATAGCCATCGACGAAATAATACCCGCAGGGCGACCACACGTAGCGAGCAGGCACCCAGACCCAGCCGACTCGACACGGCATCCAGTACGAGGGCCGCCAGACGTAACGCTTATCCCGATAAACCCAGCAACCAGGGACGTACGAGCTGTCCGCGTTCGGCGCCGGCCCGTCGGTTGCGTTGAGGGGTTCGGGCGGCGTCGGCACCACAGTCAGGTCGCCCACCTGCGCGCTCTTCCAAAACCCACTGGACCATTGGTACCCGCCGGTAACGGTATTCCAGGCGCCTGGGACCCAATCCATCCCTGGCGGGATCTGACGCCATAGCCCGCTCACCCACATGTAGTCTTTTCCTTGCTCGTCAAAGTGCCAGTAGCCGGTAAGCCACTGAACATTATCCCCTGCCGGTTTTTGATCGGGAGGCATTTCTTCCACGATCGCCGGCGGTGTTTTCGGCACCAGCGGATGGGCCTTCGGAGCCACGGAGGTGGTAGGACTCGCAAATGCCTCGTGAACCGGGCCTTGCGCTCTCTGCTCGATACCTTCGTCCCCCTTCTCGTCGCTCGGCTGCACCTTGGACTGGTCGAAGATACCGTCATCCAACGGCTGAGCCACGGTCTGGGAAAAAAGGAGCGTCACGCTCGCCAGCAGGACCAGGCCTGCCGAGAGCATTGCAAAACGTCGCAGCAACATAGTAGTTTTCTCCAACAAGGAATGGATGGCAAATGCCAGACGGAGTTCTTATTTACTAGACGCCAAATCCAACGTCGCTTGCGCATTGCGTCAAAAACTCGTGGATGCGAAAAGACAGTATCGCAAAGATTGGACCAAACGGCCAGTCAGTTCGCTTTTTTCAAAACTCGTTGTCAAAGCCTCGCCGTATGCCGTGGTGTCGGGACACGAACGTCTTGATTTTCCCGCGTGGGTGAGTGTTATGGGTCTTGGGCACATTGCAAAAGCTGCCGGGTTGTGTGCGCTGGAGCTATCGCGAACTGACCTTACGGACGCGGGAATTGAAAAGCAAGGCACTCTTTCCAGGCTGCGTTTTTTGGAATTGCGGTGCACAATGTTGACGGAGACGGGATTGCAGGCGATTCAAAAGAAGTTGCCCACCCTGAAGATTACCAAGTGAACTTGAAAAATGCCGGAGGAGCAATGCAGTAGAGGAAAAGCGTCGATTGGGGTTTTCCTTCCACGGCTCCGTCTCATCCAACCGCCCCTCCGCTCCCCATCGCCGGAAACAGGACCCGCAGCACCGCTCCCTTGAGCGGCTCCGATTCGATCTGGAGCGTTGCGCCGTGGTGTTGCAAGATCATCTGCACGAACGATAGGCCCAGGCCCATGCCGGCGCTCAGACCGGCGTAGAGGGCGTTGTTGCGCTTGGTCGAGAAGTTCGGCTCGGTACAGTGGTCGCGTGTCTCGGCCGTCATGCCGATGCCGTTGTCGTGGACCTCGATGACCGGATGCCCGCCGATAATGCAGGTGCGAATGAGGACGCGGCCTTTCCAGCCGGCGGCGGCGATCAGGGCCTGGCGCTGGGCCTCGTCGAGCGGGCCTTTGACAGTGGTTCCCTCGGGGCGAGCTTGCTTGCGCAGGTGGTTGCGCATTTCGCTGATGGC
>SHZY01000092.1 GCA_009692065.1 Gemmataceae bacterium
CTCGATAGCGCCATCCTGCTGGGTGACGCGCTGCGCTGCGGCGAGTCGGTTGTGCCAATCTACGTTTCCTGCGGGCTCACGTGGGAAGCTGTCGAGTTGGCCTACCTGCACCGCTACCTTGACGCCTTGCGCTGCGCCGAGTTGATGCCGCTCGTACAGCTCCAGCAACCCATGGCCGATGTGTATGGCCCGCACTGGAGCATCACGGGGCAGAAGGTGCCGGATGCGAAGAGCGCCGATGAAGCGGTGTTTCTGCCAGGGCGCAATGTGCTCCTCTTGGCCAAGTCGTTGCTCTGGTGCCATCTCAACCATGTGCCGGCCATCGCGCTGGGGGCCCTGCAATCGAATCCCTTCCCCGATGCGACGCCGGCGTTCTTCCGCGGCTTTCAGGAACTGGTCAACCAGGCGATGCAGGGCAACGTCGAGGTGCGGCTCCCGTTCGGCGGCATGAAAAAGGTCGCGGTGATGCAGCTTGGCAAGGGCTTGCCGCTGGAGCACACCTTCTCGTGTATCGGGCCAATGAATGGCTTGCACTGCGGGAACTGCAACAAATGTGAGGAACGCCGGCTTGCGTTCCGGGATGCGGGAATGATTGATCCGACGCGGTACGAATCCGGTTTTCCGTTTAGCGATCGGTAGACGCCACGCGAGCGCTAAACGAAGAACACGCATTCGAGTCTGAAGAAAGGGAGATCCCGCCAATGCCCATCGACGCCATCTGTCCGGAATGCGAAAAGCCGTTGCGGCTGCGCGACGAACTTGCCGGCAAGAAGATCAAATGCCCCAAGTGCAGCCACCCGTTTGTTGTCCCGGACCCCGCGAACGAGACGATTCCGATCGAAGCGGAGGAAGAATCGCCGCGCCCCAAGAAAACGTCGAAACGACGTTCCGACGATGATGACGATGACGATGACGACGACCGGCCAAGAAAGCGGCAGCGAAGCCGTGACGCGGAGCAGGTTTCCACCCCGAGGGAACCAATCTTCCTGGTCACTTTGGCGATGGTTTTTCCTTGTGGCCCCATCGGCATAGCCACAGGTGGAATTGCGTATTGGAAGGCCAGGGGCATCATAGCGGCCTTACCAGATGGTGAGCGCGGCGCCTCGGCACGCAGAAACATGAAAATTGTGTGCACTCTTGCCCACATTGCCAATGCGGTGAGTATTATCGTTATCTTGGTGGCGCTCACGTTGAGGTTGCTGAAGTTCTTTTGAGCAATGAAAGCGCCGCAGTGCACTTACTTCTGGGCTTCAACCTCGACCAGATTATCAAAAAACGTCGCCGCGGCGCCGAAATCGGTCAGCGCGGTGCTCGTCGTCGTGTTGCAGTTGACGCCGTCCGGCGAATAGCGATTCCACCAGATGCTCTGCGACACCACAACGCCTGGCTTGACCGTCTCGGCAACGATCGCGCGGGCCTTGAAACTGCCGCGGTCGTTGAAGATGCGCACCCACTGGCCATCCTCGATGTCGCGAGGCCCTGCGTCGAGTGGATGGATCTCCAGCGTCGGCTCGCGGGCTTGCTGACGCAGCGAATCGATGTTAACGAAGGTCGAGTTCAAGAACTCCGGCACCGGCGGCGAGAGCATTTGCAACGGATGCTTCGCTGCCAGGTCGGGCCGAGTCTGCGGGTCCTCGTGCGGCGGCGTGTAGTTCGGCAGCGGGTCGAGGCCGCGCTTGGCAAGCGAGGGGCTGTACAACTCGCACTTGCCCGACGGCGTTCCGAAGTTCCCTTCCGCAAACGGCAGATAATCGCTCGGCAAATTCAGGCGCAGCGGGCCTTCGCGTTTCAAGCGATCCAGACTGATGCCGACGAATCCCGCCGGCGGCGGATACTTCACGTGCCCATTGCTCGTCAGCGACTCTTCAGCCAGTTGCTCGTCGCTGACCTGGAAAATCTCCGGCTCGAAGCCCATCTTCTTTGCCAGCAAGCGAAACACGTCGGTGTTGCTCTTCGCCTCGTGCAACGGCGCGATCGCCGGCTCGTTGGTCTGCACGTACATGTGGCCATAGGAGCCGTGGATGTCGAAGTGTTCGAGCTGGGTCGTCGCCGGCAGGACGATGTCGGCATAGTCGGCGGTGTCGGTCTGGAATTGTTCGTGCACGACGGTGAAAAGGTCCTCACGCCGCATCCCCTTCAGGACGCGGCTTTGATCGGGACAGATGGCGGCGGGGTTCGAGTTGTAAACATACATGGCCCGCACCGGCGGACTGGGAAGTTCGCCCAGCAGCGCCTCGGCCAGTTGAGTCATGTTGATGGTGCGCGTGCCGGGCGGGATGAGATCGGGCCGTTCTAGGGCCTCGGTGTTGAACGGATAGAGCTTGCTGGTGCTAAGCAAGGCGCCGCCGCCGAGTTCGCGCCAGGAGCCGACGAGCGCGGGCAGGCAGGTGATGGCGCGCACCGCCATGCCGCCGCCGCCGTGCCGCTGCATGCCATAGTTAACGCGAATGAGCGCGGGCCGGGTCGTCGCATATTCGTGGGCCAGCTTCTCGATGTCGGCGACTGGAATGCCGGTGATGTAGGCAACGCGTTCGGGGTCATATTCATCCAGCACGCGGTCGCGCAGGAGATCGCCGCGGAGGCAGTATTTCGTCAGGTAATCGTCGTCCTGGAGGCCGTCGCGCCAGATGATGTGCATCATGCCGAGGGCGAGGGCGGCGTCGGTGCCGGGCCGGATCGGGATCCACCAGTCGCTTTTCTTGGCGGTCTTGCATTGATACGGATCGATCGTGACGATCTTGGCGCCGGCCTTGCGAGCCTTGTGCATCAGCGTCCAGAGGTGCATGTTGGTGACGCTGGTGTTCGAGCCCCAGTTGATGATGTAGCGCGCATGGATTGTGGTCGCCGGATCGATGACCGCGCGCGTGCCGAGCGTGATGTCGCAACCCGCCGCCCCGGCCGTCGCGCAGATGGTGCGGTCCAGGAGCGACGCGCCGAGCCGATGGAAAAATCGCCGGTCGAGGCTGGAGCCGTGCAGCTTCCCCATGGTGCCAGCGTAGCTGAAAGGCAGAATCGCTTGCGGGCCATCCGCGGACCCAGCAATCTCCTGGAACTTCTCCGTAATGCGGTCGATCGCCTCGTCCCACGCGATGCGGCGAAACTGGCGGCTGCCTTTGGCCCCAGTGCGGATCAGCGGATATTTGAGCCGATCGGGATGATAGACCCGTTCGAGATAGCGATTGACCTTCTGGCACAGAAAGCCGTCGGTAAACGGGTGCTCGGCGTCGCCCTTGAGCTTGACGGCTTGGCCGTCCTTGACGGTGATGACTATGCTGCACGTATCGGGGCAATCATGCGGGCAGACCGCGCGGATGGTTTTGGTGACGCTCATCGCCTTCGCTCCTTGGGGCCTCAAGTGATCCTATCAAATTCCTGGGTTAGCCGCGACCCGAAGGGGAGCGCCTGCCTCACGTTCACAATCGCAAGGCGTCCGGTTCGCGCTCCCCTTTCGGGTCGCGGCTAAGAGCGCCTAAAACAAGGAACCACGGATTACACCGATAACACGGATAGTAAAAGACGGAATGTCCGGCGTGTGGCGGTTTGCCTCAGAACAGCGTCACTTGATTTTCTTATCCGTGCCATCCGTGTCATCCGTGGTTCCTTGTTTTGGACGGTCTAAACGAAAACCGGAGCGCCGAAAAACACGCTAAACACAGTTTCCTATAGTATACTTTCATGCTGTCGTTGGTTCGCGATGAGCGCATTTCCAGAAACCGGCGTGCAGAAAAGGAAAACGCATGGCCCAGCCCGCGACAGTGGATGAATTCATCGATCTGGTTCGCAAGAGCGGCGTCGCCGATGAGAAGCGGCTCGACGCCTACCTCGCGAAGATGCGTGCCACCTTCCCTCCCGAGCCGACCAAGGTCGCGGGCCTGTTCGTTCATGATGGCATCCTCACCAACTTTCAAGCCGAGAATATTCTGGCAGGCAAGTGGCGGCGTTTTTCGATCGGCAAGTACAAGGTCCTCGAACGGCTCGGCTCCGGCGGGTTTGCCCAAGTCTACCTGTGCGAACACAAACTGATGCGCCGGCGCGTCGCGGTCAAGGTCCTCCCCGTTGCCAAAGCCAAGGATTCCTCCGCGAAGGAGCGTTTCTATCGCGAAGCGCGGGCGGCGGCGGCGCTCGATCACCCCAACATCGTCCACACTTACGACATCGACCAGGACGAGGACCTGCACTTCCTCGTCATGGAGTACGTGGACGGGGCCAATCTGCTCGAAATCGTCCAGAAGTCCGGCCCGCTCTCCGTGTTGCGGGCGTGCCATTACATCCAGCATGCCGCGCTTGCGCTGCAGCATGCCTACGAGCACGAACTCGTCCATCGCGACATCAAGCCTGGCAACATCCTCGTCGATCGCGCCGGCATCGTCAAGATTCTCGACATGGGCCTGGCGCTCATCCTTTCTGAAGAAGACGATCAGCTCACCAAGAAGCACGACGATGGCACTCTCGGCACCGCGGACTACCTGTCTCCCGAGCAGGCGATGAACAGCCACGATGTCGATATCCGCACTGACATCTACAGCCTCGGCGTGACGTTCTATTTCTTGTTGACGGGCCAGGCGCCGTTCGAGAACATGGCGATCGCGCAGAAACTGATGGCGCATCAAATGAAGCAGCCCAGGCCGATTGCGGAGATTCGCAAGGATGTGCCTGCCGCCGTCGTGGCGATCCTCGACAAGATGATGGCGAAGAAGGTGGAAGCACGCTATTCCGTTCCGGGCGAAGTGGTCGAAGCGCTGGCGCCCTTCACGCAAACCCCGATCGGTCCGCCGTCGGATAGCGAAATGCCAAGGCTGAGCCCGGCGGCCGGCGGCGAATCAGCCGACGCGGCCGCAGCGAAAATCTACACTCCAGGACGAAACGGCCCGGGCTCGGCGAAGGGCATCAAGGCGGCCGCCGTCAGTCCAGCGACGCCAGTACCGGGCACGGTGAAAGCCAAACCGGCTGCGCCTCCGATCACTCAACCTGCGCCCGCGCCTGCGACAGGAATAACGGAGGAACTCGCCCCCTGGCAGAAGCCGGCTCCCACTGCTGACGACCCATCGTTCGAGGTGGACGCCCTCGCCTCAACATCCAGCGGCACCCGCCACGGCAAGAGGGCGGCGGCCGATTCCAAGCGGAGCATGTTCCTCATGATCACGCTCGTCGGAGCGTTTGTCATCATCCCGATCATCCTCGTTGCGGGCGCCGCAGTCTTTTGGTTTCGCGTCGTCCAACCGCCGTCCGAGCAGGTCAAGCCTGGCCCGCCTAGGTTCGAGGTGAGCAAGGACCCGACTCGCAAGAATGCCAAGCGCAGCATCAAGGCCGCCCTCAAGGACGCCGAGACCGGCTCCGTCATCGAGCTGTGGGATGTGCTTCACGAAGAGAACGTCGTTATTGAACCCACGGCCGGCAGAACCGCCGTCACCATTCAAGCCGCCGAGGGCAAGGAGATTGTTTGGCGCTCGGCCCGCAAGGATCCCGAGGCGCCGATCTTGAGACTGTCCAAGGCCGCCGGGTTCAAGCTGAAAGGCAAGGGGATCATCTTCGACGGCACAATCGACCAGAATCGACGCGTGATCGACTTGATCACAATCAACCTGGAGTCTCCGGGCTTGGCCCTGGAGGACGTGCAGATCAATCACTTCGAGCGGTCTGGCATCGTCATCATGAACAGCGGCGGCACCGAAAAGGCGCCCATGACGCTGTCACGCCTTTTCTTCCTGACCGATGTCACCCCGAAAACGCGCGGCGCGATCTACTTCGACGCCAACCCGCAGGTTTTTCCTAGCATCAACGACCATATCTCCATCGACGAATGGCGTTTTCATGGGTTCGACCGGGAGAAAACAATCCAGGTCAACCAGCCGAAAGACAAGACGCCCGTCAACGGCAACAACGTGCGCTATTAACCAAGCCCGTTCGGCTGTGTGCCCTTACTTCGCCAGCTCCTTGCGTTTGCCGGCGATCAGCGTCAACAGCGCCTTCTGCGGGTCGGCGAATTTCTTGATGCCTTCCGCCATCAGCACGGCTTCGAGTTTTTGCACATCGACGAGCCGAGCGATTTCGTCGAGAATTGCCTGGGGCGGCAATTGATCGACCTGACGCGTGAAGGACCGGCCGCTCGCCTCGACCAGATCGTTGGTTGCGGGCGGGTTCGTCTCGATGTCGCTGGCGGCGAAGGCCTCGACGTACTTCCAGGGCGGATCGCCCGGCTTCTTCGTGCCGGTGCTGGCGAAGATCATCTCCTGCTGGAGCGGCAGCTTCTTGTCGGCCCAGAACTGCTGATTCATCTGCCAGATTTGCTTGGCGTTGACAATGCCGACCAGCCCTTGGGCCGCTGGCGAAAGCTGCGGCACGTGCTGTTCGGTGTAGACGTCGACGCGACTGACAAAGATGCTGTAGACCGACTTGAACGCCGTCAGGGCCACGCGCTTCTGGGCGCCACGCCACATGCTATCGCGAGCAATCTGATATTGGCGTTGCGAGAAGATCAGGGTGACGTTGAGCGTGACGCCAGCCGCGCACAAATCCTCGACCGCTGCCAGCCCGCCCGGCGTTGCCGGAATCTTGATCATGCGGTTGGTGTGCCCCGCGCTCCACTTCTTGCCCAGCTCGACATACTTCCGCGTTCGCTCGGCAACCGGCACGTTGAGCGCGGGATCCTCGAGCAGCGGGTCGAGTTCGAAGCTGACGTAGCCGTCGTTGCCCTTGGTGGCTTCCCACACCGGTTGGAAAACTTTCTGCGCCTGCCTCACCAGCATGTCGGTCAATTGCCAGGCGATGTTTTCGTCGTCGAGTCCGTCGCGCATCAGGCGTTGCAAGTCCTGGTCGAAGCGCCCGGTCTTGATGAGGTCGGCGATGATAATGGGATTCGAGGTCGCGCCGGTCGCGCCCAGGGCGCGGTTGCGCTGCACCAGTTCGGGATCGATCGAGTCGAGCCAAAGCTTCGTGCCCGCGGCAATCAGAGACTTGAGGGGGCTGGACATATCAGGCTCCATCGGTGTTAGTAGTCCGTAGTCAGTGGCCAGTGGTCAAATAGAAAGATCAGTGTGTTACAACCGCTTTTATTCTAACCAACTACTGGCCACTGGCTACTGACGACGGGCCACGATCCCCTGGAGCGAAAATGTTTTCATTACAAAATCGCATCGCGCTGGTGACCGGCGCCGGGCGTGGCATCGGGCGGGCCATCGCAATCGCATTGGCGCAGGCGGGCGCGAAGGTCGGCATCACGGCCCGCACCGCAGCGGAGCTCGATGAAGTCGTCAACACGATCCAAAAGTCCGGCGGGCACGCGCTGGCGATCGCGGCCGATTTGGTTCAGAAAGACGCACCGGCCAAGGTGCTCGACCAGATGGCCGCGAAACTTGGACCAGTCGATATTCTCGTCAACAACGCGGGCATTGGTTCCAGCTCCGATCCGAAGCCGGTGGCCGACTTCAATGACGACTTCTGGGAGTTGACGCTGTTGCTGAATCTGACGGTGCCATACAAGCTCAGCAAGGCGGTGTTGCCGGCGATGCGCAAGCATGGTTGGGGGCGGATCATCAACATCGCGTCGATCAACGGCAAGATGCCGAGCCTGCATGGCGCCGCGTACGCCGCCAGCAAGCACGGCCTCCTGGGCCTGACGCGGACGCTGGCGCTCGAAGTCGCCAAGGAGGGTGTCACCGTCAATGCGATCTGCCCGGGACCGGTGCACACCTTGATGAACGACAAACGTCTCGAATACGACGCCAAGCGCCGGGGCATCACCTTCGCGGAAGTCGAACGGTCGATGACCCCGATCGGGGGCCGTCTGGAGCCGGACGACATCGCCCCGATGGCCGTCTATCTCGCCAGCACGGAGGCCCGCATGGTGACGGGCCAGGCGTACAACGTCTGCGGCGGCGTTCTATTGTACTAGCTCCTGTCTCCCCTCCTGGGGAGAGGGGCCGGGGGTGAGGGGGAGACTCAACGATGTTCGTCGATCTCGTCCAAACCACAACACGCGACGGCGTGCGGCTCGAGGGCATGCTGCAAACGCCGACCGTTGCGTCCGCCTGGCCTGTGGACGGGATTTGCTGTGTCCACGGCACCGGCGGCAATTTCTACGCTTCCACGCTGTTCGATGCAATCGCCGCACGCGCGCTCCAGCAAGGCTGTGCGGTCCTGCGGGTGAATACGCGCGGGCACGATGGTATCAGCACTGCCGTCACGTCCAAAGGTGGCCGACGGCTTGGGGCAGCCTACGAGGTAGTGGACGATTGCCGGCACGATCTTCTCGCGTGGATCGATTTTCTCAAAGCGCGTGTCGGGCCACGCGTGGCATTGGTTGGGCACAGCCTCGGCGCTATCAAGTGTCTGTACGCGCTCGCCCATGAACCGGGGCTCGATGTCGCCTGCGCCGTCGGCATCTCGCCGCCGCAGCTGTCTTACTCATGGTTTTGCAGCAGTCCGGAGAGTGCGCAATTCCTGGAAACCTATCTGCAAGCCGACGCATTGCTGCAAGCGGGCCGGCCAAGTGCGCTACTCGACGTGCAGCTTCCCTTGCCGTTTGTCATCACCGCTGCCGGGTACGCCGAAAAGTATGGCCCCGACGAGCGCTATAACTACCTGCGGTTTCTCAAAAGTGCCTGCTGCCCGACGCTGATCACGCTCGGCGAGCTTGAAGTCGCCAACAACATGGCGTTCCGCGGCGTGGCCGAGGCGATCGCCAAGTTTAAGCGGCCCAGCGTGCAGGTGGCGACCCTTGCCGGGGCCGACCATTTCTATTCGCAAGCACGCGATGCGCTGATTGGGTGCATCGACCAGTGGATGTGTGGCCGTGATTAGCGACGCTTCGAAGAAGCGTCGTGCCGGCAACGCTTCTTCGAAGCGTCGCAAACCCACAGCCAACTGGAAACGAATTTCATCAACATTCCCCGCGAGCTTGCCGATTCTGCTCTTGTATCTAGGCGCACTCCCGCTATAGTTCCGGCCTCTTGTTTCTCGGAGTACTTGGTCAAACTGCGTAATAGGGGAAGGAACCCATGACTGCGAAATGGGGATTCTGCACAATCCAGGTGCTTTGCTTGACGCTTTGCATTGTTGGCTGCCGCACGACGAGGCCCGACGTGGTGCCGCCCAAGAGCGTGGAACGCCTTGTCGAGCCACCGCCTGGCGCTCTGGCTTCGGGCGATTATCCGAGCGCTGCCCATGACAAGATGGTTGACTCAGCGCGGCAGGCGATGGATGCCAAGACCGGCGTGATCATCCCCACGCGCGGCGCCATGGGGCCAGGCCAGGGCATGTCCGGTCGGGGCGGCGGACGCTAGCCCTCCTCCGTCTCCACGAAACGCTGCAGCGTCGCCCATAGCAGTTCTACGAGTTTTTCCTGGTCCGCCGGCAGCGCTGTCGGCGTTTGCTTTTCCTCGACCAAACCTCGCCACGACAGCCTGACCGCCCACCCGGCGTTCTGGGCCGCGTGATTGAATTGCTCGCGCACCCGCTGGCTCCACATGAACCCCCACGAATCGCGAAATCGCAGCCACAGGCGATCGAAATCGGAACCCTCGGCCGGCTGTGTCCGCAAACATCCCCAGCCCAGCCACGGAACGATGGCTAGCAATGCGTCGAAGATCGTTGCGTCGCCGATCCTTGGCAACGACGTCGGCGCGACCAGCAGCACCAGTTCCCCCGCACAGGCGACCAGCAGCACGAGGGCCGCGGGTCCGAACCGCGTCGGCAGATAATTGAGCGCGGCGACGGCAACGGTCCCCGCCAGGAAAGCGATCCGTAGCCCGGCGACGGGAGGGGTGCCGATCACCAGCGTTTCCACCAGAGGCCAAATCATCACCGCGAGCAACCCGAGCACGACAAAATTCCATGCGAACACTTGAGGCCGACGCGCCCCGAGCACCGCAATGCCTGCGCAGCCTGTCAAGCAAAGAGCCCAATATCGAGCGGGTGCAAAATCGGAATCTGCAGGGTCGGCGAATGCTAGCGTGAGGCCCCAGGAAACCCAGGCGATCAGCGTCCACACCAGGGCGTGAAACAAGCTCGTTCTTCGATGGGCCACCAGTGCGAGGACCAGCGGGAACAAGCCGGCGACCATTAGAACGACCAGTGCAATACGCATGTTGGTGAGCGATTCTCCGTGTTTCCCTCTTTCCGAAGGCCTGATTGTTTTACGCATTTCGCCGAAACCCATGTAGAACTGGGCAAACTCTGCGGAACTTCTGGATCGTATTCGCACGCCGTCGCCGCATCGCCGCGGAATCCGATGTCAGTGGGAGAGCGCGTCGGACGATGGAGATTACAGGGCGGAGTGCGGTTAATGACGCTTCGCAGACGCGTTGAACGTGCCACGCCTCTTCAAAGCGTCGCTAATCGTCAGTGGAGATTTCACTCATGAAACGACTTGCAACGATACTGCTGCTGGGTGTTTTGCTGGCGTGGGCGTCCCCCGCGCAGGCTCAACTGCTATTCAAAAAAGTGAAGGTGAACGCGTCGCAGCGCGTGCCGGAGTTGATCTTGATCGTCAAGACCGATCCCGATGAACGGAAGCGTGCTCACGCTGCCGAGGAGCTGCGCGACTATGACATGGCGGCTTATACCGAGATCGTACCGGTGCTGGTCGATGTGCTGTTGCACGACAAGAAGCACAGCGTGCGTCTGGAGGCGCTCGGCAGCCTGGTGAAGATTCGACCGATCACGGCGACGGCCGGACAGGCGATGGAGAAGGCGGCCACGGAGGACGATGTGCTGCGCGTGCGGCTACAGGCGAAGGCGGCGCTGACGAAGTATCACCTGGCGGGGTATTCGGCAAAGAAGACCGAAAAGAAGGCGAGCACCGTGGAACGGCCGCCGGCCCCGTCGCTGCCCTCGCCGCGTGTGGACGAGTCCGAGTTGCCGCGTCGCATGCCGACGGGCGACCCGCTGCCAGCCGTCGAAGGGCCGTCGTTGTTTCCGAGATGAGGTTCGCCAAGTCTTGTTCGCCGCTGGCGGCGTAGCAACTCGTGTTACGCCGCCAGCGGCGAAATCGGGAAATGATTTATCGCGTGTTACTACCGACTCGCATCGAACCGCTCCAGGACTCGCAGCAAGCCGCTCGCATCCGCGGACCGCATGAGCCGGGTGCGCAAACGCCATCCTTGGGCATGGGTGCTTGGCTCGATCACTTCGATCTTGATGGACCACTCCGTGCCGTCCCGCGCTTTGCCGCCGATGGTCAGCCTGTTGCCTGGCGTCATCGGCCAGCATTTGGACACATCGAGACGCTTGATCCAGCACCGGATCGGCGTTCCCTGGCCGGCTTCAATCTCGATGGCGACATCATTCAGGACCGTCACGGTGATCGGGGCGGATTCCGCAGGTTTGTCGTCAGCCTCGAATTCGTCGGCTTCTTCGCTGGCCTCATCCTCCTTATTATCCTTCGTCGAAGACAGCGCGTATTGATCGCTGCTCACCAGGCGGAGTACCTCGTCATCACTCAATTCGCTGATGAACTTGCAGCCCAGGGCCCAGGTGCCATCGTCCTGGGCCTTTACATGGACGACCTTGACGAAAACGACACAGGGTTCGCGCTGGGCATCGCCCGGTAACTCGACCGCGAGGCCGGTGCCACGCTCAAAATGCCGTTGCAAGCGAACGCGCAGGCCTCCCCGGGAAATGTCGAGGATAGTGGCGCTCCAGCGCATCTCCTTCATCGCCAGCGCCGACGCCGGTTGGCAGGTTGCCGGCATCTCGCAGGACTGCCTCTCGTACACCCGGCAATCGATGGAGGGGCGATTGGGATCATGCTTTTCAGGAGCTGACAGTACTTGCGATGCCATGGTGCACCCTTTGGGCAAATGAACGATATTTTTGCAAGGGTAGCTCGAAATCGGGGGGAGTCAAATCAACAGGCAAATCAAAATCTGTTTGATACGTCCGGCCGTTTGGCTTAACCTTGTTTAGCCGCGCCGCGGCGCGGGTAAACAAAATCGGGACGATCATGACCAGCGAATACCGCAAACACTCGCGTCACCTGTGCCTGGCCGGCGGCGTCCTGCGTCTGGCGGTGCGCCCAGAGTTTCGTGGCCGGCGTGCGATCCTCATCGATGTGTCCGCGGGCGGCATTGGCTTTCTCCTGCCCGATGCGCTGGAGGCCGGCACCACTCTGGTCTTCGAACTGAAGGCGGCCGCCGGGACCGACGCGATGGCGCGCATCGCGCGGGTTCGCCACAGCCGGCCGCACCCAGTCCCCGTGGACGCCCCCTGGTTGCCCAGGCCAGCTGGCGTATCCAAGATTTTCCGCCGCATGCTCGGCTTGAAGGCTCCGCCGCCGGAAGGCGAGGCCTGGCTGGTCGGCTGCGAGTTCGATCAACCGCTGAGCGAGGACGAGGTTAAGCGATTCCTTGAGCAGTTGAACGCGACCAACGGCGATGCGTAACGCGAGGCAATTGCCTCAATACGAGCCCGCAGCGCAAGCAAGGCTCTCCCTTGCTTGCGCTACGGGCTCCTGTGACGCGAGGATCGACACTTTCCAACCTCCGATTCACCTGCTAAGTTAGGGGTTGCGACTCTCAGCGCACCCTCGGCTCCAACATGCACGCATGACTGCCACTGGTTCTGGTCCCTACCTGGTTACCCGGCGCGACGACGGCTACGGGGATGTCATCCCGCTCCAGCAGGGACATCGCTTCACCGTTGGCCGAGCCAATACCAATCGTATCGTCCTCAAGGATGAACTCGCCAGCCGCGATCACGCTGAGGTCTATTTTGCCGAGGACCGCTGGCGGCTGCGCGATCTGAAAAGCCTCAATGGCACGCGCATCAACGGCGACGTTCTCGACAGCGAATGGGAACTTTCCGCGGGCGACGAGTTCCAGATCGGCAAGTCGCGTTTCATCTTCGTGCAGCAGATCGACGAGTTGCCGCAGGTCCCGATGCCGTCGATTCACGACACGATCTCGATCAAGAAACGGCTGTCGAATTCACGCTTTCTGACGCCGCCGCCGGGCGAGCTAAACGAAGAATCGACGGGCGTGCCGAGCCGACACGTTCTTAGCCGGGATTTGATGGAGCTTTATCGGCTTGGTTTGGCGATGGGGGCGGCGACGACGTATCACGAGCTGGCCGACGTCGTGCTCGATGGCCTCTTGAGTGCCGTCTCCGCGGAGGTCGGCGCCATTCTCACGATCAAGGAAGGCCGCGAGATGGAGATCGCCTCGGTTCGGCCCGACGGTCCTGCGAAGCGCGTCTACTCGCCGGTGTCGGAATTCGTCACCCACGAGGTGATGAGCGGCCGCGAGGCGATCCTCGCCGAGGATGTGTCGCGCAACCGCTACTTGAGCCAGCGAGACAGCTTGACCCAGCTCGGTGCCACCAGCCTGATCTGCGCGCCGGTGATTCATCAGGATAAAGTCCTGGCGTTGATTCACCTCTACTGCACCGACCCGCACAAGTCGTTCGCCAACGAAGACCTGGAATTCACGATTGCCGTCGCCAAGCATCTCGCCATCGTCATGGGGCAGATGCTGCGGCAAGATTCGCTGTTCAACGAGAACCGCTCGCTGCGCGAACAGTTGCAAGTGGAGAGCGAGCTGGTCGGCGAAAGCTCGGCGATCAAGAGCATCCTGGAACAGATTGGCCGAGTCGCGCCGACGAACGCCACCGTCCTGATCCGCGGCGAAAGCGGGTCGGGGAAAGAGCTGGTGGCGCGGGCGATCCACTTCTCCAGCCTGCGCCGCGAGGGACCTTTCATCTGCCTTAACTGTGCCGCCATCACGGAAACACTCCTGGAAAGCGAACTCTTTGGGCATGAAAGGGGGGCGTTCACCGGCGCCACGGAAAAGAAGATTGGCAAGTTCGAGGCGGCCGACCACGGCACGATTTTTCTGGATGAAATCGGCGAGATGGCGTACAACACGCAGGCGAAATTGCTGCGCGTCTTGGAGGGCCACCCCTTCGAGCGCGTGGGAGGCTCCACGCCGATCCGCGTGGACGTGCGCGTCGTTGCCGCCACCAATCAGCCGCTGGAGCAGAACATCAAGGAAGGCAAGTTCCGCCGCGACCTGTTCTATCGCCTGCAAGTCGTGGACATCCTGGTCCCGGCGATGCGAGAAAAATCCGATGACGTGCCGCTCCTGGCAGAGCATTTCCTCAAACGCTTTTCACGCGAAACGGGGCGCAAGATTCGCGGCTTCACGCCGGCGGCATTGGCGAAGATGACGCAGTACGACTGGCCCGGCAACGTGCGTGAATTGAAGAACGTCGTCGAGCGCGCAGTGGCGCTGGCACGTGGGCCGCTCCTGAATATCGGTGACATCCTGCTATCGTCGCTGGCGTTACGTGGCGCGGCGCCGCCTGCGGCAGGCGACACCTTCGACGCCATTTCTCTCGAAGAGCTGGAGAAACGCCACATTAGGCGCACGCTGGACCACACCGATTGGAACAAGAGCCAGGCCGCAACAATCCTGCACATCGAACGCTCGACGCTGGATCGGAAGATCAAGTCGTATCAGTTGAAGAAGGACGAGTGACTCTCTTCGTTTAGCGCCCGCATGACGCCATGCGGAGGCTAAACGAAGAAGGCGATCACAAAGGCGGCAGCGGATTCCGCGCGAAGATCCACTCATCGATCGGCTTCCCTGCGAGTAAATGCTCCTCGACAAACCGCTCGATCCTGTCCGGCGTCATGTCGCGATACCACGTCCCTTCCGGATAGACAAGCATCGTCGGCCCATGGCAGCAGATGCGCAGGCAGCCGACGCGTGTGCGCTGGCAGACGTCGGCATCGCTCGACAGCCCCACGTCTTTTAGCTTCTGCTTGAGCAACTCCCACGACGCCTCGCCCACCTCCGACGTGCAGCACTTGGGACCCAGGCACAGGAAGACGTGCCGCCGGATCTTGCCGATGCCGATCTTCTTGGTGACGGCTTCGAGTTGCTCGTCTTTTTTCGGTTCGTCGCTCATGGGCCGTTCTCCGGTAATCCCGTCGCATCTTTTCGCGGTACAGCCGCGTCCGCCCCGGCAGGACCATCTGTCACAGCAGGCGGCGGTCCAGTCTCACACGCTTCGGGCGGGTGCTCCAGGGGTTCCTTGGGCCCCGCGATGATCGACGCCACCACGGATACCGCCAGGATGGCTGAGATCACCCCGAGGGAAATGAAGATCAAACCTTGTGCACCGATGCCAACTTCTTCCCAGCAGGGCTTCAAATGGTCCTGGGCAATCATCTTCAGGCCGACGAAAGCGAGAATCAGGGACAGCCCGGCGCTGAGATAGCGGAACATGCCGAGCAGGTTGGCAAGCAGAAAGTACAGGGCCCGCAGGCCCAGGATGGCAAAGATGTTCGACGTGTAGACGATAAAGATGTCCTGGGTAATGCCGAATATCGCGGGAATCGAGTCCAGGGCGAAAATCACGTCGGTGCTTTCAATGACCAGGATTACCACGGGCAGGGTGGTGAGGTGCCAGCGGTTGTCGCGCTTGACCCAAAAATGGGGCGTGTCGTAGCCGTCGGCGATGCGGAAGAAATGCCGGAGTAGCCGCAGGACGGGGTTCTTGCCGGGATCGATATCTTCCTCCACGGAGTACCAAAGGCGGTAGGCCGTGTAAATGAGGAACCCGCCGAAGATGTAGATCATCCAGTGGAATGTCTGGAGCAGCGTGGCGCCCAACAGGATGAGACTGATGCGCATGATCAGGGCGCCCAGGATGCCCCACAGCAAGACGCGCGGCTGCAGGTGGCTCGGCACGCAGAAGTAGCGGAAGATGACCAGGAAGACAAACAAGTTGTCCACCGACAGCGACTTCTCGATCAGGTAGCCGGTGATAAACTCGATCGCCTTCGTGCCCCCCTGTCCCGCTTCCTCGGGGTACCAGACGTGCCAGTACTGCAAGATTCCCCAGGCAAAGCCGAATGCCAGGGTAATCCAGACGATGCTCCACGCGGCCGCTTCCTTCATGCTGACGGCATGGGCGTGCCGCTGAAAGACGAACAGGTCGATCGCCAGCATGACGAGAACGAACAGGTGAAAGGCAACCCAGATGGCGACAGGCGATTGCAGCCAGGAAAGTAGATCGTCCATGCACATTCCTTGCCGCCGCTTGCGGCTAAGCGCTCGCACGGCGCCGCGCGAGCGCTTAGCCGCAAGCGGGACCGGTTACTGCTCCATGATTTCCTTCGATTTCTTGTCCGCCATTTCGTCGGTCTTGGCTTCGAAGATTTTGAGCAGCTCCTGCATTCTCTCCTTGCCGCCGTCGCGTTCATCCTCGGTCATTTCCTTGCCTTTTTCCGCTTGATCGAAATGCTTGTTGCCATCGCGGCGGATGTTTCGGCAGGCGACCTTGGCGTCCTCGCACGATTTCTTGATGACCGCTACCATTTTCTTGCGTTGGTCGCCGGACATCGATGGAACGGTGAGCCGAATCATCTTGCCGTCGTTGTTCGGCGACATGCCGAGATCGCTGGAGCGGATTGCTTTCTCGATGTCCTTGAGGCAGCTCGCATCGAAGGGCCGAATGACGACCGACTGCGGATCGGGGCAGTTGATCTGCGCCAACGTCTTGAGCGGCGTCGGCGAACCGTAGTATTCGACCCTGAGATTATCAACGAGCGCCGGCGTCGCCCGCCCGGTGCGCAGGCCACGCAGTTCATTCTTGAAGACGTCGAGCGCCTTCTCCATGCGTTCCTCGGCATCAAACAGGATTTCGTCGGTGGACATGATCATTTCCCCCAAGCCCCAGGATGAGCGCAGCATTTCCTGGGGGTCAGCCTCACGCAGTTTCCACAAGCGTCCCAATCGCTTGCCCGGCAATGGCGCGCTCGATGTTCCCCTCTTTGTTGAAGTTGAACACGAGGATCGGCAACTTGGCAGTGCGGCACATGTCGATGGCAGCAGCGTCCATCACGCGCAGATTATCGCGGATCACCTGGGCGTGTGTCAGCTTTTGATATTTCTGGGCGTGCGGATTGATCTCGGGGTCCTCGGTGTAAACGCCATCGACCTTGGTGGCCTTCAGCAAGATGTTCACTTCGAGTTCGCAAGCACGCAGGGCCGCCGCCGTGTCGGTGGTGACGTAGGGGTTGCCCGTACCGCCGGCGAGGATGACGATGCGCCCCTTTTCGAGATGGCGAATGGCGCGGCGATGGATGTACGGTTCCGCGACGGTCTCCATGTGGATGGCGGTCATCAGCCGTGTTTCGCAGCCGATGCTTTCGAGGCAGCTTTGCAGGGCCATGCCGTTGAGGACGGTGGCGAGCATACCCATGTAGTGAGCGGTGGTTTTCTTGATGACGGTGCCGCCGGCGGAGAACTGCTCGCCGCGCAGCAGGTTGCCGGCGCCGATGACGAGCGCCAGCTGGACGCCGCGCTCGTGGACTTTCTTGACCTGCGTGGCAACCTTGAGCGTATCGTCGATATTGATGCCGCTCTTGCCGGGAGCGCCGAATCCTTCGCCGGAGAGCTTGAGGAGCACGCGTTTGAACTTGGGTTTCAGGGGATCGGGAGACTCGTCCATTGGTGGGATCCATCCAGGGATACAGGGGTCAATCCCAGGGGTTCGCTGCGCTCGTCCCTGGGCTTCCGGTGCATTATATCAAACCGTCAGCACACGGTCTCTTGCCGCGATCTCCCACTTGTCCACAACCTGCCCGTTTTCGACGACATACGCGAACTGATGCATCGCGCTGGTCGGGCAAATGTGGGCCGGCATCGCATAGGCCACATCGCCGGGCTGGAAGCGCTCGGCGGCCAGCGTCTCAACGACCAGGTGTTCCTCGTTCTGTAGTACGTGTTCGCCCTTGATGTCCAAGAGCACGCAGCGTTTGCCGGCTGGCGGATCGCTTGCCACCGCTTTGTAGCCGAGGTCGAACGTCACGCGTGTCGGCGTCGGCCGGCTGATGACGCGTGTCAACACCAGTGCGGCGTGGGTGAAGTCGCTCATTTCCTGGAACCACGTGCCATAATTGAAGTCGTTCAACACGCAGGTTCCCGGCGAGCATTCCGCTCCCGCGATGTCCAAGGTCGCGAATACCGGGAACGTTGGCGTGCCGCCGCAGACCATGCGTGGCACCGGTAGCCCGGCCTTGACCAGCGCGTCGCGAATTTCCAGCACCGGCGCCAACATCGCCTGCACCGCTGCCTTGCGGTCCTCGAGCGGATGCTGATGATTGTGCCCATCGTATACGTGGAACCCGCCTGGCTTAAGGCCAGGCGAGCACGCGATCGTTTCGTAAAGCTGCTTTGCCGCCGGCCCGGCCGCGATGCCGGTGCGATGCTGGCCGACGTCAATATCGAGCAGCACCTCGGCCGTCACTTCCGCTTTCTTCATCGCATCAGACAACTGCTGGATGCCGCCGGCGTGATCGGCGATGACGGAGAACTTGCTGCCGGGATACTTGCGCACCAGCTGGGCGAAGCGAGCGCAGTTTGGCCCAACCATTGGGTACGACAGCAAGATGTCCGGCGTCTCGCATTGCGCGACCATTTCCGCCTCGGCGATGGTGGCGCACTTCTGCTTGGTGATGCCGGCCTCGCGCTCCATACGCACGATCTGTCGGGTCTTGTGCGTCTTGACGTGTGGCCGCAGCCGATCGGGATTGCCGACGCGTTTGACGAGGGCCTGGATGTTGCGCGTGATGAGTGTCTTGTAGAACAGGAGGCCCGGGCTGAAAACTTGCGAGGGGTCCTTCAGGATGTATTCGGGGTTCATGGTGGGTCTCCTAATTCGTTTAGCGCCCGCGTGGCAACATGCGGGCGCTAAACGAGGATTCAGTCCGCATTTGGCCGGCGGCGATTTTGTTTCACGTCGGAATGCCGTTTCTTTTCCTGGAGCCGCCGTCGTTTGCTGCCGCGCGAGGGGCGCGTCTTCTTGCGTGGCTTCGGGACGAACAGTGCTTGCAGGACGATGGTCCGCAGCTTGTCGAGGCAATCGTCGCGGTTGCGTTCCTGGTCGCGGTGGCGCTGCGACATGATGATAACGCCGCCGTCCTGCGTGACAAAGCGTTTTTGCTGCAGAATAAAGCGAGCCTTGACGTCGGCCGGCAGCGAGGTGTTGGCGGCAAGGTCCCAGCGCAGCACCGCCTTGGACGCGACCTTGTTGACATTCTGCCCGCCGGGGCCGCCCGAGCGCGCGTAGGTCCACGTGAATTCGTCGTCGGGGATTTGCAGGAGTGGGGTGATGATCAGCATTGCCATCTGCGTTCAAAGCCCAGGGACGGCCGTCCCTGGGCTTTCGGAATTCCCTGAAACATCGACGACGCCGCTGTGGTAGATTGTAGTAACGCTCAACCGGGAGATTGTACCATGAACCGACGCGACTTTTTGCAGAAATCCGGCGCCGTGGGGTCCGCGGGGCTCTCGCTCAGTTTTGCACATCAGCAACAACCACCGGAGCCGCAAGACCAGCAGCCGGTTGAGCCGGAGCCGCAGGGGCGTCTGCCTTACACCGGTCCGAACGTCGTCCTCGTGCGTTTCGGCGGCGGGGTGCGGCGGCGCGAGACCATCGACTTTCCCGAAAATACCTACTGCCCGTTCATCTATCACGAACTCTATCAACGGCAAGGCGGCGTCCTCTTTCCCAAGATGGAAATCGAAAGTCTTGAGGGCATCCAGACGAGCCACGGGCAGGGCACGCTCTACATCCTCACCGGCAAGTACGATCGCTATGAGGACGTCACCGGCCGATTCTTGTCCGATCGCTTCGAGGCGAAGGTGCCGACGCTGTTCGAGTATTTTCGCCGCAAGTATGACGTGCCGGCCCATCAGGCTCTCATCGTCAACGGCGAGGATCGCATCAACGAGGAGTTTTACACCTTCTCGAACCACCACGTCTACGGCGTCCGCTACAGTTCGACGGTGTTGAGCCTTTATCGCTTCAAGACGTTTTTGCTGCGTGAAGAGATCGCCAATGGCCGTTTCGAGGGGCGTGAGCTGGAGCAAAAGCAGCGTGAGCTGCGCGACATGGAAAACCGCGACTATCGTGTCGAGAACCGCGCCCGCGTGGCGACGCCGCAGCTCGACGCGTTTTGGCGCAAGTGGCGCGAGCACTATGGCCGCTCGGGCATGGTGAATCCTCGCGGCGATCGGCTGCTGACCACGCTCTCCCTGTGGGCGCTGCGTGAGCTGAAGCCGAAGTTCATGATGATCAACTATCAGGACCCCGATTACGTCCATTGGGGCCCGCGCCAATTCTATCACCGCGCGATTTCGATCATCGACGAGGGCGTGCGTGAAATTTACAACGCGACGCAGGGCGATGAACAGTACCGCGACAACACGGTGTTCGTGGTGGTGCCGGACTGCGGCCGCGACAGCAATCGCTCGATGCCGGTGCCGTATCAGCACCATTTCAACACCCGCAGCTCGCACCAGATTTTTGCGTTGATCGCCGGGCCGCGGCGGTTCGTGCCACACGAACGGCTGGCGGTGGATCGTACGCAGCAGCAGATTTACGTGGCGAAGTCGATCGGCGAGATCATGGATTTCCCGACGCCGCACGCGAACAACCGGTCGCTGTTGGCGGCGACGTAACCCGGCTCGCCCTGAGAATCTTGTATGTCCACCTTGAACGAAACCGGCATCCAGAACAGGCCGCCGTTGATCCTGCCGCCGATTCCCGATCCACCGCCGGTGGTGGTGGCAGTGCCGATTCCGGTCGTACTGCCGGCGCCGGAGGAGCCCGAGCCCGCGCCGCCGAAGGCCGAGAAACCCTCGGTCGATCGCGTCATTCGTGAGAACGCTGGCTACACGCTGCTTGCCTGGATCGCGCGCTTCATCGTCGGCGTCGTCATGATCTGCAACGCGTTTCCCTTGAGCTTCATCACCGCCATCGCCGCGTTCGGCTGGCTGCAGCGGCGCATGCAGGTGATCGCCCTGCGAGGCTGGTGGCGCGAGAGTCCACGCCGCTACGAAGGGACGTTTCAAAAATTCCTCGAAACGCTCGGGTCCGACGCTCCCGTCGAACGGCCGCGCTGGTTCTTGCGTGAACGCATCATCTTGACGCTTGAGAATATGTCAAAGGGCAACAGCCTGTGGGCGTTCGTGCGCGTGAGCTGGACCGTCGTCACTTTGCCGGTGCATTCGCTGTTGCTCAACTTCAAGGCCGGTCTGACCGGGCTGTTCGCAACGTACATGCTGACCGGCTGGGGCTGCTTCATCATGTTGTTCTCGTGGTATTTCGGTTGGTTCAATTCATTCCACAAAGGTTATGAGGACGCGTTCCTCGGCTTTCTTTCCGGGCTGCTTGGCAGCTTCCTCCTGGTGCTTGCGCTTCTTTATGTGCCGATGGCGCAGGCTCATCAGGCCGCCGCCGGCGAGATTTCTGCGTTCTTCCAGTTTCGCATTGTTACCCGGCTGATCCTGACGCGGCTGACGGCCTACGTGATCCTGTTCGCCGGCCTGACGCTGACGTCGCTGATCTTCGAGATTCCGCGCATCTTCACGGTCGGCGATAACTTTGGGCCGAATGTCGCTGATACGCCACAGGAGGCGTACTGGATGCTGCGGAATCATTTTTTCGTCTGGTCGATCTTTTTCTTCTTCGCCCTGTTGGTACTGAAGACGGTCTCGGCGTTGATCTATCGCTCGGCCATGCTGAAGGCGGTGCGCGCCGGGACGATTCGTACGACCGACCTGCCGCCGCGGCTGGCCCACTGGTTCGACAAACTCGAAATCCTGCCCCAGGCATGGTTGCCGCAACATGTGATTATCACCGCGGTCAAGACCACCATTAGTTGGAAGTACCGCGTGATGATGTTCGGCGTCGCGTTCTTGCTGTGGATGCTGTTCGTCATGCGGTTCTACACCGGCTACTTCCTGGTGTTCAGCGAGTATCGCGGTATCCTCAACCATCCGGTGGTGCAAGTGCCGTGCATCGACTGGACGCCGTGGCATCTTGTGAGGGGCGAAGAGGAGTGAGTGGTGAGTGGTGAGTGGTGAGTGGCCAAGCCCCAGGATGAACGCAGCGATTCCTGGGGGTTCCTTTGCGCCAGCCCATCTTGACCAGTTTTCTCAAAAGCGCTACGATACACACCGACATTCGAATCCCACGGAAGGGACGGTTGGCATGACGGAACCACTCGCCACGCACCACGCACCACGTACCACTCACAAAACCGATTGGCTGCTCATCGGCGTGCTCGTTGCGCTCGTCTTGCCCTTGCGTCTCTGGCTGATCTGCAACACCGAGGTGACCGCACGCGACAGCATCGGCTACATCCGCTACGCGTTGCAATTCGAACAGAAGCCCTGGGCGAAAGTCCTCCAGCAGAATCACCAGCATCCCGGTTACCCCGTTCTGGTTTGGCTGACTTCGCTACCCATCCGAGCGATGGAAGACGCGACCACGGCAGCAAACATGACTCTGTCGGCCCAACTGGTCAGCCTCGTCGCATCGCTGGTGCTACTTGTACCGATGTATTGGCTGGGCCGGCAATTCTTCGATCGCCCCGTCAGCTTCTTCGCGACACTGCTCTACCAGTATCTGCCGATCAGTGCTCAGCATCTCTCGGACGGCATTTCCGAGCCGTTGTACCTCGTATTCCTGGTAATGGGCCTGCTACAGATGGTCCACGGCATCCGCAACCGCAGCGTCTGGCGCTGCGCCTTGGGCGGCGTCTTTGCGGGGCTTGCATATTTGACCCGGCCCGAAGGGGCGCTGATACTGCCGGCGCTGGGGTTGATGCTGATCGTTATGCAAATCCGTCCGACCTGGCGGTGCTCGTGGTGGCGTTGCGGCGGCTGCGGCTCGGCGGCTGTGTTTTCGGCCATCGCGGTCGGCTGCACCTATGCCATCGTGATTGGCGGTCTCACCAATAAACCAGCCCCACTCGTCGCGATGGGCTTCGCTGAACGTGCAGAGATGAAACGACCCGTCGACATTGCGGGCCCACTGTCCCTGTTCGCCGCCACGATTCCGCCCACCGATAACAAGCTTCTGAGCCTGGGGCGCAGCGTATGGGCGCTGGGCGAAGAGATTAACCAGGGGTTCCATTACCTGGCAGGCGTGCCCGCCTTGCTGGGATTTGTCTGGTCATTCGCGGGCCTACGACGACAACCCGCATTCTGGGCGTTGATGGCCTATATAGCGATCCACGGACTCATCCTGATCTCGCTGGCCATGCGCGTGTACTACATCTCCGACCGGCACGTGATGATCCTAGTCATTGGGGGCTGCTTCTTCGCCGTCGTGGCTTTGAGCGAATTGCCGCGGCGGATTCTGGCTTGGCGTAAGCCGGTTTCGCAGGCGCCGACGGAAACGACCGGTTGGCTTCGCTCGGCGCCGCTTTGGTCCGCGGTGCTCTTCGTGGCTTTGCTCGGGGCTTGCTTGCCAAAGGCAACGCAGCGCCTGCACGGCAATCGCGCGGGCAATCATGCGGCCGGGATCTGGCTGGCGGAACACTTGCATGAAGGCGACGTCGTGATGGACGATCACGCCTGGTCGATGTTTCACGCCGGGCTTGTTTTTGAGGAAGGACGCGAGCCCAAACTGCCGCGCGACCTGGAGGCCACCTGCTACATCGTCATCACCCGTTCCCGTGATCCGCGCGCGCAGCCGCAGAGCCAGGTCATCGGGGTGGAGTTTAACCCCGACGGCACAGCAAAGAGTTTGCGGACGGTTCCCATCGCCAAGGATGCCAAAACTGTTTACACCTGGCCCCCGAAGGCCGAGGCTGACAAAGTCCGCGTGCTGATCTACGCCCAGCGCCGAGACAATGATATCCATCCGTGGAAGAAGAATCCTTGAGGGAGTCGCGTAGTGGGTGAGCATAGAGTAGGTCAGGCTTTCGAGCCTGACTTTTTGCTGGCGCTGTCAGCCTAGAAATGCTGATCTACGCCAAACTTCCCCCCTCGAAGTTGTCGCCCTTGTGGCGAATCGGGGACAGCACTTAACCAGCAGTTCCCGGCCATCAGTTTGCCGCCTGAAAAACGGTCCCTTCTGACCTTCCTTTTCGTAAACGCAGCTGGCACAATATCTGCCTTAAGCCCCCATCTTATCGCTCGGGCAAACGGAGTTGCCGGCCATGTGTTTCTCCACCA